>JAKFEZ010000294.1:0-41336 GCA_036675435.1 Ramlibacter sp. | reverse complement strand
AACGTTTCGCACTCGCCGCTTAATTGCCGGTGAGCTTTGCAACAGCAGGCCTATGGGCTGGGCAAGGGGTCTTTAGCGCAAGTTAAGGGCTCCCGGCTGCAAAGATAATTTCATAGGCTGGTCCTGTGCCGGGTCACTTGGCATGGGACGAGAAAATAGGTGACTGGCGTTCTGGATGGCGTGCCGCTGCGCGGTCCAGGAGGCGAGACTCAATCAGACGGCTACACATGTAGAACTGTACGAAGAAGGCTTGCGGACGCGGGTTCAATTCCCGCCAGCTCCACCATTACAACGTCAAAGGCGGTCTACTGGCATCCAGTAGACCGCCTTTTTCATTGGGGAAGGTGTTGATCAGCTTTGCAACGCCGACTTGAATCTGCCCCACTTTGAAGAGCTCAGTCCGCGGAGTACACGGGTCGCAATCTTGGGCGCCCCGGCTTGGATCGCATGCTGATCTGGCAGCGCCTGGGTGACAGACTCCTCGTCTTGAAAGAGTGAGATGATGATTGCGCTATGCGGCGCACCCGGCGCCACAAGGCCCATGCGTGCAAGATGCCGGACCGAACCCCCGCCACGGCGCGATGCTCGAGCGCGCCGCACACTCGTGTTCTGCGCGGCCGCGCTTGCGGCGGGAACTGCCTTGGCGCAGCAGCAGGATGAACTGGTGAGCCTGATCAACGCATACCGCGGCACGCCGCAGCACTGCGAGGGCAAGCGCAGAGCCGCTGCCGGTCCGCTTGCGCCCGATCGCCGCCTCGTTGGCCTGGAGCCCGGTTTGCAGGACGCCCTGAAAGCGCGCGGATATCCGGCGGCAAAGGTCTACTCTGTCACCTTGTCCGGGCCCGACACCGCCGCCGTAGCGATGGACCTGATGAAGCAGCGCTATTGCGATCCACTGCTGGACCGGCGATACAGCGACGTGGGCGTTTCGCGCGAAGGGCGCCACTGGCGCATCGTGCTCGCCCGCCCTTTGCTGTCGCCGGATCTGGGCGAGTGGCGCCAGGCTGGCGAGCAGGTGCTGCGCCTCACCAACGCCGCGCGCGGCCGGCCGAGGACCTGCGGCACCCGCCGCTTCGATGCGGCCCCGCCGTTGAGGTGGGCCAAGGAGCTCGGCGCCGCCGCCCTGGTTCACAGTCAAGACATGGCCAGGAGTAACTATTTCGCCCATCGCGCCCCCGATGGCAGCCAGGCCGATGCGCGGGCAAGTCGGCAGGGTTACAAGTGGCGGCGCGTAGGGGAGAACATCGCTGCCGGCCAGGGCTCGCCGGAGCAAGTGATCGCTGCATGGCTGGCCAGTCCGCCGCACTGCGAAAACATCATGAAGCCGGAATTCGCCGAAATGGGCACCGCGTATGCCGTCAACGAGAACAGCGAAAGTACCATCTACTGGACGCAGGTGTTCGGGACCCGACGTTAATCGTATTCAGCCGCGCAGCGTGCCAGCAGCACCGAGATTCGAACCAGCATCACCAGTGCGACCAGTACCAACACCCAGCGATGCGCACGTCGAACGCACCATTGAGTCGTGCCGCTGCGGTCGGACATTCACCGCACGGCGAGTTCGTCCAGAAGCTGGCGCAAGCCTTCGAGCTCTTTCTCGGGCGCAAAAAGCGGGGCGCGCGCCGCGCATTGCGTTCGCAGCCTTTCCAGCAGCGAGCTCGAGGGCCGGGCGGCCAGCTGGTCGGCGCGGCAGCGGCGCAACAGTGACGCGAGCTGAGCCGCATTGCCATGCTCGAAGTAGCCTTCGTAGTCGTGGCCCAGCATGCCGATGTTGCCGTCCACGCGCGAGGCGATGACTGGTGTTCCGCTGCGGATCGCTTCCATGATCACATGTGCGCCGCCCTCCAGGGCGCTCGTGTGTACCAGCACATGGGCGCGCTGGATGGCCTGCCGCGTCGTGCCGTGGGGTAGGGGCCCCAGCCATCGGTAGTGGGGGCACTCGCGCTCGGTCAGGCGTGCCAGCTCGCCCAGGGCGGCGTCGCTGGGTTCCCCTATATGGCGGATTTGAAGGGCCGTCTGTTCGCGCAGCAGTCGGGCCGCCTCGAACAAAGTTTGAGGCGACTTCACCTGGCGCAGGTGCCCCACCATGACGGCCCGAAGCGATCGCGTCGCTTTGGCCAGCGGCTTGCGGGCCGTAGTGGACTGGTGGATCGCGCGAGCCTTGGAGCGAGCCTCTGGCGGCAACGCCGCCACGCCCAACTCCTGCAGCACCACGAGGCGCTGAGCCAGTTCCAGGGAGCGTCGTGCCTGCGCATCGGTGCCGATGTCGCGGTAGAGGTCGGTGCCCGTCAGGACCACGGCCAAACCGCGCGGGCCATGCACAGCGGCCCACGCCTCGATGGCTTCCGCGGAGCGCCGGGCGTGCAGGGCCAGCATGATCTCGTCCCCCCCTGCCAGCGCATCGGGCCAGCATTGCGTGATTCGCACCGTGTGCGTGGCCCCGAGCAATTGGCGCCAGCGGCGCGCGGTCTGCCAGTTCCCGTTGTTGGCGCTGGCCAGCGCAGGGCTTACGATGACGATCGATGGAAACGGCATTTCCCGGTTATAGCGCGGCGCAAGCCTTGCGCAGCGGCGGCCGCGAGTCCGTGCGCCAAGCCCTGACAGCAGCCCGGCAGCGCACGCTGCGGCAGGCCGATGCTTTCGCCGCCTTTCTGGAGCCGGGCGGCACGCGCGTACCGTATGACGCCACACTCAATCCGCCGCTGTGGGAGCTGGGCCACATCGCCTGGTTTCAGGAATACTGGATTGCTCGCAATAGTGAGCGCTCCCGCGGGCTGCTGTGCGATCCGCATCACGTGCGTGCAGAATCGGTGCTGCCGCAGGCGGACGCATGGTACGACTCGAGCCAGGTCCCCCATCGGAACCGCTGGGGGCTTCCCTTGCCCGATGCCACCGCGACGCGCGCCTACCTGGCCGGCACATTCGCGCAAACCCTGGAACTGCTTGGCCAGCTTCCCAAGGACGCCGACGACAGCGAGCTCTATTTTTACCGACTGGTGGCGCTGCACGAAGAAATGCATGCGGAGGCCGGCGCCTACATGGCCCGAACACTGGGCGTCGCCTTGGCCAAGCCAGCGCAATCGGTTGCGCAGCGCCGCTGCGAAACGACGCTGGCAGTTTCCGGACAGATATTTCGGCTGGGCTACGATGGCCCGGGCTTTGCCTTCGACAACGAACTGGGCGCCCATGACGTGATGCTCGGGGCGTTCGAGATTGACGCGGCGCCCGTCTCCTGGTCGCGTTTCCAGAAGTTCATCGACGCAGGCGGCTACGAGCAGCGGCGCTGGTGGAGCGACGAGGGCTGGCACTGGCGGCAACAGGCGCGGCCGGCGCCGCCGGAGGGTTCGATGTCGGATGCCCATGCGCCTGCTCTCCACCTGAGTGCCCATGAGGCCGATGCCTGGTGCCGCTGGGCCGGGCGCCGCCTGCCGACCGAGGCCGAGTGGGAGTGCGCGGCGCTCACGGCGCAGGGCTTTGCCTGGGGCACCGCCTGGGAGTGGACCGCCACGCCGTTCCATCCTTATCCCGGCTTCAGTCCTCATCCCTACCGCGACTACTCGGCGCCCTGGTTCGAAAGCCGCCGTGTCCTGCGGGGAGCCTGCGAGGCGACTGCCGTGACCTTGGCGCATCCTCGATACCGCAACTTTTTCGAGCCGCATCGCCACGACATTTTTGCGGGCTTCCGCAGCTGTGCCTGACCTGGCGCGTCGGGTTCCCGGCGCTCTGCCCGAGAATGGCGTCATGCTCCCTTGGCTCAGCCTAAGAAACTCCTACTCCGTCTCCGGCTACCTCACCGGCTTCCGCCAAGCTGCGGTGGTGGCCGAGGTCGCGGTCTCCAACACGCCCGTCCCCAGCGATCGTCTCGACAAACTCGACGAGGCTGTGGCACAGGCGCTGCCGGCCTACGCCGCTTCGCCGGCACAGCCTCACCCCATTGCGCACGTCCTGCTGCAGCGCCTGTGCCGCATCGTTGCCGCCCTGCAGCAGAAAGCGGGCGTTCCGGTCTTCAACGACGCCGTCGTGCTTTCGCTTCGACCCGCAGCCGAGGGGCAGCGGCTCTGCCACCTGGGCTTGCCGTGCCTGGGGCAGGACCACACGGCCGTCCGTGCCGCGTTGCGCTGGGCCGCGGACGCCATGAACCAGATTCTCGGCGGCTTGCCCGCCGAGCCGGCTTTGGCCACGCTGCCCGTCTTGGTCGCGCTGGCCAGGCAGCATGGCCCGCGCGGGACCAATACCGTGTACTTTCTGCGCGGTGCCGATGCGGCCGACATTCCCTGGCAACGTGTCAGGAACAACGTGTATGAGTTCGGCTGGGGCGCCCGCGCTCGCTGGCTGGACAGCACGTTCACCGACGCCACGTCGGGCATGGCCACCAAGCTGGCCCGCGACAAGATGGCCACGGCCGCGGTGCTGCGGCGGGCGGGTATTCCGGTTGCCAGCCACTTCCAGGCCCAGGATGCGGATCACGCCGTGAAGCTGGCGCACAGGCTCGGCTATCCGGTGGTGGTGAAGCCGACCGACAAGGACAACGGCCGGGGCGTCGCACCGGGCTTGAAGAGCGACGACGCGGTGCGCAAGGCCTACGCCGCGGCGCTCGAACACTCGGCGTCGATCATCATCGAGAAGCATTTCACGGGAGAAGACTATCGCTTGCAGGTGCTGTATGACGATGTCTTCTGGGCCACCCGCCGCGTGCCGGGCGGCGTCACGGGCGACGGCGTGAGGACAGTGGATGCGCTCCTGCGAGAGCTCAATGCCGATCCACGCCGCGGCGAATACGCGGGGGGCGCCATCTTGCAGACCCTGGTGATGGATGAAGAAGCGCAAGACTTGCTGGCAGAGCAGGGTCTGGCGCTGGGAGCGGTGCCGGAAGCCGGGCGCTTCGTGCGCCTGCGCCGAGCCGCCAACGTTTCGCGCGGAGGCATACCCGAGCCCGTGTTGGAGATCGCACACCCCGACAATCTCTTGCTGGGAATTCGCGCCGCCCGGGCCATGCGGCTCGACATGGCCGGCGTCGATCTGCTGATGCCGGACATTCGCCGCTCGTGGCTGGAGACCGGTGCGGTGATCTGCGAGGTCAATTCGCAGCCCCAGCTGTCCAAGCATGTGCCCGCGGAAATCCTTCGCAAGATCGTCCAGGGCAATGGCCGCATTCCGGTGGTGGTGGTAGTGGGCAATGTGCTGCAGGCGCCGTGGTATGCGACGCTGCTGGCAGCCATGGGCGAGTGGGGACGGACCTATGCCCTGGTTTCACCCGCGGGGGTGCAGATTGGCGGGCAGCAGGTCGCCGGCCCCGGGGCCGTGGCCGCCGGCATGCAGGCGGCGCTGGCCGACCCTGCGGTGCATGCGCTGCTGGTCGTGGTCGGCACGGCAACCGCGCTATCGCCGGGCTTGCCGGTGGATCGCGTCGACGCCCTGGTGCTGGCTCCGCCCACACCGGGGGAGCCGCAAGCCCGGCAGCGATGGATGCAGTGGACGCGGCGGCTGGCGCCGCTAAGCCGCCAGGTCTGGCGGGTCGAGGAAGGGCAGGCGGAGCAGGGTGGGCTCGACTCGGGCGACTTCGCTGCGCAAGTCGAAAGCGCCGAGGCTGTCGTTGCGTCGATCCGGTCGATGCTTCACTGAACGCGCTGGCGCTCGTCCTACACGCATGCGCATCTGTCCTACAGCAGCTATTTCTGCCCGGCACTAGATTGGGATTGCGGCTTCGGCCGCGCGCCATTCACGGATGTTCAAGGAAGCGCCATGCATCAATCGCCGCAAAAAAAACTTGCGAAGCGCCGCGACAAATATTCCGATCTTGAGCTGATCGACGGACCCGAAGAACCCCGCCCGTACCGAGACAGCCAGCCCGTTGCGCGCAAGGTCGCGCTGCGCGACGAGTTCGGCCGTGAGCCGCGCAGCCGCCACCATTCCGACAAGCAAAGCTTGCGTTAGCCAGGCGGCGCACGCCTGCGGGCTTTCGCCACGCCCGCCGTCTTTCTGTCAGCGCCTCGCCCCGGCGCTTGAGATACTCTGCCCATGCAATTGCAGGATATTCTCTATTCGCAGGGCTTCGGCACCCGCCGCGTGTGCGCCGGCCTGATTCAGATGGGTCATGTCACGGTGGCCGGCCAGGCGGTGACCGATGCCGCCACCGATTTCGAGGTCGATGGCCTTGCCTTCGCGGTGGACGCAGTGCCATGGGCCTACCACGAGAAGGCCTACATCATGCTGCACAAGCCGGCGGGAACGGAGTGTTCGCGCAAGCCCTCGGCCTATCCCAGCATCTACACCTTGTTGCCGGCGCCGCTGCGCCAGCGGCCGCAAAAGGCCGCCACCCAGGGCGTGCAGGCCGTGGGCCGGCTGGACCAGGACACCACCGGCTTGCTGCTGCTCACCGACGACGGCCAGTTCATCCATCGCATGAGTTCTCCCCGCCATCATGTGCCGAAGATCTACGAGGTCACCACCAAGCATGCGGTGGACGATCGGCAGATCGCGCGCCTGCTGGCGGGCGTGACGCTGGACGACGATCCGCGCCCGGTGCGGGCCGCCGCTTGCGAACAGGCGGGTGAATTTCTGCTGCGGCTGACGCTGACCGAAGGCAAGTACCACCAGGTCAAGCGGATGATCGCCGCCGTCGGCAACCGGGTCGAAGGCCTGCACCGTTCGCAGATCGGCCGGCTGCCGTTGCCTGCCGACCTGCCACCCGGCGCCTGGCGATGGCTGGGCGCCGGCGACCTGGATGCACTGAAGCCCTGAATCAGGGCAGCGTCGCGAGGAACTCGGTGATCAGCCGCAAGGTCTGGTCGGGCTGGTCGCGGTGCGGTGAGTGCCCGCATTGCGCCAACACCTGCCGAGTGATCTGGGCACGCAAGGGCTCGATGCCGTCCAGCTGCTGCAAGGTGCCATAGGGATCGTCCTCGCCCTGGATGGCCAGCACGGGTGCGCCGAGTCGGCGGCACTCGGCGCGAATATCGAAGGCGCGAAACTCCGGGCTGAGCCAGATGTCGTTCCACTGCCAGAACGCGCAATCCACATCGGCGTGATAGCGGCCAAGCCGTTCGCGCAGGGGGCCGCTCTGGTAGGCGTCCCTCGCTTCGGCAATTGAATCGACCGACAGTTGTTCGACGATGACGTGCGGGGCCATCACCACGCACGCGGTCACCGGGAAATGGCTGGCGTGCAGCAGGGCGATCGTGCCGCCATCCGAATGGCCCAGCAGCACCGGCTGCTCGATTTCCAGCGCATCGAGCAGTTCGGGCAGCACCTCCAGCGCCTCGCGGTGCATGTAGTCAGGCTTCAGGCGGCCACTGCCGCGCACATCTGGCACGCTCTCCGAACGCCCATAACCGCGGCGGGAATAGACGATGCCTGCTCGTCCGGTGGCGGCGCACACCTGCGCCGGCCAGTCGCGCCACATGGCGACCGACCCCAGTCCCTCATGCAGAAAAATAATTGGCGCCGGCGGTCGGCCGGCAGTGGCCGGCAAGCGTTGAACCTCGAGTCCGGCACCGTTGACTTGCATCAGTTCCATCCCCCCGATTATTGCGGGATGCCGAAATGCGCCGGATACACTTGCGTCTTGCCCCTGGAAGCGGTTTTTGTGAACTTTCTCTCGCGTTTTCTTCTCCTCTTGCCGGCGGCGCTCTGGGCCGCCTTTTCTTTGGGCGCAGCCGCCGCGCAGGCCCCCGTCTTCGTGCTGAATTCGCTCGATGGCAACGTCAGCGTCATCGATTCGGTGAAGTGGACCGAGATCAAGCGGCTGCCCACCGGCAAGGAGCCGCACCACCTTTACATGACGCCTGACGAGAAGTCGGTCATCGTTGCCAATGCGTTGGCCGACTCCTTGACCTTCATCGACCCCCGCACGGCCGAAATCCAGCGCACGGTGCGCGGCATCGTCGATCCCTACCACCTGCGCTTCTCGCCCGACATGAAGTGGCTGGTGGTCGCCGGCAATCGCCTCAATCACGTGGATGTCTATCGCTGGGACGGCGCCGAGCCGTTGCTGGCCAAGCGCATTGCCAGCAGCAAAACGCCTAGCCACATCTGGATCGACGCGAAAAGCACCACCGCTTTCATCAGCATGCAGGATAGCGATGAACTGGTCGCCATCGACCTGCCCAGCCAGGCATTGACCTGGCGTATCAAGACCGGTCCCTTGCCGGCCGACGTGTTCGGCACGCCTGACGGCAAAACGCTGCTGGTGGGCATGACCGGTGGCGATTCGGTCGAGGTCTATGACATCGCCGGCAAGGCGCCGCGCCTTGCCAAGACCATCAAGACCGGGGCCGGGGCGCATGCGTTTCGTGCCGCCGGCGACGGGCGCCACGTGTACGTCAGCAACCGGGTGGCCAACAGCATCGCCAAGATCGACATGCAGTCGCTCGCGGTGGTCGACAGTTACCCGGCGCCCGGCGGCCCCGATTGCATCGAAGTGATGGCCGGCGGCAAACTGCTGCTGGTGTCGTCGCGCTGGGCCCGAAAGCTCACCATCATCGACACCGAGACCAAGAAGGTCGTCAGGCAGGTCAAGGTAGGAAAGTCGCCCCATGGCGTCTGGACGATCGATCACGCGCCTCGCTGAGGGCGCGCCGCGCCTGCGCCGGCCGGCGCCAGGCGCGATTGCCGTGGCGGCAGCGCTGCTGGCGGGCATCGCCGCGGCGCAGGAGCCGCCTTGCGCCAAGCCGCTTTACCTGACTTTCGACACCGGGCACATGGCGGTGGCGCCGCTGGTCGCCGAGGTGCTGGCCCGCCAACAGGTCCAGGTGACTTTCTTCGCGGCCAATGAGCGGACGCAAGCCGGCGATGGCAGCCTGGGCGACCATTGGGCCGGCTGGTGGAAAGCCCGCGCAAGCGAGGGGCACGAGTTCGCGTCCCACACCTGGGATCACGTCTATTGGCGCGGCGACGTTGCCGGCACGCCGCCGCGTTTCCGGGTGCGCGCTTCGGCCGGGCCCGAAGCCGGCCGCGACATGACCTGGACTTCGGCCCAGTATTGCGGACAGATCGACAAGGCCGCGCAGCGCCTCGCGCGGCTGACCGGCAAAAAGCCACTGCCGCTGTTTCGGGCACCTGGCGGCAAGACATCGCCCCGCTTCCTGGCCGCGGCCAGAGCCTGCGGCTATGCGCACGTGGGCTGGGCGCCGGCCGGTTTCCTGGGGGACGAGTTGCCCAGCGAATCCGCCAGCAACGCCATGCTGCTGAAGAAGGCCTTGCGCGACATCCGCGCCGGTGACATTCTGGTGGCCCACCTGGGCATCTGGTCGCGCCGGGATCCGTGGGCGCCTGCCGTGCTCGAGCCGCTGATTGCCGGCCTGAAGGCGCAGGGCTTCTGCTTTCGCACCTTGCGCGCCCATCCCGCCTATCGCGACTGGATCGAGAACGCCCGATAACCATGGATTGGCTTGAAGACACCTTTGCGTCGATGCAGCAGTGGCTGTTCGAAACCCTGCTGCAGCCGGCGATGTTCGCAGTGGGACTCGGCCACCTGCTGGAAGATGGCTATGCGGCCAGCGGCTGGCTGCTGGTGGGCTTGCTGCAGATAGCGGTGCTGCTGGCCATCGTCGGGCCGTTGCAGCGCTGGCGCCCGGTCGAGCCCGTCGCCGACGCCCCGGCGATTCGCACCGACGTGCTGTACACGGCGGTGCACCGCCTGGGCCTGTTCCGGGTGGGGCTGTTCTTTTTGGTCGAACCATGGTTCGACGAGCTGTTCGGGGCCTTGCGCGTGGCGGGGTTCGGCACCTTCCACCTCGACCAGCTCTGGCCCGGCATCACCGACCTGGCGCTGGTGAGCTTTCTCATCTACCTGGTGGTGTTCGACCTCGCGGACTACTGGATGCACCGGGCCCAGCATGGCTGGAACTGGTGGTGGAGCCTGCATGCGCTGCATCATTCGCAGCGCCAGATGACGATGTGGAGCGACAACCGCAACCACCTGCTGGACGATTTGCTGCGCGACAGCCTGCTCGTGCTGCTGGCGCAGCTCATCGGCGTGGCTCCCGGCCAGTTCGTTGCCATCGTGGCGCTCACCCAGCTGAGCGAAAGCCTGCAGCACGCCAACCTGCGCCTGTGGTTCGGCCGGGTGGGGGAGCGGCTGTGGATCAGCCCGCGCTTTCACCGGCTGCATCACAGCGTCGGCCTGGGGCACGAGAGCGGTGCGGCCGGCAGCAAAACCATCGCAGGCCGCAGCCCGGCTCTGGGCGGCCACAACTTCGGCGTGCTGCTGCCCTGGTGGGACATCCTGTTTCGCACGGCCAATTTCGAGCATCGCTATGACCCGACAGGCGTGCGCGACCAGATCGAGCATGGCCGCGACTACGGCCGCGGCTTCTGGTCGCAGCAGTGGCTGGGGCTCAAGCGCCTGGTCGGCAGGGCCTAGCGAACCCGCAATCCGACGGCCCCGTTTAGCATTGCCGGATGACACACTCCCTTTCGCCTGAACCTTGCACCGTGGGCCTGGTGATCGTCGGCGACGAAATCCTGTCGGGCAAGCGCGCCGACAAGCACATGCCCAAGGTGATCGAACTGCTGTCGGCCCGCGGCCTGCAACTCGCCTGGGCCGAGTATGTGGGCGATGCGCCCGAGCGCATCACGGCCACGCTGCGGCGGGCGTTCGCCTCCGGCGACATCGTCTTTTCCTGCGGCGGCATCGGCGCCACGCCGGACGACCACACCCGCCAGTGCGCCGGCCAGGCGCTGGGCGTGCCGATCGAGCTTCACCCGCAGGCCGAAGCGCTGATCCGCGAGCGGATGCAGGACACCGCGCGCGAGCAGGGCCTGACCTACGAGCCGGACCGGCCCGACAACATCCACCGGCTGAACATGGGGGTGTTTCCGCAGGGGTCGCGGCTGATCCCGAACCCCTACAACAAGATTCCCGGCTTCAGCGTGGGGCAGGTTCATTTCGTGCCCGGCTTCCCGGTGATGGCCTGGCCGATGATCGAATGGGTGCTGGACCAGCATTACTCGCACCTGTTCCGGGCCGCGGCCTACCTCGAGAAATCGGTCATCGTCTTCGGCGCGATGGAAGCCACGCTCACGCCGCTGATGGAAGCCATCGAGCGCGATCACCCGGGCGTCAAGGTCTTCAGCCTGCCCAGCGTCGACCATCCCCAATGGGGGCGCCATATCGATCTGGGCGTCAAGGGCGAGCCGGAGAGCGTCCACCCCGCTTACGCGCAATTGCTGGCCGGGCTAGCGGTTTTTGGCGCCAAATTAGGCCCTGAATTGGTGCGTTAACGGTTGAGCACCAATCCGGTGCTAGCTGATCGGTCCCCAATATGGGGCATTGCTCATCCAAAAGACTACGGCCTGGCCCGGGGAAACCGCCAAAGATCGGGGACAATCGCCCAGCTTTGGGGCCGGCGCCATGCACCAGCTTTGGCACAGAAACTGCATTCCTGAGCCCGTCCAGATACTTTCACAACCATCCCACCAAACCAGGAGAACCTGATGGCAGCCAAGACCGTCGCAGACGTGATGAAGATGGTGAAGGAGAACGAAGTCAAGTTTGTCGACTTCCGTTTCACCGACACCCGCGGAAAAGAGCAACACGTCACGGTGCCCGTTTCGCATTTCGATGAAGACAAGTTCAGCGCGGGCCACGCTTTCGACGGATCGTCAGTCGCCGGCTGGAAGGGCATCGAAGCCTCCGACATGCTGCTGATGCCGGACCCGAACACCGCCAACGTCGATCCCTTCTTCGAAGAGACCACGCTGTTCCTGTCGTGCGACGTGCTGGAGCCGGGCGACGGCAAGGCCTACGACCGCGATCCGCGCTCCATCGCCAAGCGCGCCGAAGCCTACCTCAAGGCCTCGGGCCTGGGCGACACCGCCTTCTTCGGCCCCGAGCCCGAATTCTTCATCTTCGACGACGTGCGCTGGGGCGCCGACGGCTCGGGCTCTTTCGTCAAGATCGACGAATACGAGGCGCCGTGGAACACCGGCAAGAAGATCGAAGGCGGCAACAAGGGCCACCGTCCGACCACCAAGGGCGGCTACTTCCCGGTGCCCCCGGTCGACAGCACGCAGGACCTGCGCGCAGAAATCTCGCTGATCCTCGAGTCGCTGGGCATCCCGGTCGAGGTGTTCCACCACGAAGTGGCGGGCGCCGGCCAGAACGAAATCGGCACCCGGTTCAGCACGCTGGTGCAGCGCGCCGACTGGACGATCCTGATGAAGTACGTGATTCACAACGTCGCCAATGCCTACGGCAAGACGGCCACGTTCATGCCCAAGCCGATCGTCGGCGACAACGGATCGGGCATGCACGTCCACCAGTCGGTCTGGAAAGACGGCAAGAACCTGTTCGCCGGCGACGGCTACGCCGGCCTGTCCGACTTTGCGCTGTACTACATCGGCGGCATCATCAAGCACGCCCGCGCGCTGAACGCCATCACCAATCCCGGCACCAACAGCTACAAGCGCCTGGTCCCCGGCTTCGAGGCGCCGGTCAAGCTGGCCTACTCGGCCCGCAACCGCTCCGCCTCGATCCGCATCCCGTACGTGGCCAATCCCAAGGGCCGGCGCATCGAGGCGCGCTTCCCCGATCCGCTGATGAACCCGTACCTGGGCTTCGCCGCCATGTTGATGGCCGGTCTGGACGGTGTCGAAAACAAGATCCATCCTGGCGAAGCCGCCACCAAGGACCTGTATCACCTGCCGCCCGAGGAAGACGCGAAGATCCCCACCGTCTGCCACAGCCTGGATCAGGCGCTGGACTATCTGGACCGGGAACGCGGTTTCCTGACCAAGGGCGGCGTGTTCAGCGACAGCATGATCGACGCTTATATCGAGCTGAAGATGCAGGAAGTGACCCGTTTCCGCATGACAACGCACCCGATCGAGTTCGACATGTACTACTCGCTCTAACGGGCGATAACGCGGTCCCCTTCGGGGACACGCGTCCTTGTTCTTGTAAAAAGCCACGGCATTGTGGTACGGAGGGGACGGCATTAGCCGTCCCTTTCCTTTTGGAATCAATGGGTTAGTTGGCTTTTCTGAAGAGTTGCGCGATACTGGCCGACCGTCCTGTGCATTCCGGTGCGAGGAGCAACCCCATGAATTACGTCCTACTCATTCCGCTCTTGATCCCGCTCGCCATCGCCGCGGTGGTGGTCGACAGCCATGCGCAGACCCGCATCTATCGCTGCGGGAACACCTACACCAACAATGCTGCCGAAGCCCAGTCCAAGGGATGCAAACCCATGGACGGCGGCAACATCACGGTGATCGAGGGCACGCGCGTCAACACCTCCACAGCGTCGGTAAAGCTGGCCAATGCGCCGCAAACCGCCGCCCCGGCGCCGGCGCAGCGCGTCGATGCCGGCGAGCAGCGCGCGCGCGATGCCGATGCCCGCGCCATTCTCGAAGCCGAACTCAAGAAGGCCGAAGCCCGCCAGGCGGAACTCACCAAGGAGTTCAACAACGGCGAGCCGGAAAAACTCGGCCCCGAGCATCGCAACCACCAGAAATACCTGGACCGCGTCGCCGAGTTGAAAGCCAGCATCAGCCGCAACGAGAGCGACATCGCCGGCATCCGCCGGGAACTGGGCCGCGCTACTGCGTCAAAATGAGGGCTTGACCCTCACAGCGCCCCCGCCATCTTCCGAACGCTTCCAGTCGCTGGACCTGCTCGCCACCCTGGTGGCCGTGGTGGCCGGCGATGGCGCCGTGCTGTTTGCCAACTCCGCCCTCGAGGACGCCCTGGGCGCCTCGCGTCGCACGATCCAGGGCTCCGACTTCACCCACTGCTTCACCGAGCCGCACATCCTGCAGAACGCGCTCGAAGGCGCCGGCAGCAATGAGTTCGCGGCGCTGCGCTACGACGCCTGGCTGGTCCGGCAGAACAACGGCGAGCCGCTGCAGGTGCACGTGGTGGTGGCGCAGACCGACAGGCCGGGCGAAGTCATCGTGGAGTTGCTGCCGCTGGAGGCGCAGGCCAAGCAGGACCGCGAAGAGCGCCTGATCGACCAGGCCCAGGCCAACAAGGAACTGATCCGCAATCTCGCCCACGAGATCAAGAACCCGCTGGGCGGCATCCGCGGCGCGGCGCAGTTGCTGGAGATGGAGATCGAGTCGAAGGACCTGAAGGAGTACACCCGGGTCATCATCCACGAGGCCGACCGCCTGCAGACGCTGGTCGACCGCCTGCTTGCGCCGCATCGCCGCCCGCACATGGTGGGCGACGTCAACATCCACGAAGTCTGCGAACGGGTCCGCTCGCTGATCCTGGCCGAGTTCCCGAAGGGGCTCAAGGTGGTGCGCGAGTACGACATCTCCATCCCCGAATTCCGCGGCGACCGCGAGCAGCTGATCCAGGCGGTGCTCAATATCGCCCACAACGCGTGCCAGGCGCTGGCGGATCGCATGGCGGCCGGCGACGCCCAACTGGTGTTTCGCACCCGGATTGCCCGGCAAGTGACTTTCGGCAAGCAGCGCTATCGACTGGCACTGGAATTGCATGTCATCGACAACGGGCCGGGAGTGCCTCATTCGATCAGGGACCGCATCTTTTACCCGCTGGTGTCGGGCCGAGAGGGCGGTTCGGGCCTGGGGCTGACGCTGGCGCAGACCTTCGTTCAGCAGCACCATGGATTGATCGAATGCGACAGCGCGCCCGGAAGGACGGATTTCAAGATTCTGATTCCGTTGCCATGATTGCTAAGCTTGACTGAAGGTAACCACAAGACATGAAGCCGATCTGGATCGTTGACGATGACCCATCCATCCGCTTCGTGCTGGAGAAAGCGCTGCTGCGCGAAGACCTGCCCACGCGCAGCTTCACCCATCCGCGCGAGGTGCTTCAGGCGCTGGCAACCGCCGACGACGAGAACGGCCCGCAGATCCTGGTGAGCGATATCCGCATGCCCGGCGGCTCGGGCCTGGACCTGCTGTCCAAGGTCAAGGAAAAGCATCCCGGCCTGCCGGTGATCATCATGACGGCGTTCTCCGACCTCGACAGCGCCGTCTCGGCCTTCCAGGGTGGCGCCTTCGAGTACTTGCCCAAGCCGTTCGACCTGCCCAAGGCCATCGAGCTGATTCGCCGTGCCGTGCAGGAAAGCCAGCGCGAAGAAGTGGCCGAGGAGCGCATGGCGGCCGCGCCCGAAATGCTGGGGCAGGCGCCCGCCATGCAGGACGTGTTCCGCGCCATCGGGCGGCTGTCGCAAAGCAATGTGACGGTGATGATCACCGGCGAGTCGGGCTCCGGCAAGGAACTGGTCGCCCGCGCCCTGCACAAGCATTCGCCGCGCGCCACCGGGCCGTTCGTAGCCATCAACACCGCGGCGATCCCGAAGGACCTGCTGGAAAGCGAGCTGTTCGGCCATGAGCGCGGCGCTTTCACGGGCGCGCAGACCATGCGGCGCGGGCGCTTCGAGCAGGCCGAAGGCGGCACGCTGTTCCTCGATGAAATCGGCGACATGCCGTTCGACCTGCAGACCCGGCTGCTGCGGGTCTTGTCAGACGGGCACTTCTATCGGGTGGGCGGCCACAACGCCGTCAAAGCCAACGTGCGCGTGATCGCCGCCACCCACCAGGACCTGGAGCAACGGGTCAAGGAAGGCGTCTTCCGCGAGGACTTGTTCCATCGCCTGAACGTGATTCGCCTGCGGCTGCCGGCGCTGCGCGAGCGGCTGGACGACATTCCCATGCTGACGCGCCATTTCCTGCAGCAAAGCGCGGTGCAACTCGGCGTGGAGCCGAAGCGAATCTCTGAAGCCGCGCTGGCGCGGCTCGGCACTTTCGGTTTTCCGGGCAACGTGCGGCAGCTCGAAAACATCTGCCATTGGCTCACCGTGATGGCGCCTGCGCAGCTGATCGAGCCCAAGGACCTGCCGCCGGAAATTGCGGTGTCGCCCGGTGAAACGCCGGAGCCGCGGCAGCTGGTTTCGGCGGCGCCGGCGGAGTCCAGGCCATTGACGCAGGCCGCCGCCGCGGTCGATCAGGCGGTCACGCCAGGCGCAGCCGTGGCGGCGCCGGCGACAAATGGCTGGGAGTCGGGCCTGGAAGCAGAAGCCCTGGAACTGCTGGCCAGCGGCCGCCACGACGTGTGGGAAGCGCTGACCAAGCGCTTCGAGTCGAAGCTGATCCTTACTGCACTGGCCAACACCCGCGGGCGCCGCATCGAAGCAGCGCAGAAATTGGGGATAGGCCGCAATACCATCACCCGCAAGATCCAGGAACTGGGGTTGGAGTGAGGGAATTTGTTCCCTCCCCCTCTGGGGGAGGGCGGGGGTGGGGGCAGGCGACGCTCAGGCGTGCGCCCATCCCAACCTTCCCCCAGAGGGGGAAGGGGCAAGACCTTCAGATCTCCACCGTCACCGGCGCATGGTCGCTGGGCTTTTCCCACTTGCGCGGAACGCGATCGATGGCGCAGCCTTTCACCTCGGGCTTGAGCGCCTCGCTCACCAGGATGTGGTCGATGCGCAGCCCGCGGTTCTTCTGGTAGCCCAGCATCCGGTAATCCCACCAGCTGTAGCTTTTCTCGGGCTGCTCGAACAGGCGGAAGCTGTCGCACAGGCCGAGTTCGACCAGCCTGCGGAAATGATCGCGTTCTTCGGTGGTGTGATGGATGGTTTCGCGCAGCCCGACCGGGTCGTAGGAGTCGCGGTCTTCGGGCGCGATGTTGAAGTCGCCGACCAGCATCAGGCGCGGGTGCCGGTCCAGCTCATCGCGAAGATAGTCGCGCAGCCCCCGCAGCCAGCTCATCTTGTAATCGAACTTGTCGGTGCCGGGCGCCTGCCCGTTGACGAAGTAGCCGTTGACCAGGCGGAGCTCGCCGGCCGGCCCGTCCACCGTGACGGCGATGACGCGCGAGTGCTCGTCGGCGAAGCCCACGATGTTCTTGACGATGTCGCGCACCGGGCGCCGGCTCATGATGGCGACGCCGTTGTAGGTTTTCTGGCCGAACACGGCGCAGTGCTCATAGCCGGCCGCGCGCAGCACGTCGAGCGGAAACTTGTCGTCGGTGAGCTTGAGCTCCTGCAGGCACAACACGTCTACCGGGTTGGCGGCGGTCCAGTCCAGCACATGCTGCAGGCGCGCGGTGAGCGAGTTGACGTTCCAGGTGGTGATCTTCATGCTTTGGCGTAGGTGACGAAGCTGTAGCCCAGCCCCGAGGCCGAGCGGCCGGGTTGGCGTTCCAACTCCCGCCAGGCGGTCGGCAGCGCGGGCGCGAAAACATCGCCCTCGAAATCAGCATCGATTTCCGTGACCTCGGCCACGCTCGCCAGCGGGAGCGCCTGGTCGAAGATCTCCGAGCCGCCGATCACCCAGGCCTGCGCCTGGCCGGCGCATAGAGCCAGCGCTTGCGGCAGGGCGCCGGCGCGGCTGGCGCCCTCGGCCTGCCAATCGGCCTGGCGCGTGACGACGATGTTCATGCGCCCCGGCAGCGGGCGAAAACGCGCGGGCAGCGAATCCCAGGTCTTGCGCCCCATGATGACGGGCCAGCCCAGCGTGACGCGCTTGAAGTGCGCCAGGTCTTCCGGCAGGTGCCAGGGCAGGCCGCCGTCTTTTCCGATGACGCCATTGCGCGCCCGCGCGTAGATCAATCCCAGTTTCATCGCGTCACACCGCCACCGGGGCTTTGATGGGCCCGTGGCACTGGTAGTCCTGCATCTCGAAATCGTCGTACTCGTACTCGAAGATCGACGCCGGCTTGCGCTTGATGTTCAGCACCGGGTACGGCAAGGGCGATCGGCTCAATTGCAGCTCCACTTGCTCGTGGTGGTTGCTGTAGATGTGGCAATCGCCACCGGTCCAGATGAAGTCGCCCACGCCCAGGTCGCACTGCTGCGCCATCATGTGCGTGAGCAGCGCGTAGCTGGCGATGTTGAAAGGCACGCCCAGAAAAATGTCGGCACTTCGCTGGTACAGCTGGCACGAGAGCTTGCCGTCCGCCACGTAGAACTGGAAGAACGCGTGGCACGGCGCCAGCGCCATCTTCGGGATGTCGGCCACGTTCCAGGCGCTCACGATGATGCGGCGCGAATCCGGGTTGGTCCTGATGGTTTTCACGGCCTCGGCGATCTGGTCGATCTGGCCGCCATCGGGGGTCGGCCAGCTGCGCCACTGCACGCCGTAAACCGGCCCCAGGTCGCCGTCGGGCGCGGCCCATTCATCCCAGATGCTGACGCCGCGTTCCTTCAGCCAGTTGTTGTCGCTCGAACCCTGCAGAAACCACAGCAGCTCCTGGATGATGGATTTCAGGTGCACCTTCTTGGTGGTGACCAGCGGAAAACCCTCATTCAGGTCGAACCGCATCTGGTAGCCGAAGACGCTGCGCGTGCCGGTGCCGGTGCGGTCGGTCTTGGGCGTGCCATGCGTGTAGACATGGCGCATGAAGTCTTCGTATTGCGAGCGGACGGGACGCGGATTCGGGGTCATGGTGGAATTATGCGCAACTGCGGATGCGCCCGTCAGGGGCGAACCACCCGGCCCGGATTCATCAAATTGCCCGGGTCCAGCGCGCGCTTGACGGCGCGCATCATTTCGAGCGCCACCGGCGATTTGTGGAGCGGCAGCGTGTCGACCTTGAGGCTGCCCACGCCGTGCTCGGCCGAGATCGAACCGCCGAAAGCCTGAACCGACTCGTAGACGATCGCGTTGACTTCGTCTTCCCGCTCCACCAGGAAGGCCGCGGCGTCGCCGCCTTCCGGTGCCTGCACGTTGTAGTGCAGGTTGCCGTCGCCCAGGTGGCCGAAATTCACCAGCCGCACGCCTGGGATGCGCTGCGCGAGCAGGGCATCGGTTGCTTCGCAGAAAGCGGGAATCCGGGAGATCGGGATGGAGATGTCGTGCTTGATGTTCAACCCCTCTTCGGCTTGCGCCAGCGGGATGCTCTCGCGGATATGCCACAGCTGGTGGGCCTGGGCCAGGTTTTCGGCGACCACGGCATCGGTGACGCAGCCTTCTTCGAGCGCGGTTTCCAGCAGGCGCTCGAACTGGGCGCGGGCATGCAGGTCGGATTCGTGATCGGAGTTCTCCAGCAGCACGCAATAGGGTGTCTGGTCGTACAGCGGCACGCGCATCTGGCCGAAGTGCCGCGCCACCAGGCTCAAGGCGAACTGGCCCATCACTTCGAAGCCGGTCAGGCCGGCGCCCAGATGCTTGTGCGCCAGGCCGAGCAGACGCACCGCCTCTTCCAGCGTGGGCACGGCGGCCCAGGCCGTCAGTGTCGCTGCGGGCAGGGGATGGAGTTTCAGCGTCGCCGCGGTGATGATGCCCAGCGTGCCTTCGCTGCCGATGAAGAGATCGCGCAGGTCATAGCCGGTGTTGTCCTTGCGCAGGCCCGACAGGCCGTCCCAGACCTCGCCCGCAGCGGTGACCACTTCGAGCCCCAGGCACAGTTCGCGCGCATTGCCGTAGCGCACGACCTGGGTGCCGCCCGCATTGGTCGCCAGATTGCCGCCGATGGTGCAGCTGCCCTCGGCCGCCAGGCTCAAGGGAAAAAGAAAGCCCGCCGCCTCGGCTTTGTCCTGCAGGCTTTGCAGAATGCAGCCGGCCTCCACGGTCATGGTCATGTTGTCGGCGTCGACCTCGCGCACCGCCGTGAGCCGCTGCAAGCTCAGAACCACCTGCGTCGCCGAGTCGTCCGGCGTCGAGCCGACCACCAGGCCCGTGTTGCCGCCCTGGGGCACGATCGACACGCCGGCCGCCGCGCAGGCCCGGACCACCTGCGCCACTTCGGCGGTAGTGCCCGGCCGCACCACGGCCAGGGCCTTGCCGCGCGAGCGCTTGCGCCAGTCCTGCTCATAGGCAGCCAGGTCGCCGTCTACCAGCACGTGAGCCGGGCCCACCACCGCCTGCAGCCGTTCAATCAATGTGTTCATGTCATGGCCTTTCCAAGCCGCATCTTGACGTGCAGAGCGCAGGCCGCGAACAGGGCCAGGCAGAGTGCGACTTCCGCCAGCGCCAGCTGCGCGCTCAGGCCCCCGTCGCTATAGGCACGCACCACGCCCTCGGTGAAGTAGATCCAGACCAGCAGGCTCACCCAGCGATAGGTGTACATGCGGTTTCGCAGCAATCCCGCCAGCGGAAAGCACAGCGGAAGCACCTTCAGGGCCAGCCACGAGCCACCGGGACGCAGGGGCGCCAGCCACAGCTCCCACGCCAGGCCCAGCAAGATCAGGCCCAGCACGCTGCCCACCGCCAGCCGGCGGGTGAGGACGACGTGGCGATCGGGAGGGGCGGCGGGCGCTGAATCGGATGTGTGCATAGGCGATGGCATCATAGCGGCCGATGAATGCCCGACAGTTGATCGCCGATTTGAAGCTTTTTCCGTGGAAGTCGACGGCGATGACCTTGGGCGAGCGATTCCGCGAGGATCGCCTGGGGCTCACGGCCAGCAGCCTCACGTTCACCACCACCATGGCCCTGGTGCCGCTCTTCACGGTGGCCCTGGCGCTGTTCACCGCCTTCCCCATGTTCAGCAAGCTGCAGAGCGCCCTGCAGATGTGGCTGGTGCAAAGCCTGGTGCCGGACGCCATCGCCCGGCAGGTGCTGGGCTACCTCACCCAATTTGCCGGCAAGGCCAGCCGGTTGGGCGCGGTCGGCCTGGCGGTGCTGGTGGTCACGGCCATTGCGCTGGTGCTTACCATCGACCGCACGCTCAACGGCATCTGGCGCGTCAAGCGGCCGCGGCCCCTGGCGCAGCGGGTGCTGATCTATTGGGCGGTGCTGACACTGGGCCCCTTGCTGCTCGGGGCTTCCCTCAGCATCAGCTCGTATGTGGTGTCGGCCTCGCGTGGCGTGGTCGCGGCGATGCCCGGCGCCGTTCAGGTGCTGCTGGACGTGATCGAGTTTCTCCTGCTGGCCGCCGGCCTGGCCGCCTTGTACCGGTACGTTCCGAACACCCCGGTGCGGCGTAGCCACGCCTGGGCCGGGGCGCTTTTCGCCGCTGTCGGCATCGAGCTCGCCCGGCGCCTGCTGGCGCTGTACATCGGCAAGGTGCCCAGCTATTCCGCGGTTTACGGCGCCTTCGCCACGCTGCCGCTGCTGCTGGTCTGGATCTACGTGGGCTGGGTCATCGTGCTGCTCGGCGCCGTGATCGCGGCCTATCTACCCAGCCTGCAGGAAGGCACGCGCCGGCGCGCCCATGCCCACGGCTGGCAGTTCCAGCTGGCGCTGGAAGTGCTGGGGCAGCTTCATCGCGCCCGATCCTCGGCCCGGCGCGGCATGAGCGCGCTGCAGCTGGCGCGCGAAATGGAGATCGAGACGCTGCAGCTCGAGCCGGTGCTGGAGACGCTGGTCTCACTGGACTGGATCGGTCGCATCAATGAAGTCGAGGACGAGGAAGATACCCGCTACATCCTGCTGGCCGATTTGCAATCGACGGCGCTGGAGCCTTTGATGCGCCACCTGCTGCTGCCCCATTCCGAGGCGACCGCCAAACTCTGGAAGAGCGGGCAGTTGTCGTCGGTGTATCTGAAGGACGTGATCTGACTGGCGTGGGCTAGATCTTGACTTTCCCCGCCCAGATGTCCTTGTACATCACCCAGTCGCCCATGAAGCTGTAGAGCGGGCGCTTGAAGCTGGCGGGCTTGTTCTTCTCGAAGCCGAAATGGCCGAGCCAGGCAAAGCCGTAGCCGCAAAGCAGGCCCGCCAGCAGCCACCAGAAATTGCCGGTGGCCAGCAGCATCGCCAGACACAGCAGCGACAGGCTGGAGCCGGCAAAATGCAGCCGCCGGCAGGTGCGGTTGCTGTGCTCGGTCAGGTAGAACGGGTAGAACTCGGCGAAGTTCTTGAAGGCGCGCGGATCGGTAGGCGCTGCGGCGGCGGCAGTGGTGTCCATGGCGTTCTCCTGGCGTTATCCGACGATCGCCGAATTCTAGGCCGCCGCGAACGGCGCGTGCAGAAAACCGCGAAAACGCGCTCGGCCGCCGCGCACCGGATCGGCCGTGAGCCGATAGCCCGGAAAGCGGCCGAGGAAGCGGGCGATGGCGATGCGGCCCTCCAGGCGTGCCAGGCTCAGGCCGGCACATTGGTGGATGCCGAAGCCGAAAGCGAGATGCCGATTGTTGGCGCGCTGCAGGTCCAGCCGGTCGGCTTCGGCGAACTGCGCTGCGTCGCGATTGGCAGCGCCTATGCACAGCGTCACCAGCGCGCCTTCTTCCAGCGGCACGCCGCCGACGCTGCAAGGGCGCAGCGCGCGCCGGTTGCCCAACTGGTTGGACGACTCGAACCGCAGGAATTCGTCGACGGCGGTGGCCACGAAGCTCTCCGCGCGGGCGGCGTCTGCATGAGCGATGCCGTCCAGCAACACGGCTTTCTGATCCGTCCATTCCTGCAGCGCGACCAGCGCGTTGCCGATCAGGTTGGTGGTGGTTTCGTGGCCCGCGTTCAGGATAAACACGCAGTTCTGCAGCAGCTCGGTTTCGCTGAGCTGTTCGCCCGAGGTTTCACCGCGGATCAGGCGGGTGAGCACGTCGTGCTCGGGGTCGCCGGGGTTCTTGCGCCGGTCGGCGACCAGCTGGCGCAGGTAAGCGGTGAACTCGGCGACGCTGCGGTTGCCGAGCGCCTCCTGCTCAGGGGTGAGCCTCGGCTCCAGCGCGCCCAGTATCGCCAGCGACCAGCCGCGCAGCGGGCCCCGGTCGGCATGCGGCACGCCGAGCAGGTTGCCGATGATCTCGACGGGTATGGCCGACGCGAAATCCTCGATCAGGTCGCCGCCGCCGCGCTGCTGGATGTTGTCCAGCAGGCCGTCCACCAGCGCGATCAATCCAGGCTCCAGATCGGCGATGGCTCGCCGGGTCAGGGCGCCCATGATCAGCTTGCGCACGCGGGTATGCAGCGGCGGGTCGTTGAACACCAGGCTGTGGGTGTGGTGCTCCAGCAGGGGCGCGTCGGCGCCGCCACCGTAGGGGCCGTGGTTGTATTTGGGCGTGAACTCGGCCTTCTTGTCCGAGCTGAACGCCTGCGCGTCGCGATAGACCTCCACCAGGTCGGCATACCGGGTCAGAAAGTACGAGCCATCCGGCATCCGCCGCACCGGCTCGTGCTCCCGCAGGCAGGCATACACCGGGTAGGGGTTGGCGTAGAAGTCGGCCGGCAGCGCGCGCAGGTCGAAGGCGGCGGCGATTTCAGACGCGCGCTCGCGCGTCATCGGCGGCGTGATCAGCGGCTGCGCGTTCATGTTTTCAGAAAATCGCGGATGGCAAACAATGTTTCGTCGGGCGTTTCCCACATCTGGTGATGGCCCACCGGCAGGTTCAGCACCTTCAGGGCTTTGCCATTGTCCCGGGCCTTGCCGATCAACAACTGCGCGGACTTGGCCTGCGTCATCTGGTCTTGCGCACCCAGCACGAACAGGACGGGGCATGTGACAGCTGCTACCGCGGCTTCCCCGTTGGCATAGCTGTCGCAGGCCTTGAAGCCCCGGTGGAACACGTTGACGTGAGGGTTGCTGGCCAGCACTCGCCGGCCCAGGGCCAGGCCGGCGCCATAGACCCAGGTGCCCGGTCCCAGCGCCGAAGGCGTCGGCGCCAAGGTGCTGCGGGAAAGCACGTTGATCATTTCAAGCGCCTTCATTGGCTCGTTCAACGACATCTCCAGCAGCGCGGCCGATACCTTCATCGGGTAAGCCGTGCCGACCAGCACCAGATGTGTTACCCGCTCCTTGAGCCGCGAAGCGGCCTCGAGCGCGATCAGCGAGCCCCAGCTGTGGCCCACCAGCGCCGCGTTGGCGAGTCCGGCCGCATCGAGCAGGCCCTCGATGAAGGCAGCGGCGTCTTCCACGCTGGCAGGCGCTTCGCCCTCGGTGCGGCAGTGCCCGGGCAGGTCCACCGCCAGCACGTTCCAGCCGTGATGCGCGAGGTAGCGGGTCTGCAGGACCCAGACGCTGTGGTCGCCGAGCACGCCGTGGATGAAGATGGCGGTCGGCTTGGCGGCGTCGAAATCCTTGCCGCCGGTGTAGCAGTAGGTCTTGTGGCCGTTCACTTGCAGGTACATGGCGGCTCCTAGGCTTTCTCGGCCGATTTCAAGGCGCGCTTCAGGTCGTCGATCAGGTCGTCGGGGTCTTCCAGTCCGATCGACAGCCGGATCGTCCCCTGCCCGATGCTGCCGGCCGCCAGCGCCTCGTCGCTCATGCGGAAGTGGGTGGTGCTGGCCGGGTGGATCACGAGCGAGCGGCAGTCGCCCACGTTGGCGAGATGGCTGAACACCTTCAGCGCTTCGATGAATTTCTTGCCCTGCTCGCGGTTGCCCTTGATGTCGAAGCTGAAGACCGAGCCGGCGCCCTTGGGCAGCAGCTTGCGGGCCAGCGAATGGCTGGCGTGCGTCTCCAGCATCGGGTGGCCCACCCGCGCCACGAAGGGGTGCGCCGCAAGAAATTCAACCACCCGCGTGGTGTTGCTCATATGACGCGCCATCCGCAGCGGCAAGGTTTCGATGCCCTGCAGGATCAACCAGGCGGAGTGCGGGCTCATGCAAGCGCCGAAGTCGCGCAGCCCTTCGCGGCGGGCGCGCAGCAGGAACGCGCCGACCGTCGACTCCTCGCTGAACACCATGTTGTGGAAGCCGTCGTAGGGCTCGGTCAGCTCGGCGAATTTGCCGGAGCGGTCCCAGTCGAAGCTGCCGCCATCGACCACCACGCCGCCCATGACGGTGCCGTGTCCCGACAGGAATTTGGTGGCGGAGTGGTACACCAGATCGGCACCCAGCTCCAGCGGCCTCATCAGGTAAGGGGAGGTAAGAGTGGAATCGACGAGCAGGGGCAGTCCCGCCTCGTGGGCGATGGCGGCCACCTGCGGAATATCCAGCACCTCCAGGCCCGGGTTGCCGACGGTTTCGCCGAACAGCAATTTCGTGTCGGGCCGGATGGCGGCGCGCCAGCCGTCGATATCGCCGGGTTTGACGAAGGTGGTGGCGATGCCGAAGCGCCGCAGGGTGTAGTGCAGCAGGTTCTGCGAGCCGCCGTACAGCGCCGTGCTGGCCACGATGTGCGAGCCCGCGCCCATGAGGGTGGCGATGCTCAGGTGCAGCGCCGCCTGGCCGCTCGCGGTGGCGATCGCGCCGATGCCGCCTTCGAGTGCGGCGACGCGCTGCTCCAGCACCGCGGTGGTGGGGTTGCTGAGACGGGAATAGACATGGCCCGAGCGTTCGAGGTTGAACAGCGACGCGGCGTGGTCGCTGGACTCGAAGACGAACGAGGTGGTGAGATAGATAGGCACGGCCCGGGCGCCGGTGGCCGGGTCGGGCGCGGCGCCGGCGTGCAGCGCCAGGGTGTCAAAGCCGGGATCCGAGTAACCGGGCATTGCAATGTCTCCTGAAAAATAGCTGTATGGAACTGCCCGCGATTGTGGGCTATATTGGACGAACCGGCAGGTCCACCGGGGCCATAGAGGAGAAGCCTATGAAAGTCAGCGACATCCTGCGTGTCAAGGGCAACACGCTCTACACCGTCACTCCCGAGGAACCGCTGGCCCGGGCCATCGAGATCATGGCCGAAAAGGACATCGGCTCGCTGGTCGTGATGGAGCACGGCGAGCTGGTGGGCATGCTGACTTTCCGCGAAGTGATCCTGTGCATCGTCAAGAACGGCGGCGTTGTCGGCAGTATCCGGGTGCGCAGTGCGATGGACGACCATCCGCTCACCTGCACCTCCGAGACCGAGCTCGACGAAGTGCGCCGCATGATGCTGGAGCGCCATGCCCGCTACATGCCGGTGATGGACAGGCGCATGCTGATGGGGGTGATCAGCTTCTACGACGTCGCCAAGGCCGTGGTCGACAGCCAGAATTTCGAGAACCGCATGCTCAAGGCCTACATCCGCGACTGGCCGGGCGGCGAAGAGCAGCAGCCCGGCGCGCAGTTGTAGGCGGAAGTTGCTCCCTCCCCTTCCGGGGGAGGGCAGGGGTGGGGGCATGCCCCCTGGCTCTGGGATAATCGTTTTCCATGAGCGGCAACACCTTCGGAACCCTTTTCGCGGTCACCAACTTCGGTGAGTCGCACGGACCGGCCATCGGCTGCGTGATCGATGGCTGCCCGCCCGGCATGAAGCTGTCCGAGGCCGACATCCAGCCCGATCTCGACCGCCGACGCCCGGGCACCAGCCGCCACGTGACCCAGCGCCAGGAAGAAGACAAGGTGGAGATCCTCTCCGGCGTGTACGAAGGCCAGACCACCGGCACGCCGCTGTGCCTGCTGATACGCAACACCGATCAGCGCAGCAAGGATTACGCGGAGATCGCCCAGACCTTCCGCCCGGGCCATGCCGACTACACGTACCTGCAGAAGTACGGCCTGCGCGACCCGCGCGGCGGCGGGCGCGCTTCGGCCCGGCTGACGGCGCCCATGGTCGCGGCCGGCGCCGTTGCCAGGAAGTGGCTGGCCCAGAGGTACGGCACGGCGGTGCGCGGCTGCATGCAGCAGGTCGGCGACATCGCGATTCCGTTCGAGAGCTGGGACCATGTGCATGCGAACCCGTTCTTCGCGCCGGTGGCCGACGTTGCCCACCTGGAAAGCTACATGGACAGCCTGCGCAAGGCCGGCGACTCGTGCGGGGCGCGGGTCCGGGTCACGGCCACCGGCGTTCCCATTGGCCTGGGCGAGCCGCTGTTCGACAAGCTCGATGCCGACATCGCCTACGCGATGATGGGCATCAACGCAGTCAAGGGCGTGGAGATCGGCGCCGGCTTCGCCAGCGTGACCCAGCGCGGCACGACCCATGGCGATTCACCGACGCCGCAGGGTTTTCGCACCAACAACGCGGGTGGCATGCTGGGCGGCATCAGTTCGGGACAGGACATCGAAGTGTCGATCGCCATCAAGCCCACCAGCTCCATCATCAGCCCGCGCGACACGATCAACCTGCGCGGCGAAGCCACCGAGGTGATCACCAAGGGCCGGCACGACCCCTGCGTCGGCATCCGGGCGACGCCGATCGCCGAGGCCATGCTGGCGCTGGTGCTGATCGAGCATGCGCTGCGCCAGCGGGCCCAGAACGGCGACGTGAATCCACCCGTGACGCCGATCGCCTCGTCGTTCCTTTGACACTTGCCTCCACGGCTGAGGCACATCAGCCCGGCCGTGGGCGGCCGGGGGGGCCGGCGGCACTCCCCAAGCGGCGCGAATCCGGCTACGCTTGCAGGGCCAGTCCGCGCGCACCCGCCATGCCTGACCGCACCGAACACCCACCCCCCGCCACTGAGAGCCTCTATCGGCAGATCGTCGAGAGCGCCATCGATTACGCCATCGTCAGCTTCGACCTGCAGGGCCGCGTGACCAGCTGGAACGAGGGGGCGCGCCGTGTGCTGGGCTGGACCGAGGCGCAAATGCGTGGACAGCCGGTGCATCGGTTCTTCACGCCCGAGGATGTGGCTGCCGGCGCGGTCGAAGAGGAAATGCGGACCGCCGAGCAGACCGGCCATGCGCTCGACGAGCGCTGGCACCAGCGCAGCGACGGCGGGCGATTCTGGGCATCGGGCGAACTCATGCCGCTCAAGGGCGACGGAAACGCCGCGCCCATTGTCGGCTTCGTGAAGATCCTGCGCGACCGCACCGAGCACCGCCTCCAGGAGGCCCGGCTGCGCGACCTGAACGACACCCTGAAGGCGAGCGAGGCGCGGCTGCAACTGGCACTCGACGTGGGCGGCATGGGGATCTGGCAGTACGACCTGAAAACCCGGGCCGGCCGTTGGTGGCCCGGCATGGACAGCCTCCACGGGCTGCCCGCCGGAACGCGGTCGATGCACCTGGACGCCTATTTCGAGCTGGTGCACCCGGACGACTGCCAGCGCGTCGTCAGCTCCGTCAGCGACGCCATTGCCAACAAGAGCGGGCACCATGTCGAATATCGGGTGATCTGGCCGGATGGCAGCGTCCGCTGGCTCGAGTCGCGCAGCAACCTGGTGATGAACCTGGACAGCGAACCCATCGCACTGTCGGGGGTCTGCCTGGACATCAGCCGCCGCAAGCGCGTCGAGAGCGACCTGAAGTTCCTGGCCGAGGCCAGTGCCGAACTGGCTGGTTTGGCGGACTACCAGAGCACCCTGGAGAAGATCGCGCAGTTGGCGGTGTCGCATTTCGCCGACTGGTGCGCCGTCGACATGGTGGCCGACAACGGCTTGCTGCAGCGCGTCACGCTGGCCCATTCCGACCCTGCGAGGCGGCAGCTGGTTCAGGACCTGCAACGCCGCTTTCCGCTCCAGGCCGGCCGCATCGCGGGCGCCGGCCCCTGGCACGTGCTGCGCACCGGTCAGCCCCAGCGAGTGGCCGAACTCACCGATGAGATGCTCAACCAGGCCGTGGCCGAACCTGAATATCGGGCGGCGCTGCAGTCTCTGGGCTTGCGCTCGTATCTGGGCGTCCCGCTGACGGTGCGAAACCACACGCTAGGCGTGATCTCGTTTGCCTTGGCGGAGTCCGGTCGCCGCTACAGCCCGCAAGACGAGGACTTGGCGCAAGACCTGGCGCGGCGGGCGGCCGTGGCGATCGAGAACGCCACGTTGCTGCATGCACTGCAGCAGTCCGACCGCGCCAAGGACGTCTTTCTGGCGACGCTGGCGCACGAGTTGCGCAACCCGCTGGCGCCGGTATGGAACGGCCTGTCCATCATCAAGCGCGTGCCCGGGGACACCGAGCGCGTCCAGCAGGTCGCCGGCATGATCGAGCGCCAGGTCGGCCAGCTGGCGAGGCTGGTCGATGACTTGCTGGACGTCTCCCGCATCACCACGGGAAAGATCGAGCTGAAGAAGGAGCGCACCGACCTGGCCAGTGTGCTGCGCAGCGCGGTCGAAACCAGCCGGCCGCACATCGAGGCCGCCCACCATGCGCTGTCGGTGCACCTGCCCAACGAGCCTGTCGAGGTGGAAGCCGACCCGGTCCGGCTGGCCCAGGTGTTTTCCAACCTGCTCAACAATTCGGCCAAGTACACCCGCCCGGGCGGCAAGATCGATTTGCAGGTGACAGCCGAGCCGCAGCGCCTGGTGGTGACCGTGCGCGACAACGGCGCGGGCATCCCAACCGAGATGCTGGGCAAGGTGTTCACGCTGTTCACCCAGATCACCCATCCCGCGGAACGCAGCCAGGGCGGCCTGGGTATCGGGCTGTCGCTGGTCGATGGCCTCGTGCGGCTGCATGGCGGAAGCGTCGAGGCGCGCAGCGAAGGCCTGGACAAGGGTAGCGAGTTCGTGGTGATCCTGCCGCGCGCTGCCCAGGCGCCACCAGAGCCGGCCGCCACGGCCGAGCCGGAAAAAGCCGAGGATGCCGGCGAGCGGCGCCGCATTCTGGTGGTGGACGACAACCAGGACGCGGCCGCCACGCTGGCCGAGCTGCTGCAGATGCTGGGAAGCGAGGTGGCGGTGGCGCACGACGGGCTGGGGGCGGTGGACCAGGTGCGCCAGTTTCTACCCGACGTGGTGTTGCTGGATATCGGCCTGCCGGATATCAATGGCTACGAGGCGGCGCGCCGCATCCGCGCCATTGAAGGCGTGCGCCAGCCCAGGCTGGTGGCCCTGACTGGCTGGGGGCAGAACCAGGACAAGGAAATGGCCGCCGCGGCGGGCTTCGACGAGCACTGGACCAAGCCGGTCGATCCGCAGCGTCTGCAGGACCTGGCAGGCTGAATCTCAAAGCCCGAGGAACCACGCAGCCGTTTCGCACTCTCAGTCAGCAGGCCGGCGACAAGGAGGTTTCCATGAACGATTCACCCGGGCATGTCGAAGGGCAGCGCATCGATCTCATGCGCGATACCGACGTTGCCTACTGGTGCCGCATTTTCAACGTCAGCGTCGCGCAGCTTCGCGAGGCGGTGCATCACGCCGGTCATCGGGTGGATGAGGTCCAGCGCTACCTGCTCCGGCAGGTGCGATCCCCCGGCTGAGCCAGGCAGCGGTCCCGCTCCTGTCGGCTGCGTCCTACCCGGGGCGCCCGGTCTTTACGACAGCTCGCGCCAGGCGTGCGCGCGATAGTGGCCCTTTGCGCAAAGGAGCCCCCATGGTCAGACCTACCGCCAAGGATATGCCCCGCGGCACGCCCGACGACGCCGGGGAAAAGCAGCGCGAATTGCAGCGCGAGCAAGACAGCAAGGATGAGGCCAAAGCCCGGCAAGGCAGTGGCGAAAAGCAGGACAAGGCGGTGCAGGCCGGTGCGCGAGAGCAGCCTGCGCCGCCGCTGCCTGAGCAGCACCTGCCCAAGCCCGGCATCGAGGCCGACATGCAACTCAAGCCGCAATTCCATGCGCCCGATTACCGCGGCAGCGGCAAGCTCGAGGGAATGGTCGCGCTGATCACCGGCGGTGACTCGGGCATTGGCCGCTCCGTGGCGGTGCTGTACGCGCGCGAAGGCGCCGACGTAGCGATCGTCTACCTCAACGCGCATGAGGACGCGGAGGAAACCCGGCGCTGGGTAGAGAAAGAAGGGCGGGAATGCCTGCTGATTCCCGGTGACGTGAAAGATTCGAAGTTCTGCCGTGAAGCGGTGGACCAGACGGTTGCGAAATTCGATCGGCTCGACATCCTGGTCAACAACGCAGCCTTCCAGCTGCACGCGAACACATTGGAAGACGTAACGGACGAGCGGCTGGAGGAAACCTTCAGGACGAACATCTTCGGCTACTTCTACATGGCGAGGGCAGCCATCCCTCACCTGAAGGAGGGCTCGTGCATCATCAACAGCGGCTCCGTCGTGGGGCTGCGTGGCAGCGCCCAACTGCTCGACTATTCGGCCACCAAGGGCGCGATCCATGCCTTCACAATGTCGCTGGCCAGCAATCTCGTCGGCAAGGGCATCCGGGTCAATGCCATCGCGCCGGGGCCGGTCTGGACCCCGCTGAATCCGGCCGACAAGGAAGCGGAGAAGATCAAGGACTTCGGCAAGGACACCGACATGAAGCGGCCGGCCCAGCCGGAGGAGTTGTCGCCGGCCTATGTGTTCCTGGCATCGCCGGTGTGCTCCAGTTACATCACCGGCATCGTGCTGCCCATCACCGGCAGCGTAGGGGCCACGTAGGATCAGCGGTGCTCGCCGTCGGCGCGCAGTGTTTCGAGCAGGGCGATCTGCAGCCGGGAGTGCATCCGCACGAACCACTTCCACAAGAGCGCCGTCACGGCTGCGGCCGCGGCCAGGATCGCCAGCAGCCAGTCCCAGGGGGGCAGGATGCTGGCGCTGAGCACGCCCACCAGCGCCAGGATGCCGGCCACGGCAACCACCGGAATTCCCTCGGACAAAAGCAGCCCCAGCAGCGGCCGCGCCGGCGCGGTGCCCAGCAGCAGTTCCGCCAGCAACATCGCCAGCGCCTTGAACTTGCGGTAAGCCGCGATGAGAAAGGGCAGCGAGATCAGCAGCGCGGCGCTCCAGGCCAGCGTGTCCGGAAGGCGCGGATCGGTGGCGGCGTTCATCAGCAGGTAGCCGGCCTCGCCCACCAGGTAGGCGCCGGCAATGAAGACCGCGGCCACCAGCGCGCAGTTGACCAGCACCTGCACCAGGATGCCCAGGACGATGCGGCGCAGTTGCGCGCTCTGGCCGGAACGGCGCGCGTGCGCCAGCCAGGCCGGGTAGCGGTCCAGCCACGCGGTCAGGCGCCGTGGCAGCCAGGCCCCCACCGTCAGCGTGGCCGGATCCGACGCCCGGATCAGGTAGGGCGTGAGCAAGGTGGTGAGGACCGACACGGCGACCGCGACCGGATACAGGAAATCGCTGGTGACGTTCAAGGACAGGCCGAGCGACGCGATGATGAAGGAGAACTCGCCGATCTGCGCCAGTCCCATCCCCACTTTCACCGACGTGCGGCCGTCGTTGCCCGCCAGGTAGCTGCCGGCAGCGCACGAGGCCACCTTGCCTACCACCACGGCCACGGTGATCACTGCGATGGGCACGGCATAGGTCATCATCGCGCGCAGGTCCAGCAGCAGCCCGATGGAGACGAAGAAGATCGCGCTGAACATGTCGCGCAAGGGTTCGGTCAGCTTCTCGATCAGCTTGAGCTGACGCGACTCGGCCATCACTGCGCCGATCACGAACGCGCCCAGGGCGATGCTGTAGTCGAGCTTGACCACCAGCAGGCAAAAGCCGAAGCACAGGCCCAGCACCGTGATCAGCAGCATTTCGGAGCTGTTGAACTGGGCCACATAAGCCAGCAGCCGTGGCACCACCAGGATGCCCAGGACCAGCGCCACCACCATGAACAGGGAGAGCTTGCCGAGCGTGGCGAACACCTCGGGCGTGTCGACCTGTCCGGTGGTGGCCAGCGCGGACAGCAGCGCGATCATGGCGATGGCCAGCACATCCTCGACGATCAGGATGCCGAAGATCAGGTGGGCAAAGCGCTCGTTCCTGAGCTTCAGCTCCGAGAGCGCCTTGACGATGATGGTGGTGGACGAAATCGACAGGATCGCGCCCAGGAAGATCGAGTCCATGCTGGACCAGCCGAAGTACCGGCCGATGCCGAAGCCGATCAGCAGCATCACGGTGATCTCGGTGACCGCGGCGATCAGCGCCGTGAGTCCGACGGCGGCCAGCTTGCGCAGGCTGAATTCCAGGCCCAGCGCAAACAGCAGGAACACCACGCCCAGCTCCGACAGCGTGCGAATGACCTGCTCGTCGCGGATCAACGCAAACGGCGGCGTGTGCGGGCCGATGATGACGCCGGCAATGATGTAGCCGAGCACCACCGGCTGCTTGAGCCGGTGGAAAACGATCGTCACCAGGCCGGCGATCAGCATGATCACGGCCAGGTCCTGGATGAAGTCGATGGAATGCATTCGGCCCTGTCGCGCGTGGGATGAGCCACGACAATATCAGTTTTGCAATGGCGCGAGGACGCAGGCCGGTCCGGCGTGCCGTCGCCGGCAAGGGTCATCCGAAGCCATTAACATGGCCGGATGAAGCCTCTGGACATCTCTTTCGTTTCCGACGTCTCCTGTCCCTGGTGCGCGATCGGGCTCGCCTCGCTCGAACAGGCGCTCGGCCGACTGCAGGGCGAGGTCACTGCCGAACTGCATTTCGAGCCGTTCGAGCTCAACCCCAAAATGCCGGCCGGTGGTCAGGACATCACCGAGCACCTGACGCAGAAGTACGGCAGCAGCGCCGAACAGCAGGAGGCCGCCCGCGATGCCATTCGCGAACGCGGCGCCGCTGTGGGCTTCGAGTTTCGCAGGGAAGGCCGAGGCCGCATCTACAACACCTTCAATGCGCATCGCCTGCTGCATTGGGCCGGTCTGGAGGGGCCAGGCCGCCAGCACGCGTTGAAGAAGGCGCTGCTCAAGGCCTACTTCGGCGAAGGCCGAAGCCCCGAGGATGCCCAGGTGCTGCTGGATGCCGCCGCGCAGGCGGGGCTAGACCCCGCGCGCGCGCGGGAAATCCTGCAAGGGGATGAATACGCGAGCGAGGTGCGCGAGCGCGAGCAGTTCTTCACCGAGCGCGGCATTCACGCCGTGCCGGCCGTCATCGTCGATGGCCGCCACCTGATCCAGGGAGGCCAGCCGCCCGAGGTCTTCGAGCAGGCGCTGCGCCAGATTGCAGCGCAGGCCCTCACCCCCGCCCTCTCCCAGGGGGAGAGGGAGTAAAACTCCCGGCTACCCGCCTGCCGGTCGATACCGTTCGTTGACGGTCATCCAGAAATCATGCACTTGGCGCATCTTGCGCCGCAGCTCGTCGTAGTCGGTGGCCTTGCGGACGTAGCTGTTCGCTCCATGGGCGTAGCAGGCGGCGATGTCGCCCTTTTCCGTGGATGACGAGTGCATGACGACGGGAATGGTGGCAGTGCGCGGGTCTTGCCGCACGGCCTTGAGCACATCCAGGCCATGCAGGCGCACCAGTTTCATGTCGAGAATGACCAGTCGCGGCTGCTGGCTGGTGTCGCGTGAGGCGTGTATTCCCCGGCCGAACAGATAATCCAGCGCTTCGACGCCATCCGTGGCGGTGGCGATCTCCCGGGGGTCGCAGCACTCGCTAAGTGCCATGACGGTCAATTCAAGGTGATCCGGGTTGTCATCCACCACCAGGATTGCGGCGTGGTTCATCTTCGGGCCCAAAAAGCTCGGTTCACTCCGGCACTTTCACCGGACTCTCCCTGGCGCGGCATCACAGTGGAAGTGTACAACGCCAGTCTTATGTCGCGATGGGCCAAGTAGTGTTAAAAAAGTCACTGAAACAGGCCCAACGTAGCGAAGGGGAACTGTCCTACAGCCAAGCGGGTTGCACGCCGACACAATCGGCAACAGGCCCTGAATTACCCCCGTGCCGCCTGCGCCAGGGCCAGGCAGTAGTCCATCAGTGCATCGGTCTCAATGGATTTGTCGAACACACCATCGCTGCCCAGCGCCTCGCATTGCCTGCGCACGTCGGGGTTCGCGGTGCCGGTCAGCACCACCACCTTCTGCTCCGGCTTGCGCTCGCGGCAGGCTTGCAGCACACCGAACCCGCTGCCACCGGGCTCCAGGATCAGATCGACGATCGCCAGGTCCCAGTGGTTGGCTGCGTCGGTCAGCCAGGCAATGGCGGCCTTCTCGCTGCCCGCCACACCGCCCGTCACGACGCCGGTCAGTTCGAGAAGTGCCTCGACCAGGCTGTCACGAATCGACGGATTGTCTTCCACCACGAACGCTGTGAGCGCCAACGACTGTCTCCTGGCCGCTATCCAAGCGGCGTTCGAGCTTGATGATACGCGCCGCAGCGTCCCGCGGGTGCGGCACGTCGAGAGCCGGCGTTTTGGATGCGACCCGAAGCGGAGGTTGCCATGAGCCTGCCGGCCGAGCAGCAACTCGCCGAAGCCCTCCGGCAATTGGCCGAGGCGCATGGCGCCCTGGAGGCTGAACGCTCGGCCCGGTTGCGCGCCGAGCGCGCGAACGCGCTGAAGGACGAGTTTCTGGCCTTGGTCTCCCACGAACTGCGCAGTCCGCTGGGCGCCATCCTCGGCTGGGCCCACATGCTGCGCCGGCGTGGCTCGGAGGAAGAGTTCGAAAGGGGCCTGGAAGTCATCGAGCAATGCGTCCAGTCGCAGGCCAGGCTGATCGAGGACCTGCTGGACGTGAGCCGGATGACGTCGGGACAGGTCCGGCTGCAGCTACAGGCAGTGGAGCCGCGCATCTTCGTCGAGGCGGCCGTCGAGGCGGTGCGGCCCAGCGCGCAGGCCAAGCTGATCGGGCTGCGCAAGGTGCTCGACTGCGCGATGGGCACGGTATGGGGAGACCCGGCCCGATTGCAGCAGGTCATGGTCAACCTGCTGTCCAATGCGGTGAAGTTCACCCCCGAAAACGGCACCGTCGAGGTGGCGCTGAGGCGATCCGGCGATTGCGCTGAAATCAGTGTGTCCGACAGCGGCATCGGCATCCCGGCCAGTTTCCTTCCTCTGGTTTTCGAGCGCTTCCGGCAGGCCGATGGCAGCCAGGCCGTGCGCCAGGGCGGGCTGGGCCTGGGTCTGGGCATCGCCCGGCACCTGGTGGAACTGCATGGCGGGCAGATTCGCGCCGACAGCCCGGGCGAGGGTCGCGGCGCCGTGTTCACGGTGCGCCTGCCGTTGATGGCGGCAGGCGCACGACCTTAGGCGACGCTCACCTCGATGCGCCGCGGCTTGGCTTCCTCCAGTTTGGGAATGGTGAGCTTCAGCACGCCATCCTTCAGACTGGCCTCGATGCGCGATGCGTCCAGCTCCCGGCTGAGCGTGAACTGCCGGCGGTACGAAGGATACTGAGCCTCGCCGTAGATCAGCTGCATGTCCTGTGGCCCGGCCGTGGCAGCCGTGGCTTCGACGTGCAGGGTCTCGCCGTCCACGCGCAGGCCGAGCCTGTCACGCGAAACCCCGGGCAGGTCGGCCAGCAGCGTGATGCCGGCGTCGTTCTCGAATACGTCCACCGGCGGCACGATGAAGGGCTGATCGTGCGCGGGTGCCTGCGTCGCGTTCTGCCGGTTCTGGGCTTGCGGCTGCCGTTGCTCGGAGCCGGAGGCCTGGAGTTGGGTGCTCATGGCAATCTCCTTTCGTTGCTTCGATTGTTCAACTGACTTCGATGCGCCGCGGCTTGGACGACTCCCGCTTGGCCACCGTGACCCGCAAGATGCCGTCCTGGTACTTCGCGGTCACCTTGGCCGGATCGGCATCGTCGGGCAGGCTGATGACACGGCGGAAGTTGCCGCTGAAACGTTCCTGGGCATAGACGCTGGTGGCTTCGCCGGCTTCGGGCACCTCGCTCCTGCGCTCGCCGGCAATGACGAGCAGGCCGCGGTCCACCGTGAGCTGCAAAGCCTGCGGATCCAGCCCCGGCGCCAGCGCCATCACCTCGATCGACTCGGGCGTGGTGCCCACGTTGAGGACCGGAAAGCCGGCGCCGTTCAGCCCGCGGATGCTCGACCGTTCGGCCGGCCGGAACATCTGGTCGAGCATGCCCTGCAAGCGGTTGAATTCCGAAAAGATGTCCGCAGCAGGTCTGAAGGATGCGTTCAACATCACAGATCTCCTTTGCACTTCTGAACTTTGAAATTTGCGCGGCTGGGTCGCCGTGCAAAACTAAATTAGCGGCGCCGACCGCAAATTCAAGGGGGCCGTGCCGCCTCACCAGCGGCCGGCCAGTACCGGCGCTGCCGTGGACAGCAGTGCCACGCCGGAGAGCGTCAAGAGCCCGAGCAGCACCTGGCGAAAGCGCCGCTCGCTGATGCGGGCGTACAGCCGCGCCCCGAGCAGCGACGGTATCAGGATGGCCGGCACGATCACGGCGAACAGGGGCACCATGTCGCGCGTGGCCAGGCCCGTCACCACGTAGCCGCAGAAGGCGATTGCCAACATGGTGAGGTTGAAGTTCTGGATGACGGCCCGCTGCGCGTCCTTGTCGAAGCCGCGCAGCGAGCACCACAGCGTCGGCACGACCCCGGTGAAGCCGCCGAGCCCGCCCATCATGCCGCCGGCCGCGCCGGCCAGCGCGTCGCCGGCACGGCCGCCGCGGCCGATGCGCGGCAGCTGGTCGGCGAACAACATCAGGGGGCAGGCCACCACCAGGAGCAAGCCGAGCAGACCCTTGAAGAGCGGCACGTCCAGCTGCGGCAGGATGTAAAGGCCCAGCGGCAGGCCCGCCAGCCCACCCAGCACGAACGGCAGCAGCCGCGCCAGATCGAAGCCGCGGCGCACGGTGACGGCGGCGATCACCTGACCTGTGAGGGAGCCGAAGACCGCCAGCGCGGCGGCCAGTTGCGGATCGAGCGTCCAGGCCCACAGCGACATCGCGGTGAGGCCGAAGCCGAAACCCGCCAGGCCCTGCACGAAGCCGGCCAGCGCCGCCCCCAGGATGACGATCGGGACGACGGAGTCCAAGCTCCGCTTACTCGTACGCCGACATCGGCACGCAGCTGCAGAACAGGTTGCGGTCGCCGTAGACGTTGTCCACGCGGCCGACCGGGGGCCAGTACTTGGCGTGGCGGCGCTCGTCGTGCAGCGCCGCGCCGGCCTCGCGCGAGTAGGCGTGCGGCCACTCGCCCTTGAGCAGCGCGGTGGCGGTGTGCGGTGCGTGCTTGAGCGGGTTGTCCTCGCGCGGCCACTCGCCGCGCTCGACCCGGCGGATCTCCTCACGGATGGCGATCATCGCGTCGATGAACCGGTCGAGCTCGTCGAGCGTCTCGCTTTCGGTCGGCTCCACCATCAGGGTGCCCGGCACCGGAAAACTCAGGGTGGGCGCATGAAAGCCATAGTCGATCAGGCGCTTGGCCACGTCCTCGGCGGTCACGCCGCTGGCGTCCTTGAGCGGGCGCAGGTCGAGGATGCACTCGTGCGCCACATGGCCGTTTTCGCTGGCGTACAGGGTGGGATAGTGGTCCTTCAGGCGCGCGCTGACGTAGTTGGCGCTGAGGATCGCCACCTCGGTGGCCTGCTTCAGCCCGTCCGGACCCATCATCCGGCAGTACATCCAGCTGATCGGCAGCACCGCCGCATTGCCCAGCGGCGCGGCCGACACCGCGCCCACCGCGTGGCCGGGGTGGCCGCCGGCGGCATGGCCGGGCAGGAAAGGCACCAGGTCTTCCACCACGCAGACCGGCCCCACGCCCGGGCCGCCGCCGCCGTGCGGAATGCAGAAGGTCTTGTGCAGGTTCAGGTGGCTGACGTCGCCGCCGAACTCACCCGGCGCGGCCACGCCCACCAGTGCGTTCATGTTGGCGCCGTCCACGTAGACGCGGCCGCCGTGCTGGTGCACCAGCGCGCACAGCTCCTTGACCTGCATCTCGAACACGCCGTGGGTGCTGGGGTAGGTGATCATCACGCAGGCCAGCTTGTCGCTGTACTGCTCGCACCGGGCCTGCAGGTCGGCCAGATCGACGTTGCCGTTGTCGTCGCAGGCGGTCACCACCACCTGCATGCCAACCATCTGGGCACTGGCCGGATTGGTGCCGTGCGCCGACGAGGGGATCAGGCAGATGTTGCGATGGCCTTGTCCCTTGCTCTCGTGAAACGCCTTGATCGCCAGCAGGCCGGCGTACTCGCCCTGCGAGCCGGCGTTGGGCTGCAGGCTGATGCCGGCATAGCCCGTGGCCTGGCACAGCCAGGCGCGCAGCTGCTCGTCGAGTTCGGCGTAACCTTGCAGCTGGTCCGGCGGCGCGAATGGGTGGATCTGCGCGAATTCGGGCCAGGTGATCGGGATCATCTCGCTGGTGGCGTTGAGCTTCATCGTGCAACTGCCCAGCGGGATCATGCTGCGGTCGAGCGCGAGGTCCTTGTCGGACAAGGCGCGGATGTAGCGCAGCATGCCGGTTTCGGAATGGTGCGTGTTGAACACCGGATGCGTGAGGAAATCGCTGGTGCGCCGCAGCGCCGAAGGAATCAGCGGCTCGATGCCTTTTTCGAAGCGCTCGAAATCCGGCAGCGCCTGGCCGGGCTTGACGAAAAGCGACCACAGCAGCTGGATGTCATCCCGCGTGGTGGTTTCGTCCAGGCTGATGCACAGGTACTCCTTGAAGTACACGCGCAGGTTGGCGCGCTTGGAGCGGGCGCGGGCGGCAATCGGCTCGGTCTCCTCGCCGGTGTGCAGGCTCAGGGTGTCGAAAGCGCCGTCGCCTCGCGGCGAGTAGCCGAGCTGCTCCAGCCCCTTGGCCAGCACGGCGGTGTAGCTCGCCACCCGCTGGGCGATGCGCTTGAGCCCTTGCGGCCCGTGGTACACGGCATACATGCTGGCAATCACGGCCGGCAGCACCTGCGCGGTGCAGATGTTGGAAGTCGCCTTCTCGCGGCGGATGTGCTGCTCGCGCGTCTGCAAGGCCAGCCGATAGGCCGGGTTGCCGTGCGTATCGATGCTGACGCCGACCAGCCGGCCCGGCAGCGAGCGCTTGAACTCGTCGCGGCACGCCATGTAAGCGGCATGCGGACCACCGGCGCCCATCGGCATGCCGAAGCGCTGGGTGGTGCCCACGGCGATGTCGGCGCCGAACTCGCCCGGCGGGACCAGCAGTGTCATGGCCAGCAGGTCGGCCGCCACGATGAAGGCCGCCTGCCTGGCGTGCACCTTGTCCACGTCGGCGCGCAGGTCGTCGATGCGGCCGCTGGTGGACGGATACTGCGCCAGCACCCCGAAATAGTCGCCCGCCAGCGCGGCGTCCCATTCGCCGGCGGAGTTCGCCAGCACCACCTCGATGCCGAGCGGCCTGGCGCGGGTCTGGACCACCTCGATGGTCTGGGGATGGCAGTCGCCGGCGACCAGGAATACGTTGCTCTTGCTCTTGACGCTGCGGCGCGCCAGCGTCATTGCTTCGGCGGCCGCGGTGGCTTCATCCAGCATCGACGCGTTGGCGATAGGCATGGCCGTGAGGTCGCAGACCATGGTCTGGAAGTTCACCAGCGCTTCCATGCGGCCCTGGCTGATCTCGGCCTGGTAAGGCGTGTAGGCGGTGTACCAGGCCGGGTTCTCCAGCACGTTGCGCAGGATGACGCCGGGCGTGTGCGTGCCGTAGTAGCCCTGGCCGATGAAACTCCTGAACACCTGGTTGCGCGAGGCCATGGCCTTCAGCTCCGCCAGCGCGGCGGCTTCCGACGCCGCGGCGGGAAGCTTCATGGGGCTGGAGCGCGCAATCGACCGGGGCACGATGCTGTCGATCAGGGCGCGGCGCGAGGCCTCTCCGATGACGGACAGCATGAGGCCTTCGTCGGCCTCGTCGATGCCGATGTGCCGGGCGATGAATTCAGTCGGGTTTTCGAGCTCGCCGAGCGGGCGGGCGGATTGCATCAGCATGGGCAGAAAAGGTTAGTTGTTCTTGGAAAATTTCGCGTAGTCGGGCTCGTCCATGAGCACGTCGAACTCGGCCATGTCCTTGATCAGGATCTTGAAGAACCAGCCGTTGCCCATCGGGTCCCGGTTGGCCAGCGAGGGGTCGGCGCGCAGCTCCTCGTTGACCTCGGTCACTTCGCCCGCCACCGGCATGTAGAGATCGGCCGCCGCCTTGACGGATTCCACGACGCCCGCCACCTCGCCCTTGGTGTAGCTGCGCCCCACCTCCGGCAAGTCGACGAACACCACGTCGCCCAGCGCATCCTGCGCATGCAGCGTGATGCCGATCACGGCAGCCTCGTGGTCCTCGAGCTGGATCCACTCATGTTCTTCGGTGTATTTGACAGTCATGTTTGCTCCTTGAAATTGGGGTCAGATTCCAATTAATTCAGCCGCGGTGATAACGATTGGGCACGAAGGGCAGGGCCGCCACTTCCATCGGCACCAGCTTGCCCCGCACCACGGCGTCGATGCGGGTGCCGACGGCGGCGAGTTCCGGCGTCACATAGCCCATTGCCACGGGCTTGTCGATGCTGGGCCCCAGCAGGCCGCTAGTGACTTCCCCGGCGGGCTTGCCCTGTGGGTCTTGCAGCGGCGTGTGCTCGCGTACGGGCACGCGCTCCAAAGCGACCAGGCCGACTCGCTTGCGCTGCAGCGGCACACTGCCCTGCAACTGCGCCAGCACGCGCGCTGCCCCGGGAAAGCCGCCTTCGCGCTCGCCGCCGGTGCGCCGCACTTTCTGGATGGCCCAGTTCAGCCCGGCTTCCACGGGCGTGGTGGTGGTGTCGATGTCGTTGCCGTACAGGCACAAGCCGGCTTCGAGCCGCAGCGAATTGCGCGCGCCAAGCCCGATCGGCTTGACTTCGGGCTGGGCCAGCAAGGCCCGCGCCAGCGCGTCGGCTCGTGCTGCGGACACAGAGATCTCGAAACCGTCCTCGCCGGTATAGCCGCTGCGAGTGACGAACAGGTCGGCGCCATTCCAGTCGAACGCGCCGCCGGTCATGAACACCAGCTTTTCCACTCCGGGAACCAGGCGCGACAGGGCATCGACCGCCTTCGGCCCCTGCAGCGCCAGCAGGCCGCGCTCGGGCATTGGAATCACCTGGCAGCGCGATCCGATGCGCTCCTGGATGTGGGCCATGTCACCCACCTTGCAGGCCCCGTTGACAATTACGAAGAGAT
>JAKFEZ010000168.1:0-9564 GCA_036675435.1 Ramlibacter sp. | reverse complement strand
CAAGGGGCAGATCGACCACTTCCATCACCTGGCCGCCGTGTACGACCTCGCGGCCGACGAGGAAAGCCAGGTCGCCGTCAACATCGAGGGCACGCGCAACACGGTCGAATTCGCCAAGGCCATAGACGCCGGGCATTTCCATCACGTCTCCTCGATCGCCGCTGCCGGCCTGTACGAGGGCGTCTTCCGCGAGGATATGTTCGAGGAAGCCGAGAACTACGAGCACCCGTACTTCCTCACCAAGCACGAGAGCGAGAAGATCGTGCGCAAGGAGTGCAAGGTGCCCTGGTCGGTGTACCGGCCCGCCATGGTGGTGGGCGACAGCCAGACCGGCGAGATGGACAAGATCGACGGGCCCTACTACTTCTTCAAGCTGATCCAGCGCATGCGCCAGCTGCTGCCGCCCTGGCTGCCGGCCATCGGGCTGGAGGGCGGGCGCGTCAACATCGTGCCGGTCGACTATGTGGTCGACGCGCTCGACCACCTCAGCCACAAAGATGGCATCCACAAGCGCTGCTTCCACCTCGTGGACCCGGTGGGCTATCGGGTCGGCGACGTGCTGGACATCTTCAGCCGCGCCGCCCATGCGCCGCGCATGAACCTGTTCGTCAACGCGGCGCTGCTCGGCTTCATCCCCAAGAGCGTCAAGAAGGGGCTGATGGCCGTGGCGCCGGTGCGCCGCATCCGCAACGCCATCATGAAGGACCTGGCGCTGCCGGAGGACATTCTCACCTTCGTGAACTACCCGACCCGCTTCGACAGCCGCGAGGCGCAGGCCGCGCTCAAAGGCTCGGGCATCGAAGTGCCCAACCTGAAAGACTACGCCTGGCGCCTGTGGGACTACTGGGAGCGCCACCTCGACCCCGACCTGCACATCGACCGCTCGCTCAAGGGCACGGTGGGCGGCAAGGTGGTGCTGGTCACTGGCGGCTCCTCCGGCATCGGGCTGGCGGCGGCGCACAAGTTTGCCGAGGCCGGCGCCATCACCCTGATCTGCGGGCGCGACCAGGACAAGCTCGACGAGGCCTGCAAGGAAGCCCGGGCCAAAGGCTATGACTTCGTGGCCTACGCCGCGGACATCGCCGACATGGCCGATTGCGACCGCTTCATCGCGCAACTGGTCAAGGACCACGGCGGGGTCGACTTCCTGATCAATAACGCCGGCCGTTCGATCCGCCGGGCCATCGAGTCCAGCTACGACCGCTTCCATGATTTCGAGCGCACCATGCAGCTGAACTACTTCGGCTGCCTGCGCGTGACCATGGGCCTGTTGCCCGGCATGTCGGAAAAGCGAAAGGGCCATGTGGTCAACATCAGCTCGATCGGCGTGCTGACCAACGCGCCGCGTTTCTCGGCCTACGTGGCCTCCAAGGCCGCGCTCGATGCCTGGACGCGCTGCGCCTCCAGCGAGTTCGCCGACCGCGGCATCACCTTCACCACCATCAACATGCCGCTGGTGCGCACGCCGATGATCGCGCCCACGAACATCTACAACAACGTGCCGACCCTGGCGCCCGAAGAGGCTGCCGACATGGTGGCGCAGGCCTGCATCTTCAAGCCGGTGCGCGTGGCCACCCGCCTGGGCATCACCGGCCAGCTGCTGCACGCGCTGCTGCCGCGGGTGGCGCAGATTGCGATGAACACCAGCTTTCGCATGTTCCCCGATTCGACGGCCGCGAAGGGCGAGAAGGGCGCCAAGCCCACTCTGTCGCCCGAAGCCATCGCCATGCAGCAGATGATGCGCGGCATCCACTTCTAGGAGTTGCTGCCTCCCCCGAAAGGGGGAGGCAGCAACTGAAACCGTCTCCTCGTCTTGCGCTTAGAATTGCGCCGCGCCCCGGCCGTGTGCGCTTGCCGGGCCATGGGGCCTGGGCCCTATGAAAATCCTGCACGTCTACAAAAGCTATTACCCCGACACTTTAGGCGGCATCGAGCAAGTCATCGCACAACTGGGCACGGGCCTGGCGGCGATCGGCGACGAGAATCGCATCTACACCCTCAGCCCCAACCCGGTGCCGCCGGTGCTGGTGCGGCCCGAGGGTGAAGTTCACCGCAGCCGCACCACGGTGGAGATCTCCTCCAACCCGCTGTCCATCGCGGCGCTGTCGGAGTTCCGCCGGCAATTGCAGTGGGCCGACGTCGTGCATTACCAGTTTCCCTGGCCGTTCGCCGACCTGCTGCACCTGGTGTCGAGCCCGCGAAAGCCCAGCATCGTGTCCTACCAGTCGGACATCGTGCGCCAGAAGTGGCTGCTGCGCGCTTACACGCCGCTGATGAACCGCTTTTTGGACACGGTGGACCTGGTGGTGGCGACCTCGCCCCAGTACCTGCAGACCAGCCCGGCGTTGGCCCGGCAGCAAGGGCGGGTCAAGGTCATCCCCAACGGCATCGACGAGTCCACCTATCCGCGCGCCTCCGAGCAGGGCGTCGCCCGCTGGCGGGCGCGGGTCGGCTCGGGCTTTTTCCTGTTCGTCGGCGTGATGCGCTACTACAAGGGGCTGGACACGCTGCTCGAAGCCGCCCGCGGCCTGCGCGCGCGGATCGTCATCGCCGGCACCGGCCCGGAAGCCGCCCGCCTGGAGCAGCAAGCGGTCCGCGAGGGGCTGCACAACGTCAGCTTCCTGGGCGAAGTGAGCGACGAAGACAAGGTCTGCCTGCTGCAGCTCTCGCGCGGCTTCGTGTTTCCCTCGCACCTGCGCTCGGAGGCCTTCGGCATGTCGCTGGTGGAGGCGGCCATGTGCGCGCGGCCGATGGTGAGCTGCGAGATCGGCACCGGCACTTCGTACATCAACCAGGACGGCGTCACCGGCTGGGTCGTTGCACCCCAGGAGCCGAAGGCATTGCGCGACGCGCTGCACAAGCTGGTCGACCAGCCGGAGCTGGCGCTGGCAATGGGCGCCGCGGCCCGCCAGCGCTTCGAGGCGCTGTTCACCGCGCGCCGCATGGCGCAGGCTTACCACGACGCCTACCGCGAGGTGCTGGCAAACAAGGTTCCGGTGGCCGCGCTCTGAGCGGGCGGTCCCAGCACCGCCCGGTGAACCGATTCGGCCGTGTCGGACCAGGCCGGCGCGCGGAATTCGCGGGCGATGCGCTCATTGCGCTCGGCCACCTGAGCGGGCTGGGTCATGAAGAGACCCAGCCGGTCTTCCCAGGCGCGCGCGTCGTGCGGGTCCAGGTACTCGGCCCAGCGCCCGCCGGCCTCGGGCAGCGACGCGGCATCGGATGACAGGCACAACTTGCCATAGGCGAGGCTCTCCACCACCGGCAGGCCCCAGCCCTCGTAGATCGAGGGGTACACCGTGAACTCGCAATGACGGTAAAGCCACGCCAGCTGGCCGTCGGTCACCGAGTTGAGCACCAGCACGTCGCCCCGCAGGAGCGGGTCTGCATCGAGCATCTCCAGCAGCTCGGCGCCGCCCCAGGTGCGCATGCCCACGCACACCAGCCGGTGCGGCGCCTGCCCGCGCTGGCGCAGGCCCGTCCAGGCCTGGAACAGCACCTTGTGGTTCTTGCGCGGCTCGAGGGTCGAGACGAACAGCACGAAGGGCCGGGCGCCGGCCGCATCCTGCAGCGCAGGGGGCGGCTGCTGAAGGTCGTCGCCGGGCCCCTGGATGTCGGCGCCCAGGCGTATCACCTGCGTGGCCGGCGCGGCCGCGCCGCGCCGGGACAGCACCTCCAGGAAGTCGCGCCGGGTGCACTCCGAGATGCACAGCACGGTGTCCGCATAGGCCGACATCGCGATCAGGTAATTCTCGAAACCGAGCGAAGCCCGGGACACCAGTTCGGGAAACAGCACGGGGATCACGTCATAGCAGACCACGGTGGTGCGCAGTCCGTGGCGCTCCCGCAAGCGCGCGAACAGCGGCTGGTCCAGGTAAATCCAGTCCAGCCCCAGCGACACCCAGTGGTCGCCCGCCGTGAAGATGTCGCCGCTGCCCGGCCGCTGATTGGCCAGAAGCCGCGAGGGCAGGTGCGCCGCCCGCAGTGCGCCCTGCAGCAGCCGCCGCCCCCAGACGTTCAGCCACGCGCCGGCCACCGGCGGCAGGTGCGGCACCAGCTGGCGCACGACGTGCTTGATGCGGGCGCGCAAGGGCAGGGCGCCGCCGGCGTGGCCGCGGCCGCTGTGGCGCAGCTTGCCCGCGACCTGTTCGGCATCGACTTCCACGAACCGGCCTTGCGCGCGCTCGAACACGCAGAAGCGGATCGCCGGCGTATCGCCGGGCCGGGCGCGCGCCAGCAGCCAGCGGCAGTATTCCTGTTCGACCCGGATGATGCCCACCGGCGGACGTGTCCATTCCATGAGGGTCGTCACATGGACCCAGACCGAGGGCGGCCGGCTCATGCCGGTGCGCCGGACAGCATCCAGGAAAGCGTGTCTTTCAGCGAATAGTCCGGCAAGCCGGGCGCGCAGGCGCGCAGGCGCGACGGGTCGCCGCACAGGCGGCGCACTTCGTTGTCGCGAACCAGCCGGGCATCGACCTGCACTTCGAGCGAGTGGCCGGTAAGCCCTTCCAGCAGGCCCATCACATCGCGCAGGGTGTAGGTCGTGCCGGTGCAGACGTTGTAGGCGCCGCTCGCCGCGGGCGCCGCCAGCAGCGCCAGGTAGGCGGCGCAGACGAAGCGCACGTCGTTGAACTCACGCTCCACGTTCAGGTTGCCCAGCGAGACGCTGGGTGCGCGGCGGCGGAAATGGTCGACCAGCTTGGGGATGACGAACTGCGGCGCCTGGCCGGGCCCCGTGTAATTGAAAGGGCGGGTGATCGCCAGGTTCAAGCCGGCGGCCTGGGCGCGCGCCATGCACTCCATGGCCAGCTTGCTCATGGCGTAGTGGTTCACCGGCGCCGGCGGCTGCGCCTCGCCGATCGGGCTCTGCTCGCAGTTGCCGTAGATGTTGGCGCTGCTGGCCAGCAGCACCTTGCTCAGCGGCCGGCCGGCTCGCTTCAGCGCCTCCAGCAAGTGCAGTGTGCCGAACAGGTTGACGTCGTAGAACGCCCGCTCGTTCTCGTGGCCGACGAAGCTGATGGCGGCCAGATGCACCACGGCGTCGACCTGCAGGCTCTCGACTTCGTGCACCACCGCCTGGGCCTGCGTCAGGTTGGCGCGCAGGGGCACGGTCTCGTGCCCGGCCGCCGTGGCGCTGCGAATGAACTCGCGCCCGGTGAAACCTTCGGCGCCGGTGACGAGAATCCTCAAAACGAGACGCCTCGCTCGTTGCGGGTGAGGTCGGCCGCCACCATCATCCGGCACAGCTCTTCCAGCGTGGTCTTGGGCTGCCAGCCCAGCACCTTGCCCGCGTGCGACGGGTCGCCGATCAGCAGGTCGACCTCGGCGGGGCGGTAGAAGCGCGGGTTGATCCTCATCACCGTCTTGCCGGTGGCGATGTCGACCGCCGTTTCGTTCTCTGCGCTGCCGCTGAACTCCAGGCCGATGCCGGCGGCCTTGAACGCCATCCTGACGAAGTCGCGCACGGTTTCCGTCCGGTTGGTCGCCAGCACGAAGGTGTCGGGCTGGTCGGCCTGCAGCATCAGGTGCATGCCCTCGACGTACTCCTTGGCATAGCCCCAGTCGCGCTTGGCGTCGATGTTGCCCAGCTCCAGTGTTTCGAGCTTGCCCAGCTTGATCTTGGCCACGCTGTCGGTGATCTTGCGGGTCACGAACTCGCGGCCGCGCAGCGGCGACTCATGGTTGAACAGGATGCCGCTGCTGGCGAACATGTCGTAGCTTTCGCGGTAGTTCACCGTCATCCAGTGGGCATACAGCTTGGCCACGCCATACGGGCTGCGCGGATAGAAGGGCGTGTCTTCCTTTTGCGGCACGGCCTGCACCTTGCCGAACATCTCTGAGGTGGAGGCCTGGTAGAAGCGGATCTTCGGATTGACCAGCCGGATCGCCTCGAGCAGGTTCAGCGCGCCCAGGCCGGTGATCTGGGCCGTGGTGGTCGGCTGATCGAAGCTCACGCCCACGAAACTCTGCGCCGCCAGGTTGTAGACCTCCGACGGCTCGGCGCGTTTGAGCAGCGCGATGCTGGCGCCCAGGTCGGTGAGGTCGTATTCGACCAGGTGCAGCCGCTCGTGCTCCGCCAGGCCCAGCTCTTCGAGCCGCCAGAAATTCACCGAGCTGGTGCGCCGGTAAGTGCCATAAACGGTGTAGCCCTGATCGAGCAACAGGCCTGCCAGGTACGCGCCGTCCTGGCCGGTCACGCCAGTGACCACAGCATTCTTCCCCATGAAACCCCTAAAGTGACGTCCTCAAAATGGACACAACCGCTGATTTTGCCGCACAATCCGCGCGGCCCGAACGGCAGGGCTGTGTGCCGGGTCACAACGCCGAGCTGTAAAAAGTGGGCTAAACCGCCTTTTCGCGGGCCAATCTGTGTTGGCCATCACAAATCATGGTTGGGTTGCGTGTTATTTTGTCGGGCATGAACACTTCGCTTCACCTTGTTACGTGCCTGTCCGTGCTGGCGGCGGCCTTGCCGCTGGCCGCGGCCGCGCAGGCGGCAAGCTACGTCGGCGGCGAAGTGATGTTCGTTTCCGGCCAGGCCCAGCGCATCTCGGCCGGCGGTGCCCCGGGCCCGGTGGCCAAGGGAATGCAACTGCTCGAGGGCGACCGCATCAAGACCCAGGCCGACAGCCACGTCTATGTCAGGCTGCGCGATGGCGGCCTGCTGGTGGTGCGCCCGGCGTCCGAACTCAATGTCGACCTGTGGCGCTTCGATCCGGCGCAGCCCAAGGCTTCGCGCATCCGCTACACGCTGGACAACGGCGTGGCCCGCCACGTCTCGGGCGAGGCCGCCAAGGCCGCCCGCGAAAATTTCCGCTTCAATACGCCGATGGCCGCCATCGGCGTGCGCGGCACCGATTTCACGGTGCTGGCCGACCCGGGCGTGACCCGCGTTTCGGTGCAATCCGGCGGTGTCGTCGTCAACAGCCTGGGCCATGGCTGCCGTGCCGAGGGGCTCGGCCCCTGCGAGGGCGTCTCGGCGGTGGAGCTGTATGCCACCGCCAAGGACAAGCTGGTCCAGGTGCGCCTGGGCGAGCGCCAGCCCGAACTGATCGACGCCGCCCAGAGCCCCGATCGCGCTCGGCCCGCCGTAGCCGGCGAGCCGGTGGCCCAGGGGCCGATGAACGAGCTGGACCTGAGCGAGTCGCGCGTAACCGACCTGGGGCAGACCGAAGACCAGCCGGCGCCGCCTCCTCCAGTGGTGGTCGTGGTCGAGCCACCGCCGCCCGCCAAGCCCGACCTCCCGGTCGGCGTCTGGGGCCGCTGGGCCGCGATAGCGAAGGACGACGCAGGCGTCGTCAAGGCGCAGGATGTGCTCGATGGCCGCAGCATGGTGGCCATCAACCGGTTCTATGTGCTGGCCGCCAACAAGAGCAGCACGCCCCTCGAGATGCCGGGCGCCGGCGTGGGCAACTTCTCGCTCACGGCGCACGATGGCGTCATTCACGACAGGGTCACCGGCAGCAAGCTCGCCTCGACCGCCTCCAACGCAGCACTGAAGATCGATTTCGGCAGTCGCCGTTTCGAGACTTCGATGAACGTCAAGGCCGGCGACATCACCGCCAGCATCGGCGCCAAGGGCGCGGTCGACGCCGACGGCCGCTTCGCCTCCGATCCCTTCGCGCCCAGCTCCATCAAGGGGCTGGTCGGCGGCAAGCAGGCGAGCGAAGCCATGTACCTGTACCAGCGCTCGTTCAACGGCCGCTTCGAGGCTTCCGGCGCCACCTCCTGGGCCAAGTGACAAGCCTCGCCTGACGCCGGAATCGCGCATTGCGTAACCACCGTGCCTTGTTCCGCTGGGCAGGGGTTGCCCTGGTGGCGGCCTGGGCCATCGCCGTCCAGTGGGCGCCCGCCGGCTTCGGCGGGCTGGCCAGCGTCGAAAACCTGGTGAAAGACCCGCTGCGCCAGATGCTGGCCGCAGCCGAACCCGAGCGCCGCGTGGTGGTGGTCGACATCGACGAAACCAGCATCGCCCAAGTCGGCCCCTGGCCTTGGCCCCGGGCGCGCGTGGCCGACTTGCTCGAAGCACTGGCCGGCCGCTACCAGGCGCGCGCCGTGGGGGTGGATATCGTCTTTCCCTCGCCGGCCGATGCGGCGGGCGACCAGCGCCTGGCTGCCCTCGGCCAGGTCGCGCCGGTGGTGATGGCGCAGGCGCTCGACTTCGTCGCCCGCACCCCGCCCCTGGTCAGCGGCGCGCCGGTATTCAATGCGCCACCGCTGCACGCCGGGGCCTTGCCGGCGGCCCCGGCCACCGGCTACATGGCCAATCACGCGGGCCTGGCGGGCGCGCACTGCGTCGGCAACATCGGCCTGCAGCCGGACGCCGACGGCCGCATCCGCCGCGTGCCCCTGCTGGCGCAGTGGCAGGGCCGGCCCGCGCCCTTGTTGCCCTTGGCCATGCTGGCCTGCCCGCTGCAGCGCGGCGGCGCGCAGCCGGGTGTGCTGGACAGCATCGCCGCCGCCGAGCCCTCCACCGCCCGCTGGGAGCTGCCGTTCGCGCGCCAATGGGAGGCCTACACGGTGATTCCGGCCGGCGCCATCCTCGATGGCAGCGCCCCGGCCGAACTGATCCAGGACCGCTATGTGCTGGTCGGTTCGTCGGCGCTGGGCCTGAATGACCGGGCCGCCACGCCGCTGGCGGCCGCAGCGGCCGGCGTCATGGTCCACGCCGCGGCCATGACTTCGCTGCTGGACCGGCTCGAGGGCCGGGCGCCCGACCTGCCTTTCGACGGCCGCTGGGTGGCCACACTGTGGACTGCGCTGACCCTGGGCGCCGGGGCCTGGGCGCTCGGTCGCTACAAGGCCTGGTGGCTGGTGCCGGCCACCGTGGGCGTGGTGGCTTCGTGGCTGGGGCTGGCGGCCTGGCTGGTGCTGCGCAATGCCTCGTTCAGCGCCAGCGCGCCTTTGCTGGCCTATGTGCTGATGCTGTTCGTGATCTCGGTCGAACTCTGGATGATCCAGCGCGAGCAGAGCCAGATCCTGCGCTCCTTCGCCAGCTACGTCGCGCCTTCGGTGCTGGACCAGATGCTGCGCCAGGGCCTGGACAACCCGATGCTGCCGCAGCAGCGCGACATCACCGTGATTTCGGCCGACATGCAGGATTACACCGGCCTCACCAACCGCTCGAGCCTGGAAGATGCGGCGCAGCTCACGCGCGAGTTCCTGCAATGCCTCACGGAGCCGATCCTCACGCACGGCGGCACGCTGGACAAGTACACCGGCGACGGCCTGGTGGCCTTCTGGGGCGCCCCGCTGCAAAGCGCCGACCACGCGCAAAAGGCGCTGGCCGCGGCCCAGGCCATGGTCGGCAACGTGCGGGCCTGGAACGACAAACGGCTGCGCCAGGGCAAGCTTCCGGCCCGGGTGCGGATCGGGGTCGAGGGCGGCTCGGTGCTGGTCGGCGACCTGGGGACCGATTTCCGCCGCACGTATACTGCCGTCGGCGATTGCATCAACACGGCCAGCAAGCTGCAGGCGATCGCCAAAACCCTCAGCTTCGACCTGGTGGTCGGGCCGGTGGCGGCCGGCCTTGCGTCCGGCAGCGGGCTGGTTCCGGTGACC
>JAKFEZ010000009.1:0-9603 GCA_036675435.1 Ramlibacter sp. | reverse complement strand
TACGCCAACGACGTGATTCCGCGCGCGGTCGGCTCGGCGGCGCGGCTGAAGGAAGAAGCAGACGCCTACAAGGCGCGCATCGTGGCCCAGGCCCAGGGTGACGGCCAGCGCTTCAAGTCGGTGCTGACCGAGTACCAGCGCGCGCCTCAGGTCACGCGCGACCGGCTGTACCTGGAGTCGATGCAACAGATCTACAGCAGCGTGACCAAGGTCATGATCGATTCGCGCCAGGGCTCCAACCTGCTGTACCTGCCGCTCGACAAGATCATGCAGCAGGTGTCGCAGGGGGGCGCTGCCGTCGCGGAGCCGACAGTACCCTCGCCGGCATCGACGGCGCCGCCGTCCGGCGCCAGCGGCGACCCGCGCACCCGGGACAACTCGCGCACGCGCGAGCGAGAAACCAGATAACAGGCCGCACCCATGAACAGAATCGGATTCATCGCCGCAACGGCCCTGGTGGTGCTGGCGCTTCTCAGCTCCATGCTCTTCGTGGTCGACCAGCGCCAGTTCGGCGTGGTGTACGCGCTTGGCCAGATCAAGGAAGTGATCACCGAGCCCGGCCTCAACTTCAAGCTGCCGCCGCCGTTCCAGAACGTGTCGTACATCGACAAGCGCCTGCTGACGCTGGACAGCCCCGACCAGGAACCCATGCTCACGGCCGAGAAGCAGCGCGTGGTGATCGACTGGTACGTGCGCTGGCGCATCACCGACCCGCTGCAGTACATCCGTAACGTCGGCCTGGACGAGGCCGCCGGCGCCAACCAGCTCAACCGGGTGGTGCGCAACGCCTTCCAGGAAGAGATCAACCGGCGCACCGTGCGCGAGCTGCTGTCCACCAAGCGCGAGCAGCTCATGACCGACGTCAAGCGTGAAGTGCTCGAATCCGTGAAGGGCGAAAAGCCTTGGGGCGTGGACGTGGTCGACGTTCGCATCACGCGGGCCGACTACGTGGACGCCATCACCGAGTCGGTGTACCGCCGCATGGAAGCCGAGCGCAAGCGGGTTGCCAACGAGTTGCGCTCCACCGGCGCCGCCGAGGGCGAAAAGATTCGCGCCGACGCCGACCGCCAGCGCGAAGTGGCCATCGCCAACGCCTATCGCGACGCCCAGAAGATCAAGGGCGAGGGAGATGCCCAGGCCGCGGCCGTCTACGCCGAGGCGTTCGGGCGGGACGCGCAGTTCGCGCAGTTCTACCGCAGCCTGGAAGCCTACAAGGCCAGCTTCAACAAGAAGGGCGACCTGCTGGTGGTCGACCCGTCCGGGTCTGAATTCTTCAAGGCCTTCCGCGGCAGCGGCACCCCCGCCAAGTAACCAGCTTGGACAGCGACGCGTTCTGGTCGGCGCTGGCCCTGGTGCTGGTGCTCGAAGGCCTGTTCCCCTTCCTGTCGCCCGGCGGCTGGCGGCGCACATTCCAGAAGCTGCTGGTGTTGCACGATGGCCAGCTTCGCTTCTTCGGCCTGTGCAGCATCCTGCTGGGGCTGGTGCTGCTCTGGCTCCTGAGCTGACTCTCGCCGGGTGCCTTTCCGGGCTGCCGCCGGCGGCCCGGTAAAATACCGTTTTTAACAGCCTCCCACTTTCACATGTCCGCCTGGGTCCTGCCGGATCACATCGCCGATGTACTGCCTTCCGAGGCCCGGCATATCGAAGAACTCCGACGCGAACTGCTGGACACCGCGCGCGGCTACGGCTATGAGCTCGTGATGCCGCCGCTGCTGGAGCACCTGGAGTCGCTGCTGACCGGCACCGGGGAAGCGCTCGACTTGCAGACCTTCAAGCTGGTCGACCAGCTGTCGGGCCGCATGATGGGCCTGCGCGCCGACACCACGCCCCAAGTCGCCCGCATCGACGCTCACCTTCTCAATCGGCGGGGCGTGGCCCGCCTGTGCTACTGCGGGCCGGTGCTGCATACCCGCCCCGGCCGGCCGCATGCCACCCGCGAGCCGTTGCAGTTCGGCGCCGAGATCTACGGCCACGCCGGCCTCGAAGCCGACCTGGAGGCGCTGCTGCTGGCGCTGGACTGCCTGAAGGCGACGCGGGTGGGCGAACTGACCGTGGACATGGCGGATGCGCGGATCGTGGAGTCGCTGTTGGCCGGACTCCCGCTCGATGCCCCCGCGCTGGGCCGCATTCACGCCGCGCTGGCCGCCAAGGATTCAAGCGAGCTGACGGGGCTCACCCGCGACTTTCCGGCTGCCGCGCGCGACGGGCTGCGCGCGCTGGTATCGCTGTATGGCGATGCCAAGGTGCTGGATGAAGCCGAGAAGGCATTGCCGCCGGTGGCCGCCGTGCGCGAAGCCCTGGCCCACCTGAAATGGCTGGCCGGGCACCTGAAGGGCGTGCGGGTCGGCTTCGACCTGGCCGACCTGCGCGGCTATGCCTACTACAGCGGTGCGCGTTTTGCCATCTACACGCCCGGCGCCAGCGACGCGCTGGTGCGGGGCGGCCGCTACGACGAGGTGGGCGCGGTGTTCGGCCGCAACCGGCCCGCCGTGGGCTTCAGCCTGGACGTGAAGGAACTCGTCGCCGTGGCGGGCAAGCGGCCGCTGAAGGCCGTGATCCGGGCGCCCTGGCTGGATGGCACGCAGGACGCCGCCGAACTGCGCGCCGCCATTGCGGCCTTGCGCGCGGGCGGCGAGACGGTGGTCTGCGTGCTGCCGGGCCACGAGAGCGAGATCGATGAATTCCAGTGCGACCGTGAGCTGGCACTGAGCGGCGCCGCCTGGGTCGTCAGGCCTCTTTAACCATTCCATTCCTGAATCGAATTTGTGATGATGACGAAGACAAAGGGCCGCAACGTGGTCGTGGTCGGCACCCAATGGGGTGACGAAGGCAAGGGCAAGCTGGTCGACTGGCTGACCGAAATGGCGCAGGGCGTGGTGCGCTTCCAGGGCGGCCACAACGCCGGCCACACGCTGGTGATCAACGGCGTGAAGACGGCGCTTCACCTGATCCCCAGCGGCATCATGCGCCCGGGCGTCAAGTGCTATATCGGCAACGGCGTCGTGCTGTCGCCGGCCAAGCTGTTCGAGGAAATCGAGGGGCTCGAGAAGGCCGGCGTCGAGGTTCGCTCGCGCCTTCGCATCAGCGAGGCCTGCCCGCTGATCCTGCCCTTCCATGCGGCGCTCGACATCGCCCGCGAAACCCTGCGCGAGCAGGGCGGCAGCGAGAAGATCGGCACCACCGGCCGGGGCATCGGCCCGGCCTACGAGGACAAGATCGCCCGCCGCGCGCTGCGGGTTCAAGACCTGAAGCATCCCGAGCGCTTTGGCGAAAAGCTGAAAGTGGTGCTGGAGCTGCACAACTTCGTGCTGACGAAATTCCTCAACGCGCCGGCAGTGGACTTTCAGCAGGTGTTCGACGAGTCGATGAGGCACGCCGAACTGCTCTTGCCCATGATGGCCGACGTCTCGCGCGAGCTGAACGAGGCCCACATTCACGGCGACAACCTGCTCTTCGAAGGCGCCCAGGGCACCTTGCTCGACGTCGACCATGGCACCTATCCGTACGTCACCTCGAGCAACTGCGTGGCCGGCAACGCCGCCGCCGGGGCGGGCGTCGGCCCGGGCATGCTGCACTACATCCTGGGCATCACCAAGGCCTACTGCACGCGCGTGGGCGGCGGGCCGTTCCCGACCGAACTCGATTGGGCCACGCCCGGCACGGTGGGCTATCACCTGTCCACCGTCGGCAAGGAAAAGGGCGTGACCACCGGCCGCAGCCGCCGTTGCGGCTGGTTCGACGCCGCGCTGCTCAAACGCAGCGCCCAGGTCAACGGCCTGTCGGGCCTGTGCATCACCAAGCTCGACGTGCTCGACGGGATCGAGCAGCTGCAGTTGTGCACGGGCTACAAGCTGGATGGCGAATACACCGACATCCTGCCGCTGGGGGCCGACGAGATTTCGCGTTGCGAGCCCGTGTACGAAGTCATGGAAGGCTGGAGCCAGAGCACCGTGGGCGTGACGGTGTACGACGAGCTGCCTGTCAATGCGCGTTTGTACCTGCAGCGCATCGAGCAGGTCACCGGCGTGCCCATCGATATGATCTCGACCAGTCCCGACCGCGATCACACGATCATGATGCGGCACCCGTATCTGGCCTGAAGGAAGTTCCCCATGTTGACGGAAGACGGCAAGCACCTTTACGTAAGCTACGACGAATACCACAGCCTGATCGAGAAGCTGGCCATCAAGGTCCACCAATCGGGCTGGAAATTCGACACCATCCTGTGCCTGGCGCGCGGCGGCATGCGGCCGGGCGACATCCTCTCGCGCATCTTCGACAAGCCGCTGGCGATCATGTCCACCAGCTCCTACCGCGCCGACGCCGGCACCATCCAGGGCCACCTGGACATCGCCCGCTACATCACCACGCCCAAGGGCGAGATCGCGGGCCGGGTATTGCTCGTCGACGACCTGGCCGATTCGGGCCACACGCTCCACGCGGTGCTGGACATGCTCAGGAACAACTATTCGCCGATCACCGAGCTGCGCAGCGGAGTCATCTGGACCAAGGGCCTGTCGAAGTTCACGCCGGATTATTCGGTCGAATTCCTTCCCACCAACCCCTGGATCCACCAGCCGTTCGAAGCCTACGACAGCATGGGCCCGGAGAAGCTGCTGGAGAAGTGGAAGGTCTGATTTCGGCGTTGCGAGCTAACATGGCTGCATGAGCAAACCCGTCACCGACCTCATCCACCACAGCTACCTTCCCCCTGAAGGGTTCGGCGCCCCGCAGCCCGGCGTCTTCAAGGCCTCCACCGTCTTCTTTGCCAACGTTGCCGCGATGCGGGGGCGCGACTGGCAGCACAAGCACGGCTACACCTACGGGCTGCACGGCACGCCCACCACGTTCATGCTGGAGGAGCGCATTGCCTCGCTGGAAGGGGGCAAGCACTGCATCCTGGTGCCCAGCGGGCTGGCGGCGATCGCGAATGTCAACATGGCCCTGCTCAAGGCCGGCGACGAAGTGCTGATCCCCGACAACGCCTATGGGCCGACCAAGGCACTGGCGGCCGGCGAGCTGAAGAACTGGGGCATCAGCCATCAGCTCTACGATGCGATGAACCCGGCCGACCTGCAAGCGCGCATCGGTCCACAAACCAAGCTCGTCTGGCTAGAGGCACCCGGCTCGGTCACGATGGAGTTCGTGCCGCTGGCGCACCTGGCGGACATCTGCCGCCAGCGTGGCGTCACCACGGCGCTGGACAGCACCTGGAGTGGCGGCGTTGCCTTCAACGGCTTCGACCTGGGCTCGGGCGAGCGGCAGGTGGCCGGCAGCGGCGCCGACATCCTCGTGCATGCGCTCACCAAATACCCCAGCGGCGGCGGCGACGTGCTGATGGGCGCGATCGTCACGCGCAGCGATGAGCTGCACCTGTTGCTCAAGGCCACCCACATGCGGGTGGGCTGGGGCGTGGGGGCGAACGACGCCGAGGCTCTGCTGAGATCGCTGCCCAGCCTGCCGCTGCGCTACCGGGCGCACGATGTCGCGGCCCGCGCGCTGGCGGCATGGCTGCAGGCCCGCCCCGAAGTGGCAGTGCTGCTGCATCCAGCCTTCGAAGGTTCACCAGGCCACGCGCACTGGCGGGCGCTGTGCGGCGGCGAACCCGGGCGCAGCGGTCCCGATGCCGGCGGCCTGGCCGCGGGTATTTTTTCGGTGGTGTTCCAGGAGCGGTATACCGCGGCCCAGGTCGACGCCTTCTGCGACGCGCTCCAACTCTTCAAGCTGGGCTATTCCTGGGGCGGGCCCGTCAGCCTGGTCGTGCCGTACGATATCGCCTCCATGCGCAGCCCACCGCTGGGCTGCTGGACCCACAAGGGCACGCTGGTGCGGTTTTCGGTGGGCCTGGAGGATGTGGAAGACCTGCGCACCGACCTCGAACGGGCGCTGGCGGCCCTGCGCTGACCCTGGCGCTACCCGGCGGAGCCGTTATCGCTTACATTGCGCCATTGACAGATAGAAACGGAAGGCCCTGTGGCGACACCCAATTACGGATACGAGAAGCGCCAGAAAGAGCTGGCCAAGAAGCGCAAGAAAGAAGACAAGCTCAAAGCCAAGGCGGAGCGCAAGACCGGCGCGCCCGGCGAGGGTGAGGGCGAAGGCGCTTCGGATGAATCGGGCGAGCCGGGTGCGGGCAGTCCGGTGCCGCCGGCTCCTGCACAGTCCTGAGGTTCTCTTACTCACTCACTGGCGCTGCTGCGACTGGGCACGGGATCAAGCTTTCCCGTCGCTCCCTTCGTGCCCTTCACTCCCATCGTTCCTTTCTGACTGCAGGATTTCGCGCGCCAGTTCGGTCATGGCCGCGGGCGAGCGGTCGGCCGGGGCGATGGTGCGCGCTTCGCAGTAGCGGCTGAAATTGCGCGCGATCGACGACGCATAACCCGGGTCGTAGTGCTTGCCCAGCAGTTCGCGCACCACTTCTTCGGTTTGCCCGGCGGCCACCTTGGCCTGCCAGCCTTGCACCACCGCCTTGCCGCGCAACTGGGCCAGCGCCTCGAGCCGCTCGCAAAAAAGCGCCTGGTCCTGCACGAAGAAATCGTAGTCTTCCAGCAGCAGCGCCACTCTTTCGTCGTCGGACAATTCCAGGCGCAGGCAGGCGCTGTTGCGCATTCGCTCGATCAGGGCGTCGGGCACGGCCAGGTTGCCCACCTTGCGGCTCTCGCTTTCCACGAACACCGGCCGGCCGGGGTCGAAACGGCGCATCTGGTCCCACACCAGGGTGTCGAAGCGCCTCTGGCCGGGCTGCGCCTGCCCCGGGATCATGCCCAGCACCGAGCTGCGGTGGCTGGCCAGCGCCTCCAGATCCAGCACCTGCGCGCCGGCTTGCGCCAGCGCATGCAGCAGGCGGGTCTTGCCGGAGCCGGTGGGGCCGCAGACCACCCGGTAGTCGAGCCGGGCCGCCAGTTCCGGCAAGGCGGCCAGCACGGCGCCACGAAAGGCCTTGTAGCCGCCCTCGATCACGCCCACCCGAAAGCCGATCTGCCCCAGCACCAGCGCCAGCGAGCCGCTGCGCTTGCCGCCGCGCCAGCAATAGGCCAGCGGCTTCCAGTTGCGCGGCTTGTCGATGACTTCGCGTTCGATATGCCGCGCGATGTTGGCCGCCACCAGGGCCGCGCCGCGCTTCTGGGCCTCGAACGGGTTGACCTGCGTGTACATGGTGCCGATGAGCTTGCGCTCTTCGTCGTTCAGCGAAGGCCAGTTGATCGCGCCGGGCAGATGGTCCTCGGCGTACTCGGCCTCGCTGCGCGCGTCGATGATGGTGCTGAACTCGTCCAGCCGCGCAATGGCCTCGCCCGCCGGCACTTTGTACAGGCTCACTTGAGTAACTTCTTCAGTTCCGGCCAGATGTTGTCCAGGATCAGCGGGTGCGCTTCTTCCCTGGGATGTATCCGGTCGGCCTGGAACAGGCGGGTGGAGTCGTCCAGGTCGGCCACGCCCTTGAGCATGAAAGGCACCAGGCCGGCCTTGTGCCGCCTGGCGACCTTTTCGTACAAGGCGGCAAAGCGGGCCGCGTGGTCGGCCCCGTAATTGGGCGGCACCTGGATGCCCACCAGCAGCACCTTGGCGCCGGCCTGCTGCGCGGTAGTCGTCATGTGGGACAGGTTGTCTTCGGTCATGCCCAGCGGCAGGCCGCGCAGGGCGTCGTTGGCGCCCAGCTCGATCACCACCACGCTGGGCTGGTGCTTGGACAGCAGGGACGCCAGGCGCGAGCGCCCGCCGGAAGTGGTGTCGCCGCTGATGCTGGCGTTGACGATGGTCGCCGGCAGCTTCAGGGCTGCCAGCCGCTTTTCGAGCAGCGCCACCCATCCGGTGCCGCGCTTCAGGCCATACTCGGCGCTCAGCGAATCGCCGAGAATGAGTATCTTGCCGCCGCCCGCCTGGGCCATGGCGGGCAGCAGATAACCGCCAGCTAACCCAGCCGCGATAAAGTGGCGTCGGCTCCAACTTCCAGCAAACATGTCTGATCCCATCATTTCCGTCGAGCACGTGCACAAATCGGTTACCGACTCGACGGGTACGCTCGACATTTTGCGCGATATCGATTTCTCTCTGGCGCCCAAGGAAACCGCTGCCATCGTAGGCGCCTCCGGCTCGGGAAAAAGCACGCTGTTGTCGATCATCGCCGGGCTCGACACGCCCAGCCGCGGCACGGTGCGGCTGGCCGGGAGCGACCTGTTCTCGATCGATGAGGACGAGCGTGCGGCCCTGCGGGCGCGCCAGGTGGGTTTTGTTTTTCAGAGCTTCCAGCTGCTGGGCAACTTGACGGCCCTGGAAAACGTGATGCTGCCGCTGGAGCTGGCCGGGCGAAAAGACTCGCGCAAGGCGGCCGCCGAAATGATGGACCGGGTCGGCTTGTCGACCCGGCTGGGCCACTATCCCAAAGTGCTCTCCGGTGGCGAGCAGCAGCGTGTGGCGCTGGCGCGGGCCTTCGTGGTGCAGCCGGCCGTGCTGCTGGCCGACGAGCCCACCGGCAGCCTGGACTTTGCCACCGGCGAGACCGTGATGGAGCTGATGTTCGACCTGAACCGCGAGCAGGGCACGACGCTGGTGCTGGTGACGCACGACCGGGCGATTGCCAGCCGCTGCGAACGGCGCATCACGATCGAGGCCGGGCGAATTGCAGACTGATGTAGTCGACTATCGGCGCCAGGCCAAAGCTACTGCTGGCGCCGCGGCAAGGCGCGTTTGAGCGCCTGCTGAAACTGTTCGCGGTGCTGGGGCTGATCGACATTGCCCGCCACCGCGTCGACAAATTCCTTGAAGCTCGCTCGGCCGAGCTCCTTGCGCACCAGCATTCGGGCCATCGGGCCGATGAACTTGCTCAGGGTCTGCTCCACCACCGTCAATTCTTCAGGAGAAATGGCGAGCTGCCGGCCACTGGGGTTGGCGCCGGACGGGCGGCTGAGACTGGGGGGCTGACTCAGCGGTTGGCTCTTGCTCGAACCCCGCGACATTGGAATGCTGTTGGACGAACTTGGACCGAGCGCGCCGAACTGGCTGCTGCTGCGCCCCGAGCCCGGCGGTTTGCTGACGCTGCCACGCCTGCCGCTGATCGGCTGGCTGTGACTGGGCTGGCTTGGGCTGCTGCCGCCGGCGATGAAGGCCTCGCGCGCCTTCGGCTCCTGGATAGAGGCCGCCAGCGCCTCGCGCAGGGCCTGGATGGTCGGCGCCAGCGGCTGGGCCTTTCGCACCAGCACCCGGGCCAGCGGCCCGATGTTGCGGGCCAGGTCCATCTCGACTTCATGCACTTCCTCCGGCTCCAGCGCACGCACGCTCCTGACCGGCAGGGTCTGCGTGTAGCCGGTGGACGGTCCTTCGCGCCGGGTGTTGCCGGCAGCGCTGCGCTGGCTGTTGACGGCGTACACCTCGTGCAGGCGCCCGTGCTTGTCCTCGTACTGGCCCAGGTACCGGAACAGATCGGCGGTGTCATCCGTGATGCGAGACATCACGTCGTAGTACGAACGCGAGACCAGCACCTGATTGCCCTGCGCAAAATCCATGATGCGCTGGGCCACGTTGATGCCGTCGCCCACCACGTTGACCCGATCGTTGATATCCGCCACCACCCGCACCGGGCCCATGTGCAGGCCGATGCGCACCGAC
>JAKFEZ010000146.1:0-1576 GCA_036675435.1 Ramlibacter sp. | reverse complement strand
AGGCGGCCGCTGGGCGGCGGACGCGAGACTGCGCGTGGTGGAGATACCGAAGGCCGAAGTGCGCCGCATCGCCTTCGTGCAAACGCGCGACTCGGCGCAGGCGCCGGTGGTCGGCGCGGTGATTCGCGAGCTGCAGTCGCGGCTGCAAGGCTAGACTCGGGCGCCCCATGAAAAAAGACCTGATCGAGCCGTTCTTTGCCACACTTCGCGCGGCCAACCCGCTGCCGACGACCGAACTTGAATTCACCACGCCCTTCGAGCTGCTCACGGCCGTGCTGTTGTCCGCGCAGGCGACGGACGTCGGCGTGAACAAGGCGACGCGCAAGCTGTTTCCGGTGGCCAACACGCCGCAGGCCATCCTCGACCTCGGCCTGGAAAAGCTCGAGGATTACATCAAGACCATCGGCCTGTACCGCACCAAGGCGCGCAACCTGATGAAGACCTGCGAGATTCTGGTGCGTGAGCACGAGGGCAAGGTGCCGCGCACGAGGGAGGCCCTTGAATCGCTGCCTGGCGTGGGCCGCAAGACGGCCAACGTGGTGCTGAACGTCGCTTTCGGCGAAGAGACGCTGGCGGTGGACACGCACATCTTTCGCGTGGCCAACCGAACGGGGCTCGCACCCGGCAAGAACCCGCTGGAAGTGGAGGCGGCACTGATGAAGCGTGTTCCCAAGGACTATCTGGCTGACGCGCACCACTGGCTCATCCTGCACGGCCGTTACGTTTGCGTTGCGCGCACGCCCCGCTGCTGGGAGTGCGCCGTGATTCAATATTGCGATTACAAGCCCAAGACGCCCCCGCCGGGGGCGGCACGCTAGCCAGAAACCGACAGCACCGAGGTGGCCATGGAACAAAGTGAATTCGAAAAGATGCTGGCCCTGTACAGCGACAACATCAACGGCCTGATGGACAACCAGCTCGCGCTGACGGCGCAGGTCCAAGTGCTGCAGGCAGCCCTCGCCACGGTGCTACTGCACCATGCGGACCGGCCGACGCTGCTGGCGACGTTCCAGCAATACATGAAGATCTCCAAGCAGGCCGCGCCGCAACTGGCCGGCCGCATGGAGGGGCTTGAAGCGGGGATGCTCGCGCTGCTGGGGCAGCATCAGGCGTGAGTCTGGAATCTGGCCCCGATCAGGTTGTACCTTGCACGGCCCAGGCGCGGGCGCCGAGCGTGATGCTGCCGTCGGGCTGCACGGGCAGGCGGGCCTTCAGCTCGTCGCGGATGCGGTGCTGCATCGCCGGCTCGAGCCTGGCCAGGTAGGTGGGCGCAGCGCCCTGCTTCCACAGGAACGGCGTCCAGAAGTCATCGAAATCGCGAAACACCATCGGGATGTCGATCGGGCGGGTGCTCACCTGCTTGAAGCCCTCTGCCTCGAAAAGCGCCTGCAGGGGCCCGGGGTTGCAGATCGGGAAGCGCTCGGCTTGATCCAGGCTGGCGTCATTCGGATTCAGCGCGATCGCCACGTCCCAGAAATTCCGCATCATCTGCATGCCGCCCGCGTAGTCCCAGACATAGGCGGCAACGCGGCCGCCGGGGCGCGTCACGCGGCGCATCTCGCGCAGCATCGCCGCG
>JAKFEZ010000315.1:0-1581 GCA_036675435.1 Ramlibacter sp. | reverse complement strand
TTCGGCTGGCGAGAGGGTGCGCTGGCGTTCACCGAGATCCTCGTGCTCTGGGCGCTGATTCTTGCGACGGCCATCGCCTTCTGGCGCGTGCGGCCTCTGGCCGGGGCGCTGCTGCTGCCCTACTTGGCATGGGTCGGTTTCGCGGCGGCACTGAGTCTTTCACTTTGGCAGCTCAATCCGCGGCTTCTGGGTTGACGCTCGATCGAAGGACGTGGCGGCGGCGAGCATTGATGACTCGCATGGCGCCGCGCGCTGTTTCCTTTAGGCTGCGTCGAGCCTGCCCTGCAAACGCAGCGATCCCTCAGGAGCCTCGTCATGCAATCCTCTTTCGCCACCGCAGCAACCGCCCTGCTCTGCCTTCTGGCCCCGGCCGCCCACGCAGCTTGCCCGTCCGACGTGGACACGGCGCTCATGGCCGCACGCTTTGCGAACCTGCAGCCGGCACCCAACCCGCCGGCAGAGTTGACGATGGCCGAGGCGCTGTGCGGACGCGACAAGCTCACTGCCTTGCTCGCGCAGAGCCAGGGCAAGGTCGTCGGCTACAAGGCCGGGCTCACCAACCCGGCGGTGCAGAAGCGCTTCAACCATCCGAGCCCCGTGCGCGGCACGCTGTTCGAGAAGATGCTGCTCGAGGACGGCGCCACGCTGCCGGCGGCCTTCGGTGCGCGGCCGCTGTTCGAGGCCGACCTGGTGGTGGAAGTGAAGGACGCCGGCATCCACCGCGCGACCACACCGCTCGAAGCGCTGCGCCACCTCTCGCGCATCTATCCGTTCATCGAGCTTCCCGACCTGGTGGTCGAGGACCCGAAGAAGATCACCGGCCCCAGCCTCGTGTACGCCAACGTCGGCGCGCGGCTGGGTGTGCTGGGCAAGCCGGTCGAGGTGAAGGCGACGCCCGAACTCGTGAACGCCCTCGCGGCGATGACGGTGAGGCTGCTCGATCAGGACGGCACGGAAATCGAAGCCAGCAAGGGCAAGGCCATCTTGGGGCAGCCCTTGAATGCGGTGCTGTGGCTCGCGAAGGATCTGCGGGCCAGCGGCATCACGTTGAAGAAAGGCGACCTGCTCAGCCTGGGCTCCTTCTCTCGGCTGCTGCCACCCAAGCCCGGCACCGGTGCGAAGGTCGTCTACGAGGGACTGCCGGGCAACCCGACCGTCAGCGTGAGCTTCAGGTAGCCACGCCCCTCAATCGAGCTGTGCCGCCGTTGCCAGCGCCTGCAGCAGCGCGCGGTTGATTTCCTTCGGCCCGCTGATCAGGCCGTCGCAGGCTTCGCGGATCGGCTCGAGCTCGTCGCCCTCCACCGCCTGCACCAGCGCGCAATAGGGCTGGTAGGGGCCGCTGTTCTCGGCCAGCGCCTGGTACACCCGCTCGGGCACGGGAATGGTCTTCAGCAGCTCGGGAAAAGACTGGCGGAACATGCGGTCGAGCAGCGAGAACACGCCGCAGATGAAGAGTTCGCCCTTCATCTCGTCGTCGCCCAGCGGGCGCACCAGTTCTTCCATCAGCATGCCGCGGCGCACGGCGGCGAACATCACCGGCTTGAGGTTGGCGTCCTTGCTGGCGGTGGCCAGCAGCAGCGC
>JAKFEZ010000121.1:0-1581 GCA_036675435.1 Ramlibacter sp. | reverse complement strand
GCATTCGGCCACGCCGATGCTCACGGTCAGCGCCACTGGCGCGCCCTCGACGTGACGGCAGGTGGCCTCGATCTTGTGGCGCAGGCGTTCGGCCATGGTCTGCGCGCGCTTGCTGTCCGCACCAGCCAGTCCCAGCACGAACTCCTCTCCGCCCAGCCGTCCCAGTTGATCGCCGTATTGCAGTTCCTCGCTGATCGCGCGGACCACCGCGCGCAGGCAGCTGTCGCCCACCGCGTGGCCATGGTCGTCGTTGACCCGCTTGAAGTGATCCAGGTCCAGGAACAGCAGGCTCAGCGGCATCCGCTCCCGGCGCGTGTTCAACACCGCCCAGTCCAGGCGGTGTTCGATGCCGCCGCGGTTGAGCACGCCGGTCAGCCAGTCACGTTCGGCATGGTGCTGGGCGGTGTCGCGCTCCTGGCGGAAGGTCAGCATGCGATCGGCCAGGCCCAGCGCCAATACCACTGCGGTAAAGGCGAGCACCAGCGGCAGCCCGTATTGCAGCCACGGTTCGACCGGAATGCCCATGCTCAATTGCACCGCGCGCGCGGTGCTGAAGAACACCAGCGGCACCCAGCCGATAAGCACGAAGCCTGCGTGCCGGCCACCCTTGCGCCAGGCCACGCAGAGCGCGGCGATGGCGAGGATGTTGGTCAACAGGAACAGCGCATTTCCCGCATTGGGGAACCAGTCCTTGCCGGAAGGCCACGGCGACACCAGCAAAACGAGCAGGACCGCGGGGATATAGACGCCCAGCCAGCGCATTGCCAGGCTCAGGCGCGGCACCCGTGTGCGCAGCCCGGCGTAATCCAGCAACAGGTAGACCGCGACGATGGTCGACAACGTGGCCAGGAACCAGATTCCGGGTGCGCCGAACACCGCCAGCGAACGCAATCCCGGCAACGCATAAGCCTCACCGTACGAATACAGCAGGAACATCAGCTGCAGGGTCATGCAGGCCGAGTACAGCAGGTAAACGCGCTCGCGCAGCATGGCCCAGAACAGCAACACGGTCAGCGCCACCCCCACCAGCACGCCCACCGCCAGCGCCAACACGCGGACCTGGGTCAGGTCGTCGGCGATGTGCGCGGCGTGCGGCAAAACCGCAACCTGCAGGGGGTAGCGCGCACCCTCGACCTTCACATACACCGGTCCATCGCCGGGCAACGGGAACACCAGCGCATGCCTCGAGTACTGCGGATCCAGCCCGCGGTCGAACAGGGTCTGCGTAATCGGCGGCGCGCCGGGCGACGCCTGCACAGTGACGCGTGCGCTGTAGGGGTGGTAGATCAGCAGCAGCGGCTGCTCTATCCCGGCCTCCGGCTGCAGGCGCCACTCGCCGTTGCCGACCACTGATGGCGGCGGCGCCGAATCGGTGGTGAAATCCCTCTCGGCGAAGATCCCGGCGCTCTGCGTGGCCGTCTGCCCCTGCATCGAGGGCGGAAGAGGATCGATCCTGGCGATGCCGCCGTCCCGCGCCAGCGCCGATGGCGAAGCCACCACGCACCACAGGATCGCCAGCAGCCACGTCTTGTTCATTCCACCCCCTAGGTTGCGCCCAAACAGTGTCGGTCCCGATGAAAT
>JAKFEZ010000017.1:0-9699 GCA_036675435.1 Ramlibacter sp. | reverse complement strand
TTACCGAAGACCAAAGTAGGCATCCGGACATCCCCCGGCTCAATGGGTCAGTTGGGTCCAGGCCTTGTCCAGTCGCTTGACGCTCACCGGCTGCGGCGTGCGCAGCTCCTGGGCAAAGAAGCTTACCCGCAGCTCTTCCAGTAGCCAGCGGAATTCCTGCATGCGCTCGTCCACTGCGCCTTTGCGCTCGGCCACGAGCCGCCAATAGCGCTGCTCCTGCGGCCGGAGTTCGGCCGTGCGGGCAGCGTCACGCGCCGGATCGGCCCGCAACTTGTCAAGCCGCAAGGTGACGGCCTTGAGGTAGCGCGGAAAATGCTGGAGCTGCGTCCATGGCGTCGCCGCCAGGAAGCGCTTGGGCACCAGGCGCTGCAACTGCTGGGCGGCGTCGGCCGTGGCCTCGGGGTGATTGCGCGTGTCCTTGATCTTGCGCGCCGCCGCCGCATATTCCACCAGGATGGCTGCGCCCAGCCGAGCCACCTCGTTCGCGATCAGCGTCAGGCGGCCGCGTCCTTCCTCCACCCTTTGCTTGAAGGCCTGAGGGTCGGCCGGCAGGGGTGCCTGCATGAAGGCGCGGTCCAGCGCCACCTCGATGACCTGATCGCGCAGCTCCTCCTGCGTGCCCAATGGCATGAAGGCCACGGCCATCTTCTGCAGGTCGGGAATGTTCTTTTCCAGGTACTTCAGCGCGTCCTTCAGCTGCAGCGCGAAGAGCCGCCGCAAGCCTGCCCGGTGCCTGGCAGCGGCAACTTCAGGCTCGTCGAAGACCTCGATGGCAACGGCGTCGCCCTGGTCGATCAGGGCCGGAAAGCCGATCAGGCTGGTCCCGCCCTTGCGGATTTCCATCAGCTCCGGCAGTTCGCCGAAGGTCCAGGCGGTGTAGCGCTCGGCCGCGCTTTGGACCTTTGGTCTTTCCCCCTCTCCCTTTGGGAGAGGGTTGGGGTGAGGGCTCTTCGCGAGCAGGCCCTCACCCCCCCCTCTTGCGAGGGGAGAGGGAGCCAAATCCTTCATCCCCGCCAGCGCCTGAAAAGCTCCTCGCGCCTGCGCGCCGAGTTCCGCCTTCAGCGCCCCCAGGTTGCGACCGGTGCCCAGCTGGCGGCCGTGCTCGTCGACCACCCGGAAGTTCATGAACAGGTGGGCGGGCAGCATGTCGAGCTTGAAGTCGGCCCGCTTCACGTCCAGGCTGGTCTGGTCACGCACCAGCTTGAGCAACGCATCGGTGAGCGAACCACTGGCCCAGCGCTCCGGCTGCGTCAACTCACCGGCAATCCGGCTCGCCGATTCAGGCAGGGGCACGAAGCGCGAGCGTGGCCGCTGGGGCAGGCTCTTGAGCAGGGCCTGCACCTTGTCCTTGAGCATGCCCGGCACCAGCCATTCCGCCCGCTCGTCGCTCACCTGGTTCAGCACGAACAGCGGCACGGTGACGGTGATGCCGTCGCGCGCATCGCCCGGCTCGTGCAGGTACGCGGCGGCGCAATCGACGCCGCCCAGGCGCAGGGCCCGGGGAAAGGCGTCGGTGGTGATGCCTGCCGCCTCATGGCGCATCAGCTCCTCGCGCGTGAGCTTCAGCAACTCCGGGTCGGCGCGGCTCGCCTCGCGATACCAGCGCTCGAAGGTGGCGCCGCTGTGCACGTCGCGCGGGATCAGCTGGTCGTAGAAGGCGAAGATCAGCTCCTCGTCCACCAGCACGTCCTGGCGCCGCGCCTTGTGCTCCAGTTCTTCGACCTGCTTCACCAGCTTCTGGTTGGCCGCCAGGAACGCCAGGCGGGTTTCCCATTGGCCGGCCACCAGGCCCTCGCGGATGAATATTTCGCGCGCCCCCTGCATGTCGACGCGGGCGAACGGCACGCGCCGGCCGCTGTAGATCACCAGCCCGTACAAGGTGGCGCGCTCCAGCGACACCACCTCGGCGGCCTTCTTCTCCCAGTGCGGGTCGAGCAACTGCTTTTTCAACAGGTGGCCGGCCACCTGCTCCACCCAAAGCGGCTCGATGTTGGCGATGCCGCGGCCGAACAAGCGGGTGGTCTCCACCAGCTCGGCGCATACGACCCAGCGGCCGGGCTTCTTGCGCAAGTGGGCGCCGGGATGGCGATAGAACTTGATGCCGCGCGCGCCCAGGTAGACGTCCTCTTCCTCGGGCTTCACGCCGATGTTGCCCAAAAGGCCGGCCAGCATCGACTTGTGCAGCTCCTCGTAGCCGGCGGGCGCGGCGTTCAGGCGCCACTTGTGCTCCGCCACGACCGTGTGGAGCTGGCTGTGGATGTCGCGCCATTCGCGCACCCGGCGGATGTTGATGAAGTTCTGGCGCAGCAGCTGCTCGTACTGGCGGTTGGAGAGTTTGTGGGAGGGCATGGTGGTCTCGGCATCGGCCTGGGCGCGCCTGCCCCCACCCCCGCCCTCCCCCAGAGGGAGAGGGAGTTTCCGGCCCCCTCCCCCTTCCGGGGAGGGTTGGGGTGGGGGCACACCGCCGCGCACATCGTGAATCCACTTCCACAACCGCAGATATCCCGAGAACTCGCTCTTCTCGTCGTCGAACTTCGCGTGCTGCTGATCGGCCTGTGCCTGCAACTCCATCGGGCGGTCGCGCACGTCCTGCACCGACAGGGCCGAGGCGATGATCAGCACCTCGTCCAGCGCGCCGCGGTCGCGCCCTTCCAGGATCATGCGGCCCACGCGCGGATCCAGCGGGAGCCGGGCCAGCTCGGCGCCCATGGCCGTGAGCTCATTGGCATCGTCCACGGCGCCCAGCTCGTTGAGCAACTGGTAGCCGTCGGCAATGGCGCGCCGCGCCGGCGCCTCGATGAAAGGGAAATCCTCCACCGAACCCAGGCGAAGCGACTTCATGCGCAGGATCACGCCGGCCAGCGACGAGCGCAGGATTTCCGGATCGGTGAAGCGCGGCCGCCCGGCAAAATCCTTCTCGTCGTACAGCCGGATGCAGATGCCGTCGGCCACCCGTCCGCAGCGGCCCGCACGCTGGTTGGCCGCTGCCTGGCTGATCGGCTCCACCAGCAATTGCTCGACCTTGCTGCGAAAGCTGTACCGCTTGACCCGTGCCGTGCCGGCGTCGATGACGTAGCGGATGCCCGGTACCGTCAGCGACGTCTCCGCCACATTGGTCGCCAACACGATGCGCCGCCCGCCATGGCTGTCGAAGATGCGGTCCTGCTCGGCCTGGGAGAGCCTGGCGAACAGCGGCAGCACCTCGGCGTTGCGCGTCAGGGGGCTGTGCGACAGGTGCTTGCGCAGGTGGTCGGCGGCCTCGCGAATCTCACGTTCGCCCGGCAGGAAAACCAGGATGTCCCCACCGCCCCCGCCCTGCCAGAGCTCGTCGACGCCATCGGCAATCGCCTCGTTCAGTCCGTAGTCGCGGGTTTCCTCGAAGGGCCGCCAGCGTTGTTCCACCGGATACATCCGCCCCGACACGTAAATGATCGGCGCCAACCCATGTCTGGATTCGAAATGACGCGCAAACCGGTCGGCGTCGATGGTGGCCGAGGTCACGATCACTTTCAGGTCAGGCCGGCGCGGCAGGATCTCGCGCAGATAGCCCAGCAAAAAGTCGATGTTCAGGCTGCGCTCGTGCGCCTCGTCGATGATCAGGGTGTCGTAGGCCTTGAGCAGCGGATCGGTCTGGGTCTCCGCCAGCAGGATGCCGTCGGTCATCAGCTTGACCGACGCCTCGCGCGACAGCCGGTCCTGGAAGCGCACCTTGTAGCCCACCACGTCGCCCAGGGGCGTCTGCAGTTCCTCGGCGATGCGCTTGGCGACGCTGGAGGCGGCAATGCGCCGGGGCTGGGTGTGGCCGATCAGGCGGCCTTGGCCGGGCGGGTAGTTGAGCTTGCCCCGCCCCATGGCCAGCGCGATCTTGGGCAGCTGGGTGGTCTTGCCGGAGCCGGTCTCGCCGCAGACGATGACCACCTGGTGCGCGGCGATCGCCGCCATGATCTCCTCGCGCTTGGCGCTGACCGGCAGGGATTCGGGGAAGGTGATGCGAAGGGACGTCAAGGCAGGCAGCGCGCGGCTCAAAGCCCGTGATTATCGGGCGCGCAGGCCCGCCGCGTGTCAGGCACCGTCGGCGGGGGTCAGCTCCGCGATGCGGCCGGACGCCGCGTCCTGCCAGGCGAGGCGGCTGGCGTAGCTCCAGGCGGTGCGCGACAGGGCCCGAGCCCGCGTGATGGTGGCCGAGGGCCGCTCCTGCGGATCGGGGGTGAGCAGGCCAATGCCCACCTGGGCGACCCAGTGCGCCTGGCCTGCCTCCAGGTCGGCCGGCGCCGCGCTCGTGCTCAGCGCCACCGGCCGCGACAGGCGCTCCACCAGCAGGCGGCCCAGCGGCGCCATGCGCCTGAGGTCGGCCGATCCCCGCACCAGCAGCAAAAAGCCGTCCTGGCCGACCCGCCCCATCTCGATGTCGGCCGGCACGCAGCGGCGCAACCTGCTGGCGCAGACGAACAGCGCGTGGTTGGCGGCGGCGCGCCCATGCAGGCTTTCCAGCATCGGCAGGTTGGCAATGGCGATGGCGACCACGCCCAGTGGCCGGGCGGCATCCTCGTTCTGGCGGAAAAACGCCAGCCCGACCATCTGCCCGGTCTCGGAATGCGAGCGCATCCGGGTGATGGGGTCGTAGCTTGCGCCATGGGCCACCACCTCGCGCAGCTCGATCAAATACGAATAGCGAATCCACAGCGCGGTCGCCATGGTCGAGAGGTAGCCGACGCCGGCCACGGCGCTGACAGCATGCACCTGCCAGCCCACGTCCTGGCGCGCCAGGGCGATCCAGCTCAGGGTGCCCACCGACACCACCATCGAGGACACGCCGAAGACGGCCACCCACCCCAGGCGGTCGCCGCGCCTGGCCCCCCGCAGGCACATCAGCAGCATGCCCAGGGCGACGCCGAATGCCGCCACCGAACTCAGTGCCAGCGACTCGATCGGCTCCAGCAGCCATCCCACCGCGAGCACCGCCACTACCAGCGCCGCCGCCCCGCTGCGCACCCTGCCGGCAACGGCGGGGTCTCGCAGCAGGCCAAGCATCGCCAGCAGCATCATGCCCAGCACCGCGGCGCACAGGACCGCGACATGCGCGGGAAGTCGCGCCCTCGCGTTCGGGCCGGCCAGCGGCAGCCAGCCGATATAGGCGGCCACGAACAGCGCCGACACCAGCGCCGCCAGCCCCGCGGTCAGCGCCACCCGGTGCATCGAGCGCGCGAACGCCGCCAGCGAACCCGCCAGCATCAGGCCCACGGTGCCGAAGAAGGCACCCCAGGCGGCGATCGCAATCTCATGCATGCGGCGACGATACCAAGCCGGCGGGGCTGCCGGCGGAGGTCTTTCCCTTACACTTTCCAGGCTACACCGCCCTCAACCCGCTGCGCCGATGTCCACCGTCTTCAACTTCACTTTCGTTCCCTGGTTCCGCTCGGTGGCGCCCTATATCCACATGCATCGCGGCAAGACTTTCGTGGTGGGACTCGCGGGCGAAGCCATCGCCGCCGGCAAGCTGCAGCACATAGCGCAAGACCTGGCCTTGATCCAGAGCATGGGCGTGAAGGTGGTGCTGGTGCACGGCTTCCGGCCCCAGGTCAACGAGCAGCTCAAGGCCAAGGGGCACGCCGCGAAATACTCGCACGGCATGCGCATCACCGACGAAGTGGCGCTCGACTCGGCCCAGGAGGCCGCCGGCCAGCTGCGCTACGAAATCGAGGCGGCCTTCAGCCAGGGCCTGCCCAATACACCGATGGCCGGCTCGCGGGTGCGCGTCATCTCCGGCAACTTCATCACCGCCCGGCCGGTCGGCGTGCTGGACGGCGTGGACTTCCAGCACTCGGGCATGGTGCGCAAGGTGGACGTGGCGGGCCTGATGCGCACGCTGGACTTCGGCGCCATGGTGCTGGTGTCGCCGTTCGGCTTCTCGCCCACCGGCGAGGCCTTCAACCTCACCATGGAAGAAGTCGCGACCAGCGTGGCCATCGCCCTGCAGGCCGACAAGCTGGTTTTCCTCACCGAGATCCCCGGCGTTCGCGTCAAGCCGCTCGAGCCCGAGGGCGACGACAACCCGATCGACACCGAGTTGCCGCTGGCCGCAGCTGAGGCTTTGCTGGCCAGCCTGCCCGGCGCGCAGCATCCCACCGACACTGCGTTCTACCTGCAGCACTGCGTCAAGGCCTGCAAGGGCGGCGTCGAGCGCAGCCACATCATTCCCTTCGCCACCGACGGCTCGCTGCTGCTGGAGGTGTACGTGCACGACGGCATCGGCACGATGGTGGTCGACGAAAAGCTGGAGAGCCTGCGCGAGGCCACGGTGGACGACGTCGGCGGCATCCTGCAGCTGATCGAGCCGTTCGAGAAAGACGGCACCCTGGTCAAGCGAGACCGCAACGAGATCGAGCGCGACATCGCCAACTACACCGTCGTGGAGCACGACAGCGTGATCTTCGCCTGCGCCGCCCTTTACCCGTACCCGGAGGCCAGGACCGGCGAGATGGCGGCGCTCACGGTGTCGCCGCAAAGCCAGGGCCAGGGCGACGGCGAAAAAGTGCTCAAGCGGGTCGAGCAGCGCGCGCGGGCCATGGGCCTGGACAGCATCTTCGTGCTGACGACCCGCACCATGCACTGGTTCCTCAAACGTGGCTTCGTCCAGGTCGATGCCGAGTGGCTGCCCGAGGCGCGCAAGCGAAAGTACAACTGGGACCGCAAGAGCATGGTGTTCGTGAAGAAGCTACCCTGACAATTGCGGTTGAGTAACACAAAGATCGATGATATAAACCATTGCTTACGTTTAATCACGATCTTTGGAGGTTGCAGTAATGGCCGCGAAACGCCGAATCAAGGAAATGTCGGGTGAGAGCTACGTCCTGAATGACGAGTCGAGCACACAAGGCGACGAAGAACTGAGCGACGGGATGTACGGCGGACGGGACCGTTTCTACGGCTCCAGTTCCGGCGAATATGGCTACACAGCCTTTGGCGATGCGCAGTTCATGGGCAGCTCCAGCCGGGGCGGCAACGACATCTTCTACGGCGGCAACGACATGGGCATGGGCGGCCTGATTGTCACCACCGATTTCGGCGGCTTTTCGGGCGCCGTTACCTTCGCAGGCGACGCCGAGGAAATGGTCGAGGGCGCCAGGGGCGGCGACGACACGATGTACGGCGGCATCAATTCGGCCAACCTCTTCGTCGGCGACGCCCTCAACTCCATGGATGACTACACGCGCGGTGGCGACGACACCCTGTACGGCGGCGCCATGGTGGGCGATGACGGCGATGGCTACGGCGCGAACATTCTTGCCGGCGACACGTACGAGATGTTCGGCAACGCGCGGGGCGGATCGGACAAGCTCTATGGCGGCTCGGCGTCCATCGGCAACGACGGCTATGGCGGCGCCATGAACCTGCTCACCGGCGACGCTTTCCTGCTGGGCGATGCATCGGTCGGCGGCCGAGACGACCTGTACGGCGGTGACCTCGCCTTCACGGGCAACGGAACTGCCTTCATGGTCAACCTGATGGCCGGCGACGGCTATGCGCTGGGCGACTCGGCCAGGGGCGGCAACGACGACCTCCAAGGTGGCAGCGTGCGCGCTGACAGCTCCGGCGACGGCTATGCCATCAACTTGAACCTGATGTCGGGCGACGCCTTCGCCTACGAGGGCGGCGTTGCCTTCGGCAACGACAAGCTCAAAGGCGGCGATGGCGACGGCGATGGCTACGCGCTCAACCTCATGTTCGGCGATGTCGCAAGCCTCGAAGCGCTAGGGCTGGGTGACTTCCCCTTCCCCTTCCCCGGCCCAAGCCTCACGGTGTTCGAACTGTCGGACACCATGGACACACTGAGCATCTCTTCCCCGATGCCCGCGGTTTTCGGCGATGACGTCCTTTCGGGCGGCGACGGCCAGGCCCTGAACATGATGATCGGCGACGCCACGGAACTGGGCTGGGACGAGGTCGGCGGCGATGATCGCCTGGTCGGCGGCGGCAACGGCACCATGAACATGATGGTGGGCGATGCCCTCTACATCAGCGACGGTGCCACAGGCGGCGACGACACCCTGGTCAGCGGCCGCGGCGACGACCAGATGTGGGGCGACGCCATGCAGTATCTGGATGGGGCAGGCGGCGCCGACACGTTCGTGTTCCGCGACAACAACGGCAACGACACCATCCACGACTTCCGGGAGGAAGATGGTGACCGGATCGACCTGAGTGCCTTGACCGGGTCAGCCTTCAACTCGTACCAGGCCCTGGTCAACAGCGGCCGAGTGGAAGAAGACTACGATGGGACCTGGATCGATCTGGGTTCGCTCGGTGACGACTCGGTGCTCCTCGTCGGCGTCTACTTCGATGAGCTGAGCTCGTCGGCATTTATTTTCTGACCTTCCCATTGCACAATTCAAAGGCGCCGGTTTCCGGCGCCTTTTTTCTTTTTACTTGATCCAGCGCTTTCGACCATGAACATCCTCGACGCCCTCAGGCACCACGCCCGGATGAGGCCCTACGACATCGCCGTGATCCATCCGTCCGGCGCCGCCAACTACCTGCAATTGGCCACACTGTTGGGCGCCCTGGCCGTGCGGCTGCGCAGCCACGGCGTTCAGCCTGGCATGACCGTCGCCATCTACGTCAGCGACCCGTTCGTCCATCTGGCGCTGGCGCTGGCCGCCATGCTCAATGGCTGCCCCTCAGTCTCTGCCCACCCGAACTACGATCCGATCCCGGCCACGCTGAAAATCGATGCCTACCTGGCGGATCGGGACCTTGCCTTCACGTCCCGGGCGCCGGTGATCACCGTCGGGCCCAGCTGGCTGGCTGAAAGCAATCCTTCGGCGCCCGGTCCCCTTTTGCCCGGACCCGGCTTTGCGGACACCCAGGCGCCCTACCGCTACTACACGTCATCGGGCACCACCGGACTGCCCAAGGTGATCGGCCACAGCACCGCCAACTCTCAGATCATGACCACCCGCGGCCTGGCGCTCGAGCCGCTCGCCCAGGGGCCCAACCTGTGCATGATGTGGCTGTCCACCATCGGCGGCTTCGGCACCGTGACGGCGTCGCTCTGGCACGGCTGCACGCTGGTGCTGGCGACCGCGCCGCTGATGGTGCTGCGATTCATCAATCTGTACAAGGTAGTGTCCTTGCGCACGTCACCGCAGCAACTGCAGGGGCTGCTCGAGCTGGTGCACGGCCGACCCGTGCGCTTTCCCAGCCTGCAGCGGGTCGAGGTCGGCGGCGCCTCGATGCCTGCTCCGGTGATTCTCGCCACCCGCGCCACTCTCTGCCCCAACGTCATCGGCATCTATGGCTCCACGGAAGCCGGCCTGGTGGCTCAGGCGCCGACCGCGGTGCTGCACGCCCATCCCGATGCGGCCGGCTATGTGGTGCCGGGGGTCGAGGTGCGCGTCGTGGACGACTCGGGCAGCCCGGTCGAGCCCAACGCCGAGGGCCTGATCCAGATCCGTTCGCCCGGCATGATCGACGGCTACATCGGCGATGCCGAGGAGACCGCGGCATCGTTCCAGGGCGGCTGGTTCATCCCAGGCGACCTGGGGCGGCTGCGCGCCGACGGCTTGCTCCACATCACCGGCCGCGCCGACGAAATGATCAACGCCGGCGGCGTCAAGCTCAGCCCTGTGTTGGTCGATGAGTTCCTGATGGCCCAGCCGGGCGTGCGCGACGCTGCCACCTTCGCGTTTCGCCAGACCG
>JAKFEZ010000041.1:0-1600 GCA_036675435.1 Ramlibacter sp. | reverse complement strand
GCTCAAGCCCGGCTGCATCATCCTGCTGGAGAGCATGTGGCGCAACCACAAGGACGCGTCGATCAGCGCCTCTTACGTCGAGACCTACGCGCGCCTCATCGCCGCCGGCTACAAGGTTTACGAAGTGCCGATGGAGGAGGAGTGCCGCAAGTTGGTGGCCGATCCGAAGCGCGGCAAGAACATGTTCGCGCTCGGCATGTTTTGCCAGCTCTATAGCCTGGACCTGAAGCTTGCGTCCGACCAGATCATCCAGACCTTCGGCAAGAAGGACCGCAGCATTGTCGACTCCAACATCAGGCTCCTGGAATGCGGCGCCGAGTGGGCACGCGAGAACCTCGACTTTTGCTACGCCATCCCGGCGACCCGCTCCACCGAGCCGCAGATCGTCGTCAACGGCAACACCGCGCTCGCGCTGGGCACATTGGCCTCGGGCATGGAAATCTGCGCGATGTACCCGATCACGCCGGCGACTTCCGCCTCACACTACCTGGCGGACGTCTTCGAGAAAGTCGGCGGCATCGTGCATCAGGCCGAGGATGAGATCGCGGCGTGCGCGTTCGCTGTCGGCGCATCCTACGCCGGCAAGTGCGCTATCACCATCACCTCCGGCCCGGGCTACTCGCTCAAGCAGGAGGCCATCGGCCTGGCCGTGATGGCTGAGATCCCGCTGGTCGTGGTCAACGTGCAGCGCGGCGGCCCCAGCACCGGCCAGCCGACCAAGATGGAGCAGGGCGACCTGATGACGGCCATCTTCGGCAGCCACGGCGACGCACCCAAGATCGTCATGGCGCCCGGCACCATCGAGGAATGTTTCTATTCGGTGATCACCGCACGCCGCATCGCCGAGACCTTCAACATGGTCGTGGTCATCCTCACGGATGCCGGGCTGGCCACCTCGCAGCAGCCCTTCCCGCGGCCGAAGTTCGACGAGAGCTGGATGGCGCCTCCCGTAGACCAGAGCCCCGTGCCCGAGGGCGCCAAGCCCTATGAGTGGGACGAGACCACGGGCCTGTCGCGCCGCTTCAAACCCGGCCAGCCCGGCGGCATGCATACCGTGACGGGCCTCGCGCACGACCGCGACAGCCACGTGGCGTACGACGCCTTCACCAACGAACAGGCGCTGCGAGCGCGCAGCCTGAAGCTCGCCGCCTTCCAGAAAACGCTCAAGGCCCCCACGATCTTCGGCGACCCGGAAGGCGACCTGCTGGTCATCGGCTGGGGCAGCACCAAGGGCGCGATCGAAGAGGCCGTCATCGGCCTGCGCAACCAGGGCCACAAGGTCTCGTCGCTGCACCTGCAGTTCCTGCAACCCATGGCTCCCGGCATCAAGGAAGCCATGGCGGGCTTCAAGCAGGTGCTGTGCATCGAAAGCAACTGGAGCGACAAGCCCGAGGACAAGCTGATCGACGAGACCAACCGTCGCTACACGGCGCTCGCCACGCTGCTTCGCTCACGCTACCTCGTGGACATCGACTGCTTCAGCGAAGTCGCGGGCCAGCCGATCAAGCCTTCCACCATCCGCAAGGTGGTGGCCGACAAACTCAAGAAACTGGAAAAAGGGGCATAGCCATGGACATGATGTCGCCCACGGAATGCCTGC
>JAKFEZ010000012.1:0-1614 GCA_036675435.1 Ramlibacter sp. | reverse complement strand
GAACTTCAGGATCGGGTCGGTGCGCAGCTTGTGCCACACGCCCGAGAGCGTGAGGATGCCGTTCATCGCGCCGCCCCACGACGGCACCAGCAGGATCACCGAGAACACCATGCCCAGCGACTGCGCCCAGTCCGGCAATGCGGTGTAGTGCAGGTGGTGCGGGCCGGCCCACATGTAGATCGAGATCAGCGCCCAGAAGTGCACGATCGACAGCCGGTAGGAATAGATCGGCCGCTGCGCCTGCTTGGGCACGAAGTAGTACATCATCGCCAGGTAGCCGACGGTCAGCAGGAACGCCACCGCGTTGTGGCCGTACCACCACTGCGCCATCGCGTCGACCGCGCCGCTGTAGACCGGGTACGACTTCCACAGGCTGGCGGGGATCGCGATGTTGTTGACGATGTGCAGCAGCCCGACCGCGATCACGTACGCGCCGTAGAACCAGTTGGCGACGTAGATGTGCTTGACCCGGCGCCTGGCGATCGTGCCGAAGAACAGCCAGCCGTAGGCCACCCAGACCACCGCGATCAGGATGTCGATCGGCCACTCGAGCTCGGCGTATTCCTTGCTCTGGGTGATGCCCAGCGGCAGGGTGATGACCGCGGCAACCATCGCCGCCTGCCAGCCCCAGAACACGAAGCCGGCGAGCCGGTCGCTGATCAGGCGCACGTGGCAGGTGCGCTGGACCACGTACAGCGAGGTCGCGAACAGCACCGAGCCGCCGAACGCGAAGATCACGCCGTTGGTGTGCAGCGGCCGCAGCCGGCTGTAGGTCAGCCAGGGGGTGTCGAAGTTGAGTGCCGGCCAGTAGAGCTGGGCGGCGATGAACACGCCCACGGCCATCCCGACGATGCCCCAGAACACGGTGGCGACCGCGAACTGGTGGACCACCTTGTCGTTGTAGAAGCCGCCGGGCGCAGGCGCGGCATGTCCGGCGGCGTCGGCCGCCGGGGCAGTGTCGGGAAGCAGCATGGGGAAACCCCGGTGATTTCACGGAATCTTGACGCGTATTCTCGCCGAACGCGCCCGTGAATTGGCTTGACCTGGGTCAACCCCGGAGTTCGTGGTCAGGCTGGGTTAGGCCTCGCCGTGCACCGGTCCCCGATAACGGCAGCCGGAGGTGCAGGTTTCATGCACCACGACCTCGGAAAGCAGCGGCAGGGCGGGTTTCAGCCGCTCCCAGATCCAGGTCGCCAGTCGCTCGCTGGTGGGATTCTCGAGCCCTTCGATCTCGTTCAGGTAATGGTGGTCCAGCTTTCGATAGAGCGGATCGAATGCCGCCTTGATGTCGGCGAAATCCATCACCCAGCCGCTGTCGGCCCCCGGCTCGCCGGACACGTGCAGCTCCACCGTGAACGAATGCCCGTGCAGGCGCGCGCACTTGTGGCCTTCGGGCACGTTCGGCAGGCGGTGCGCGGCTTCGATGGTGAAGCGCTTGAAGATGTCCATGGCGCGGATTCTACCCGCCGACCCGCGCCCGTATTCCCGGTCAACGTGGGACTGGCCGGCCGGGCCGCCATGGTGCGTTGATAGAGGGGTCGGGCATCACGCGGCGTTGGTTGGCCCAAGACGGCCAGCGCGGCGGGTGCCGGGCACAGACCGTGATTGTCCGGT
>JAKFEZ010000265.1:0-9808 GCA_036675435.1 Ramlibacter sp. | reverse complement strand
AACCCGAAACTGCACACCAAAGACCTCGGCGGTTCGGCCGGCACCCAGGAAGTTACCAATGCCGTGCTCGAACTGCTTGCCCAGAATCCAGCCATCCCACCAAGGAGAGTAAGCGCATGAAAACCGGTATCAGACAGTGGATCGGCATTCTTGCCCTGGCAGCCGCACCGGCCGCCATGGCGCAGGCCTGCCCCGACAAGAACCTGCTGTATTGGCAGGCCTTTCCGCCAGGAGGCGAGTCCGACCTGTCGGCGCGCCACCAGCAGGTGGTGCTGAAAAAGCGCTGTGCGGCCATCGACACCATCATCCAGTACAAGGCGGGCGCGGGCGGCGCACTGATGTGGACGCAGATGAACTCGTTGCCGGGCGATGGCCTGAACGTCGTCGGCGTCAACCTGCCGCACATCGTGTTCCAGCCGATCGAGGGCGAGGTGCAGTACAAGACGGCCGATGTGACGCCGGTGTTCTGGTATCACTTCACCCCCGATGCGCTGGTGGTGCCCGACTCCAGCCCGCACAAGACCTTTGCCGATTTCATCGCCGCCGCCAAGAAGGACCCGGGCAAGATGAACCTGGGCGGCTCCGGGCGGAACTCGGCCAACCATGCCTCGCACGAGCGGCTCAACTCCGCCTTCGGCATCAAGACCACTTACGTTCCCTACAAGGGTACGGGCGATATGTCGCTGGCAGTGGTCGGCAAGCAGATCGACGGCGCCGTGACCTATACCGCCTTCGCGATCAACAACAAGGGCAAGGCGCGCGCCCTGGCCGTGGCCATGGAAAAGCGCCATCCGCTGCTGCCCGACGTGCCCACTTTCCGAGAGCTCGGTGTGGATTGGGTCGATGGCGCCTACCGCGGCATCGGCGTGCCCAAGTCGACCCCGCCCGAAGCGCGCAAGCGCCTGTCGGACCTGTGGGCCGCGGTCAACAATGACCCCGAGATGAAGGAGCTGGCGGCCAAGAGCGGCTTCGAGCTGATCAATGTCGGCGTGGACCAGATGGACGCCTTCATGAAGGAAAAGACCAAGCTCTACACCGAAGGCGCGAAGATGCTCGGCCTGGGCAAGAAGTAGCCGCCGGGCTTGCGGCCGCGCTGGCCTTGGACAGCGCGTTTCTATACACTCCTGCGGGCAACCTCAGGAGACTGACATGCGTTGTTCCCAACTTCTTGCTTCCCTCGTCCTGCTCAGCGCTTCCGGCGTGGCACTGGCCTACCACTGCCCCGCGGACATGAAGGCCATCGACGACAAGCTCGCGGCCAATCCCACCCTGAGCGCCGCAGACGCCGCCAAGGTGAAGAAGCTGCGCGCTGACGGCGAGGCTGCCCACAAGGCCGGCAAGCATGATGACTCCGTGAAGTCGCTGGGCGAGGCTCGGAAGATTCTCGGGATTTGAACGGGCGGGTCGGCGCTGTCTGGCCCAGTCGGGCCGGGGGATCGACGCCGCGCCGGGGCGGCACAATGCGCGCAGGAGATTTGCCATGACCGCCCCGAACCCCGCCGTCGAGCCCCATCGTTTCCTCGAGTTCCTGTATCAGGCCGCGGTGCGCCGTGCGCTGCCGCTGCACAACACCGGGGCCTTTCTGCCGCCCCCGCCCAAGGGCCGCACCATCGTGCTGGGCGCCGGCAAGGCGGGGGGCTCGATGGCGCAGGCGGTCGAGGCGCTGTGGCCGGCGGATGCGCCGCTGCAGGGGCTGGTGGTGACCCGCTATCACCATGTGCCGCCCCGACCCGCGGGACTGCCGCAACGCATCGAGCTGGTCGAGGCCTCGCATCCGGTGCCGGATGCAGCGGGCCTGGCGGCAGCCGAGCGGATCCTCGCCATGGCGCATGGGCTCACCCCAGATGACCTGGTGCTGTGCCTCATCTCGGGCGGCGGCTCCGCTTTGCTGACGCTGCCGGCCGAGGGTTTGACGCTGCAGGACAAGCAGCGCATCAATCGTGGCTTGCTGGACTCGGGCGCCAACATCGCCGAGATGAATTGCGTGCGCAAACACCTGTCGCGCATCAAGGGCGGCCGGCTCGCGGCCGCCTGTGCACCGGCCCAGGTCGTGACGCTGACCATCAGCGACGTGCCGGGCGACGACCCGTCGATCATCGCCAGCGGCCCCACCGTGCCCGACGCCACTTCGTGCGCCGACGCGGTCGCCATCTTGCTGCGGTACGGCATCGAAGTGCCGGGCGCGATCATGAGCTTGCTGGAGCAGGGTGCGCTGGAAACGCCCAAGCCGGGCGATGCGGTGTTCGACGGCCACCAGGTTCACCTGATCGCCACGCCGCAGCAATCGCTGGAAGCGGCCGCGCAGGCGGCCCGGGCAGCCGGCTTGCAGGCGCACATCCTGAGCGACGAGATCGAGGGCGAATCGCGTGAAGTCGGCAAGGTGCATGCGGCGCTGGCGCGTGCGGTGGCCCGCCGCGGCCAGCCCTTCGCCGCACCTTGCGTGATCCTGTCGGGCGGTGAAACCACGGTGACCGTGCGCAAGCAGCCCGAAGGAACGCGCGGACGGGGCGGTCGTGCCGGCGAGTTCTGCATGGGTCTGGCCCAGGGGCTGCAAGGCCAGCCGGGTGTGTGGGCGCTGGCCGCCGACACCGATGGCATCGACGGGGTGGAAGACAACGCCGGCGCTTTCGTCGCGCCCGAGACCTTGTCACGCGGCCAGTCGCTGGGCATGAAGATCGACCACTACCTGGACCGCAACGACGCCTACGGCTACTTCCGCCAGCTCGACGACCTGGTCATTACCGGCCCGACGCACACCAACGTCAACGACTTCCGGGCGATCCTGGTGCTGTAGCCGGCGTGCTCATTCGCACAGCGACCGAATCGCTGCCGGTATCTCCAGCGCGCGCAGGCTTCCATCCTCGCGCCGGCCGGCGAAGATGCGCACCTCATCGCACTCCATGATCACGTCCCCGCCTCGGGTCACCCGGCAGTGCTGGACGAAGCTCTTGCCCCGCCATTCGGTGATGGACGTGTGGAACTCGAGCTGGTCGCCGTAGCTCGCGGTCTTGATGAACCGGGCGTGGGTGTCCACCAGCGGGGTGCCGATCACGCCCAGCGTCCGCTCGGTTTCGTGCCAGGGCGGCACGCCGCACTCGACGAAAAAGTTGCGGGAGGCGGCGTCGATCCAGCGGAAGAAGTTGGGAAACCAGACGATGCGCGCCGGGTCGCAGTCGCCGAATTCGACACGCTGGGTGTGGATGATTTCCTTCGCCATCGATGCAAGTCCTTTTCTATCGCGCAAGTTGCTGTGTTCCTGATGATCGCATGGGCGATTCATGAATCTTTCATGCCGGGGTTTTCGGATTCAGGGGCCGGGGCTTGCGCACGAAGCGGATCGGCTGCTCGCGCACCGGCCGGGCCGGCGCGCCATGTTGAACCAGCGCGGCGTCCAGCGCGCTGCCGGCATCATCGGCCAGCGCGGCTTCGCGCGCGGCGCGCACCGCCTGCGCGCCGGCCGCGCTGTCGGTGCCCTGCGCCAGGTGCTGCAGCACGTGCAGCAGGTTGAGCTTGCCGCGCTCGTTGGTGACACCGTAGCCTTTGATAAGCCGGCCGCACAGCGCGATCTCGTGGCCCAGCTGCCAATCGCGGCGCGTTGCGCCCACCACACCGCCCAGCCATTGCTCGATCATGGCTTGCTCGTGGGCGTAACGGCTGCCGCGCACTCGCAGCCACCGCATGCCGGCCAGCGTGCGCAGGGCCAGCAGGCCGGCAATGCTGTGGGTGCCGACCTTCAGCGGGAGGGCCCAGGGCTGCCGGCCCTTCGCGACGCGCTGTCGTTCCCAGGCCGTGAGACGCGTAGCCAGCGCCGGCGGCAGCAGGGCGGCAAACTCCGCCGTGCCGGGCTTGAAGTGGTCGTACACCTTGAGCAGATCGCCGCCGGCGGCCTTCACCTCGCCTTTGACGCGCTGCCAGCGCGAGGCGCGGCTCTTGAGGTCGGCCACGCGCACGATGTCGTCGAAAGCCATCCACAGCGCCAGCCAGCGCGCCATTTCGCGAGTGGTCGCGAATCGGTGGCTGCTGTCCGGGTCGGCTGCGCGCTCGGCCTCCAGCACCTGGCGCAGGCGCTGCAAGTAGAGGCCGGCGTAGGCGGCGCCCTGGTACTCGATCATGCGGGCATGGCCCAGCGCCAGCAGATCGTGTACCTGCGGCGGGAACGCGGCGAAGTCGGACGGGACGGGCGCCATGGTGGCGATGGAAGGGGCCCCACCGATCGGCGCCGCGGCGTGGCCTGCAGAAGCCGGCGCCGCTGCTGGATGAACACCGCTGCCAATCTGTTCGAACGCCAGCGCGAACCCACGCAGGCTGGCATCGGCGGCGCGGCCGCCACCGCCGCGCACCACCTGCTCGTAGTCCTTGCGGCTGAACGGAAAGATGCCGCTGCCCGCAATCGCTCCCAGCATCACCGCGCTGACCACGGTGCCGGCCTCCTTCGCCGCCGCGCCCATATCGAACACGTGGTGCTCGCGGCTGAACTGCCGTAGCAGTTGCAGCAGCGCATCGCTGTCGGCCCGGCCGTCGGCCAGCTGCATTCGCTCGGCCGTGGTGAAACTCCGGCCCGAGGAGCTGATGACCAGCGTACGGTCCGGCGTGCTCATGCCATGGCCGATCTGGCGTGCCGTCTCCAGCAACTCGGAGGACACGATCGCGTCGAGCGCGCCCGGCACCGGGTTCAGGCTGAACACGGGGCGGCGGCCGCCGAGCCCAGAGGTCGGCAGCGGGAACACTTCCAGGTAGTAGGTGGTGGCGCCGGTGCGTTGGGCGACGCCGGGAATCGACGTGCTCTGGGCCGGGTAGCCGGCCTGCCGGGCCGTCTCGACCAGCCATTCGGCGAGCACGCCGCCGCCTTCGCCGCCCAGGGCGCAGATCAACAGGGAAATGGGTCGGGGTGGATGCGAAGTCATGGCGTCAGGCGGGTTGCAGGGCGCGCACGACCCGAGCGCGAAGGCCGGCCACGAGTCGTTCGAGCCAGCGCGGGTTCTGCACGATTTCGGCCCGGTAGAACGAGGGGCACAGGGTCGCCGCGTGGGCGTTCTCGCCGCACAGCCCGCAGCCGACGCAGCCGTCGATCACCACGGCCACGGGATCGACCTTCAGCGGGTCGGGATTGTCCTTGAGGGTCAGCGTCGGGCAGCCCGACAGGCGAATGCAGGCATGGTCTCCATTGCAGACATCCTCGTCCACGCCGTACTTCACCCGCACCACGCGCTGCCGGCGCTCGAGCAGGCCGGCGATCCAGGGCTTGATGCGGCGTTGCCGTTCCAGCTGGCACTCGCCCTCCGCGACGATGACCTTCAGGCCGTTGAAGTCGCTGGTGAAGGCTTCTTTCAAGGTGGCGCGCATCTTGTCGACGCCATAGCTGTGCACCGTGCGCAGCCACTGTACGCCCAGGCCCTGCAAGGTGGACTCGATCGTGGTGTTGGTGTGGGTCAGGCTCCCCATCCGGTCGGCGGACATTTCCTGGGCTGCGCCCTGCTTGTCGTAGCCCGGCGTGGAGATGAGGTTCTGGGTGCCGGTCGCCGACGAGTAGCCGTTCTTGAAAATCAGCAGCACCGCGTCGTCCTGGTTGAACAACGCGCTTTGCACGCCGGTCAGCAGGCCGTTGTGCCAGAAGCCGCCGTCGCCCATGATGGACAGAGTGCGCCGTTGCATCATCGGCGACACGCCCGCGCGGCTGGCCAGGCTCATGCCGTAGCCCAGGATGGAATGGCCCATCGAGAACGGCTCGAACGTGCCGAAGGCATGGCAGCCGATGTCGGCCGCGATGTGCACCGGCCCGACGTCCTGCTGCGCGAGTTTCAGCGCCGAGAACACGGGCCGTTCAGGGCAGCCGACGCAAAACCCCGGCGGGCGATTCGGCAGCGGCTTGTCGAGCAGCGCGGCGACGGCGGCGCGGCGCTCGCGGTTGCCTGCCAGCCACTGCCTGGCATTTTCACTCCCTCCCCCTTTGGGGGAGGGTTGGGGTGGGGGCATCTCGCGCGTGCCCCCACCCCCGCCCTCCCCCGAAAGGGGAGGGGGCAGATACAAATCCGCAAACGCCAGCAGCCCCTGCGCCAGCACCTCGACGCTGTATTCCCCCGCCGCCGGCAGCAGGTCCTTGCCGTGCAGCCGCGCCTGGATGTCGCGCCGTCGCAGAAGGGTCGCGATTTCCTGCTCGATGTACTCCGGCTGGCCTTCCTCGACCACGATCACGCCGCGCTTGCCGGCGCAGAACTCCGCCACCTGCTCCGGCACCAGCGGGTAGGTGACGTTCAGCACCAGCAGCGGGATGTCGCAGTCGCCGAACGCATCGGCCAGCCCGAGCTGCTGCAGGCTGCGCACCAGCGCGTTGTACAGGCCACCCTGGACGATGATGCCCAGGTCACCGTGCCGGCCGGGCATCAGCTCGTTCAGCCCCTGGTCGGCGATGAATTTTCGCGCTGCCGGGATGCGCTGATCGCCCTTGAGCTTTTCATGCCGGAAGGTGACCGGCGGGTGGGCCAGCCGCATGTAGTCGAAGCCGGCCGGCTCCCGCATCAGCGCCCGGGTGGAGATGGCCGGCGGCTGGTTGTCCTTGGCCTCGAAGCTGCCGCGAACATGGCAAGCCCGGATGCGCAACTCCAGGATCACCGGCATGTTCGACGCCTCCGACAGCCGGAAACCTTGCTCCACCATGCGCACCATCACGTCGAGCTGCGGCCGCGGGTCCAGCAGGCACATCGACGACTTCAATGCATACGCGTGGGTGCGCTCCTGGATCACCGAGGCGCCCTCGCCGTAGTCCTCGCCCACTACGATCAAGGCGCCGCCGGTGACGCCTGGCGACGACAGATTGGACAGCGCATCCGATGCCACGTTGGTGCCGACGATCGACTTCCAGGTGACGGCGCCGCGCAGCGGGTAGTGAATCGACGCGCCCAGCATGGCGGCGGCGGAAGCCTCGTTAGCGCAAGCCTCGACGTGCACGCCGAGCTCGTCCATATAGGGCTTGGCCTGCACCATCACGTCGAGCAGATGCGACACCGGCGCGCCCTGGTAGCCGCCGACGTAGGCGACGCCCGATTGCAGCAGCGCCTTGGTAATGGCCAGGATGCCCTCGCCATGGAAGGCCTGGCCCTCGCCCAGGCGCAACGACTCGATTTCCTTGCTGAATGAAACTTCCAAAGCGGGGTCTCCAGGTGGATTGCCGGTGCGATTCCGGCGCAGCAGCGGGGCAGGGCGGAGCGGGCAGTGTGAAGCCGATTGCATCATCCATCAATACAATGAGTCGACTAAGCAGTATTAGATTCATGCATATCAAAGACATCGATCTCAATTTGCTGCGCCTGTTCGATGCGGTCTATCGCGCACGTAGCGTCAGCCGGGCGGCCGAACTGCTGGCCCTGACCCAGCCGGCGGCCAGCCAGGGGCTGACGCGGCTGCGCGCGCTGCTGCACGACCCGCTGTTCATGCGCCGAGCCGGGGGCGTGCAGCCCACGCCCAAGGCCGACCGGCTGGCCGAGCCGGTGCGCCGGGCGCTGGCCCTGCTGGAACAGGCGCTGGGCGATTCGGCCGGCTTCGACCCTGCTACCTCGCGCCGCAGCTTCCGGCTGCACATGAGCGACATCGGCGAGGGCCGCTTTCTGCCCGAGCTGATGGCGGCGCTGCGCGAGCAGGCGCCGGGCGTGCGGGTGGAAACCCGGCCGCTGCCGCGCGCCCAGATCACCGAAGCGCTGGACAACGGCCACATCGATTTCGCCTTCGGCTTTCTGCCGATGGTCAAGGACACCGAGCGGCTCGAGCTGTTGAAGGACCGCTACGTGGTGCTGCTGCGTCAAGGCCACCCCTTTACCCTCAGGCGCCGCGCCGGCAAAGCCTTGCTGTCGGCCCTGCGCGACCTGGAGTTCGTCGCCGTGCGCGCCCACGCGGATACGCTGCGCATCTTGCAGCAGCTGCAGCTCGAAGACCGGCTGCGGCTGGTCACCGAACATTTCATGGTGCTGCCCGCGATCGTCAAGGCCACCGATCTGGCTGCCGTGATGCCGCTGCATATTGCACTTGGGTTCCAGGGCGGCTATGCCATCGTCGAACCCGAATTCCCGCGCCGCGATTTCACGGTGGCGCTGCACTGGAGCCGCCGCTTCGAGGCCGACCCGGGCAATCGCTGGTTCAAGGCGATGGCAAAGGAATTGTTCCAGTCGCCCTGAAGCCGCCGCGTTTCGTGAGCGTGGGGGGCGTCAGCCCACCGCCGGGCCGCTCCCAGCGAACGAAGTGAGCGTGGGGGCGAACATCAGCCCAGCCCCAGCCCCGCCAGGTAAGCGTCCACCGCCCGGCGGCCGGTGGCCTCGAGCGAGAACGAGGCGGGGTCCAGCAGCCAGTTCTGGATCAGCCCGTCGACCAGCGCGTGCAGGCCGCGCGCCGCCAGCGGCGCTGGCACCGCCAGGCGCCGGCCGCGTGCGCGGGCGCTACCCTGGAGCGCCCGCTTCATCTGCAGCAAGCATTCGGCGCGCACCGCCAGGTGGCGCTCGCGCACCTTGCCCAGCGCTGCGATGTACTCTACCTTGTGAGTCGCGACTTCGAACACCCGCTGGGTGCGGGGATCGTTTTCGGTCTGGTGCATGGCATTCAGCAGCGCTTCACGCAGGCGCGGCAGCGGGTCGACGCCGGCGCCGGCCTGTGCCTCGACCATCGCGGTTTCCAGCGGCAGGGTGACGCGTTCCATCATCGCGTTGAAGAGGTCCGCCTTGTCCTTGAAGTGCCAGTAGACGGCGCCGCGAGTGGTGCCGGCCGCCGCCGCGATATGCTGCAGGGAGGTGCCGGAGACGCCTTGCACGGCGAACAGGCGCTCGGCCGCGTCCAGCAGCGAGCTGCGGGTCGCCAAAGCGTCTTCCTTGGTGCGTCGGGCCATGCCGGGCAGTATACATTCATGGGTGCATGTATACTGCGCCGTCCAACAAGAACCGGCGTGAGGCTCAGGTCGTCCGCCGCCATGTCTAGGAAACCCATGCCTGCCTTGACTCCATTCCAACACGTTTTCATGCCGCGTGTCGGCGCTCTTGCGGCCGCTGCGTTGACGGCCCTGCTCGTGGCCTGCGGCCAGAGCGCGGGCGACGCGCCTGCCGCCCCTCCGGCCATGCCGCCCCCGGAAGTCGGCGTGGTCACGGTCGCGCCGGGCGACGTGGGCCTGGTCACCGAACTGCCTGGGCGGCTGGAAGCCTCGCGGGTGGCGCAGGTGCGCGCTCGCGCCGCCGGCATCGTCCAGCAGCGGCTGTTCCGTGAAGGCAGCGACGTGAAGGCCGGCCAGCCCCTGTTCAAGATCGACGCAGCACCCTACGCGGCCGCCAGCGCCAGCGCTCAGGCTGCATTGGCGCGGGCCCAGGCCAGCCTGGGCCAGGCGACGGCACTGGCCGAGCGCTACAAGCCGCTGGTCGAGGCCAACGCCATCAGCAAGCAGGAATACGCGAATGCGGTTTCGGCGCAGAAGCAGGGTGAGGCTGAGGTCGCCGCGGCCCGCGCAGCGGTGCAGACCGCGCAGATCAATCTGGGCTATGCCTCTGTGACCGCGCCTATCTCGGGGCGGATCGGCCGCGCGCTGGTGACGGAGGGTGCGCTGGTGGGCCAGGGCGAGGCCACGCCGCTGGCAATGGTCCAGCAGATCCATCCCATGTACGTGAATTTCACCCAGCCCGCGGCCGAGGTTCTCAAACTGCGGCGGGCGCTGGCCGAGGGCCGCCTGAAGCGCGCCGCCGGCGCCGATGGCGCGCAGGTGCGGGTGTTGCTGGAAGACGGCTCCGAGCATTCGCAGCCGGGCCGGTTGCTGTTCTCCGACCTCTCCGTCGACCCGACCAGC
>JAKFEZ010000216.1:0-1617 GCA_036675435.1 Ramlibacter sp. | reverse complement strand
CTAGCCCGGATATTTCACGAGTAGTAGGTCGGCAGCCTCGTGGCTGAGCCCGTTGTCATTGGTATCTGACGCCAATAGCAACCGAGGACTGCCGATGCCAAAGTGTACGCAAGATCGAATCGAGTTCGGGCGGCTGGGCCGCCGGGTGATCGAGGCCGACTTCAGCGGAGGCGATCTGTCCAGCGATGGCGGCTTGCTGCTGCTGCGGCAGGTCGACGAACACCTGGGGCTGAGCCGTGCGGCTGCGGCGGCGATCCCGGACCCGCGAGATCCAGGGCGCATTCACCACGGCCTGCGCGAGCTGCTTGCGCAGCGCCTGTACGGCCTGTGCTGCGGCTACGAGGACCTGAACGACCACAAGGCGCTGCGCGCGGATTTGCTGATGCAGACGGCCGTGGGCAGCGATCAGGAGCTGGCCTCGGCGCCGACGTTCAGCCGTCTTGAGAACCGAGCCAGCCGAGCGCAAGCTGCCGCGCTGCACGGGGTGCTGCTGGATCAGTTCGTCGCCAGCCATGCGAGCGCGCCGCAGGAGTTGGTGCTGGACATCGATGCTTCGGACGTTCCGCTGCACGGTCAGCAGGAGCTGTCGCAGTTTCACGCCTACTACGACCATCACTGCTACTTGCCGCTCTATGTATTCTGCGGACAGGCGCTGCTGGCATGCGTGCTGCGGCCCAGCAAGATCGATGGGGCCAGACACGCGGGGGCGGTGATCAAGCTGATCATCACGCGGCTGCGTCGCAACTGGCCGACCACGAGGTTCATCGTGCGAGCCGACTCGGGCTTTTGCCGGCGGCGGCTGCTGCAGTGGTGTGAACGCTCGAACGTAGGCTACATCATCGGGCTGGCGCGCAATGCGCGACTGCACGCCGCAGTGGAAGTGGCCGAAGCGTGTCTGGCCGATGGCTACAAGGCCAGCGGCATCAAGCAGCGGCTGATCGGCGAGTTCGACTACGCCGCCAAGAGCTGGAACTGCCAGCGGCGCGTGATCACGCGGCTGGAATACGGCGAGCAAGGCACCAACCCGCGCTTCGTGGTGACCAATCTGCAAGGCGATGCCGAATCCCTTTACGACGCGCTGTACTGCCAGCGCGGCGAAGCGGAGAACCGCATCAAGGAGGCCCAGCTCGATCTATTCGGCACTCGCGCGAGTTGCTCGCGCTTCATCGCCAACCAGTTCCGGCTGCTGCTGGCCGCGCTGGCATACACCCTGATGCAGCGGCTGAGAGCCTTGGCGCTGCAAGGCAGCGAACTCGAACGCGCCAGCGCCGCAACCATCCGCGTGCGGCTGCTCAAGATCGGCGCGGCGATCCTGCGCAACACGCGGCGCGTGCGGGTGATGCTGGCCAGCCACCATCCGCTGCGCGCCGTGTTCGCGCACGCCGCCGCGCGCTTGGCAGCCCTGAGCCCGTAGCGATTCATCCAGTGCCTGGCCCGCGCGTCGACTGCAAAAAGGCCCGCAACCCAAGCCGGGGAAGGGGAAATCATCCCCGCAGCGTTCCGATTACCAACTTCGATGCCCCTATTCGCTGCGTCAGCGGCTGAATGGCTGCTCCGACTCGGCCGCGCCGCTCTCCGGAGCCATCCAGTGAGCTACTGATGAAACATCCGGGCTAG
>JAKFEZ010000107.1:0-1620 GCA_036675435.1 Ramlibacter sp. | reverse complement strand
AGGACGCCCTGGCGATCCAGGACGCGGGCTGCTTCATGCTGGAGTTCGAGGCGGTGCCGGCGAAGATCGCCGAAGTGATCTCGCGGCAGCTCGAGATTCCGACCATCGGCATCGGCGCGGGCGTGGGCTGCGACGGGCAGATCCTGCTGTCGTACGACCTGCTGGGCGTCTTCACCGACTTCAAGGTCAAGTTCACCAAGCGCTACGCCAACCTCACGGAAGTGGCCGTCGCCGGGCTGAGCCAGTACGTGGCCGAGGTGAAGGCCGGGCAGTTCCCCGACGACGACCACAGCTACGGCGTGGACGAGAAGGAGTACGAGCGCTTCCTGAACCTGGTGGAGAAGCGCCGGCAGGTGTGAGGCTCGGGCTCGGCCGCACAAGCCAGTGGTCCGATCGCCGTGCGGCGGCGGCGCCCGTCACGTCGAGCGGACGCTCCCGGTACCCAGCTAGCCGTCGTGCGCCGCGCCCGGCTGCGCGTTGACGAAGGCGAGCAGCACGTCGGCATGACAGGGCGTGCCCAGCCGGCACCAGCAGGCCAGGTGCTTGCCGCGCAGCTCGGCACGGTGCGCGTGAGCATGGGCCAGATAGGCACCCTGCTCCTCGCTCGACGCACCGCCCTCCACCACCACCTGCCCGGCCATCAGATCGCGAAAGCGCTGCACGCATTCGGCCTGACTGCCGTCGCGCCCGATCACGAACGGGTTGCCCCAGCGGGTGCTGCGATCGACTTTTACGGTGTCCGGCGGCATGCGCCAGCCCTTGGTGCGGCGCAGTTGCACGCGTTCGAGTTCGGCATCAGCCATCGCCTTCTCCCGAGAAGGCTCATCCAAGACGATGGTCCAAAGCATCGATCCACAGCGTGGCGCATTCGTGGCCGAAATCGAGGGCCTCGGTGGCGCTGGCGTGGTGCTTCTTCGGCACGTCCACCGCCACCTCGTCCTCGCTTTCCGAGCCACGGATGTGCACGGTCACGGGCCAGCTATTCAAGCCCTTTGCGGACAAGGTGGACATCCTGATGCGGTAACCGCTGTGGGCGCCGAAGGCCTCGAGCCGAGGGCCGCGGGCAATCACCTCGTATTTCATTTTTGCCGTTCCCGTTTGATGCGAGGCAGGCGTTCCTTGCCGCGCAGCGTGCAGCACCCTGCGAGTCGGCGACGAAGCGCTGGCCGTGATCGTACAAGCGGCCGCCACGGGCGCGGCACCACCGCATCCCACGCTGTGGATCGATACTTTGGACCATTGTTTGGGCAACTTCAACGCACGCGACCGCTAGGCAAGACCGCCAGGCTCGCCGCCCCGCTGGCTCCATTCAAAAACGCATGCCCACTGCCCTTGGCCTGGAAGCGCCCAGGCGTTCTGAACTCGATGTCGGCCACCTCCAGCGTGAGAGAGCTCTGTCCGCCGACGAGCTCGATCCTGGTGCTCGCCTGGATCCGGATTTCGTCGTTGACGCTGATGACCGTCACGTCCTTGTCCGCCAGGAGTTGCAGCGCCTCGGTGTGCGCACGCAGACTCACCGGCCCGTGGGCTGCATAAGCCTTGATGCCGCCTCGGTGCGCGTACCAGCTTGTCGTCTTGCCGCTCACGCTGGCCCAGGTGTGGGCGGCCGTTTGGTGTGCG
>JAKFEZ010000239.1:0-1625 GCA_036675435.1 Ramlibacter sp. | reverse complement strand
CCAGCACATTCGTCTTCTCGATATCGAACAGCGCGGCGCTGGCGCTGAGGCCGGCCAGGTCGAGCTTGACGCCCAGTTCATAGCTGCGCCCCTGTTCCGGATCGAAGGCTTGCCCGCTGTCGGCGTCGGAAGCGTTGGGCACGAAGGAGCGGCTGTAATTGCCGTACAGCGCAACCTGCTGGTTGAGCTGGTAGACCAGGCCGGCGAACGGCAGGAAGGTACTGTCCTGCCGGTCGGTGGTCTTGCGGTAGTCGTCGCCGCGGCCTTGCTCGACCAGTTGCTGGAACCGTTGGTAGCGGCCGCCCAGCACCAGGATCCACTGCTGATTCAGGTGCCAGTTGTCCTTCAGGTACAGCGATTGCGAGTGCAGCTGGTCGCCTCTGTCGCTCTGCACGCTGCTGATTGCCGAAGGCTCGGCCAGGTTGCCGTAGACCGGCTGGTAGATGTTGAAACCGCCGCTGCGGGTGCCGCGGTAGGTGTCGCCGCGGAAGTTGTCGACCCGTTCGCCATCGATCCCCAGCAGCAGGTCGTGGCGCTGGCCGAGCCACTCGCTCTGGCCTATCCAGTCCCAGGCCAGGTACTGGGTCTGGTTGTCGTGCTCGCTGCCGTCGGCCCGGCGGCGCAGGGTGCCGTCCGCCAGCAGGCTGTCGGGGCGCGCCTCGGCGTAGTCGTAGCGCTCGTTGTTCCAGCCGTAGGTCAGGCGGCTGAACCAGTCGGGGTTGAGCTGGTATTCGGCCTTGGCGGTGAGCAGTTCGTCGGTGCCCTCGGCCTTCGCCCAGGCCTCGTTGAAGCGTGCGTTGTAGGCAGCCTTCGCCGGCTTGCCGTCGACTATCACGCTGCCGCGGTCCACCGGTGTCGAGTAGTCCTTGCGCTCGTAGGCCAGGCTCAGGCGCAGGTCGTCGCCGGTCCAGCTCAGCGAGGGGGCGACCAGGCTGTATTGGTCAGTGCCGAAATTGCGCCAGTAGTCCTGGTGCTGGCGTTCGGCGATCAAACGGAAAGCCAGGCCGCTGTCGGCCAACGGGCCGGTGACGTCGAGCAGGGCGTTACCGCCGCCGTAGCTCGAGCTTTCGCCGCCGATCCTGGTGTGCCATTGATACTGCGGCTGCTTGCTGATCACGTTGATCAGCCCGCCCGGCTCCAGCGCGCCATAGAGCAATGACGCCGGGCCCTTGAGCACCTCGACCCGCTCGCTGGTGGCGCTGAAGTTGCGCGACAGGCTGGAACGCACGCCGTCGCGCAGGATCGAACCGTCGGCATTGCTGCCGAAACCGCGCTTGACGAAGCCGTCCTGGGTGCCGGCCAGGGTGTTGCTCTGGGTCATGCCGCTGACGAATTTCATCGCATCGTCCAGCGACTGCACCTGGTAGTCCTCGATCACCTGCCCGGTGACCACCTGCACGGCCTGCGCCTCCTGCATGATCGGCACCGCGCTCTTGCTCGCGGTGCTGGCGGTCCTGGAGCTGTAACCGTCTTCGGCTTGGCGGGTTGCGATGACGTCCTGACTGGGCAGCTCGAGCGCTGCGTTGGGGGTAGCGGCCAGGAGGCTGGTGCCGGGGAATAGGGCAAGGGCGAGCAGTGCCGCGCTTCGTGGCGCTACGGCGGGTAGGGAAATGGGCATTTGCAAC
>JAKFEZ010000060.1:0-42394 GCA_036675435.1 Ramlibacter sp. | reverse complement strand
CGTTGCGGATCAAAAAGGTCATGCGCAAGGCGCGAAACGCAGCCGGACAAGGCGTCCGGCAAGGCTTCGCAACGCGGCGCATGGCCTTTTTGGCCGCAACCCGAAGGGAACGTGGTTAAAACAACGCCACTCATCGTTGCACTCCTAGCCCAGGCGGCCAGCCTGGGCGTCGTCGCGCGCCTCGATTGGCGCTGTTTTAACCACGTTCGCACTTGCAAAAATAGTGTGAGCAGGCCCTGATCCATGCAAGAGCAGCCCGACACCCCGGTCCAGAACTCAGAGCCCGAGGCGCGCGGCCGACCCGTGCGCAACCTCGAAGTCAAGGCGATGCTGCTGCTGGTGCTCACGGCGGCGCTGGTGGCGGGCGCCGCGCTCTACGTGCTGTATGCGCGCGGCGTCTTCCAGCCCACGCAGACCCTGGTGCTGGTGACCGACGACTCCGAGGGCGTGGTGGTCGGCATGGACATGACCTTCTCCGGCTTTCCCATGGGGAGCGTGCGGCGGGTCGAACTGGCCGAGACCGGCAAGGTGCACATCATTGTCGACGTGCCCGAAAAAGCGGCCCACTGGCTGCGCACCTCCAGCGTGTTCACCGTATCGCGCGGCCTGGTCGGCGGCACCAACATCCGCGCGTACACCGGCGTGCTGACCGATCCGCCGCTGCCCGACGGGGCTCAGCGGGAAGTGCTGCGCGGCGATGCCACCGCGGAGCTGCCCCGAGTGCTGGCTGCCGCCAAGGAGGCGCTGGAAAACATCAGCGCCATGACCGCGCAGGATGCCGCCCTGGGCGCGTCGCTGGACAACCTGAAGCAGGTCACCGACCGGCTGAAGGGGCCGCAGGGGGCGCTGGGCGCGGTGTTCGGCAACGAGGCCGATGCCCGCAAGCTGATCGCCGCGCTGGACCGCGCCAACGCCCTGCTGGCCCGCATGGACGGGCTGGTCGCCAAGGCCGACACCCAGGTGTTCGGCCCCGAGGGCCTGGCCCGCGAAGCGCGTGCCACGGTGCTGCAACTCAATGGCCTGCTGGCCGAGACGCGCGCCAGCCTGAAGAAAGTCGATGCCGTGCTGGTCGAGGCGCAGGGCATCGGCGCCAATGTGCGCGGCGCCACCACCGACCTGGACGCCCTGCGCGGCGACGTCGATGCCAACCTGCGCAAGGTCGAGGGTCTCATCAACGAGCTGAACCGCAAATGGCCGTTCGCCCGCGAGACCGAGGTCAAATTACCGTGAACACGCTACGACATTTGCTGCAGATAGGCCCATGCTTCATGGCCGCGGTCTTGCTCGCGGGCTGCGGCAGCAAGCCGCCCACGCCCGACTGGCAGATGGAGGCCCATGGCGCGCTCGAGCGCCATGTGAAGGCCTACCTGCGGGGCGATGCGCGGGTCTCGGCCGCGGAGTTCGAGCGCGCCCGCAGGGAACTGGCAAGCACCGGGCAGCCCGGGCTGGTCGCGCGGGCCGAGCTGACCCGCTGCGCCTTGCATGTCGCCAGCCTGGCGTTCGAAAATTGCGAAGGCTTCGAGCGGCTGCGCGCGGATTCGCCGGCCGCCGAAAGGGCTTACGCGGACTACCTGGCCGGCCGGGGCACCGCCGCGCAGGCGCCGCTGCTGCCGCCGCAGCATCGCCCGATCGCCGCAGGTCCCGGGCCGGCGGCGCTGCAGGCCATCGACGACCCGCTGGCGCGACTGGTCGCCGCCGGCGTCCTGCTGCGCAGCGGCCGCGCCACGCCCCAGGTGCTGGCACTGGCCGTGGACACCGCCTCGGCGCAGGGCTGGCGCCGCCCGCTCCTGGCCTGGCTGGGCGTGCAGGCACAGCGGGCCGAGCAGGCCGGCGCCCTGGACGAGGCGCAGCGCCTGCGACGGCGCATCGCGCTGGTGGCCGCAGAGCGCCAGCCATGATGCTGAAGCGGTCGGCCTGCAGCTGCAGGACATCGTCGGGCCGGCGGGAGGCCCGTCAGGCCCGTCAGGCGCGCTGTCGCGCCGTTCGAAAGGTGATCGAGTAGCGCAGCGCGGTGGTCGGTGCGACGCTGTGCTGCCAGGCCCAGCGGGCCGGGCCGCGCAGCAGGTAGACCGAGCGTGGCGCGACCGCCAACTTGATCACGCCGGCCTTCCTCGGCTCGCGCGGCGGATAGGGGCGAAAGCGCATCACCGCCTCGCCCAGCAGCGAGATGCCCACCACGTCCTCGAAGTCGGGCACGTCGCGGTGCCAGCCCAGCGGCGTGCCCTCGCGGTACTCGGCCACCAGCGTCTGCATGAACGACGTCGGCGGCACGCCCAGCCAGGCCGCCACCTTGGCGCGCAGCGGCTCGAGCGATGCTGGCAGGGGCAGGGCGGGTTCGAGCCGATGCGCCTCGAAATCGTACTTGCCGCCAAAGCTGGCGACGCGCCGCCGGGCGGTGAAGCCCCGGTAGTTCATCTCCTTGAGCGGCAGCGACGCAGCCAGACGGGTCCACTCGGCTTCCTCGGGGGCCGTGAGGAAGTCGGGCTGGTAGACCATGCCCTGCGGCAAAGGCAAAGGCAAAGGCAACGGCGCCGGGGCCGCGGCGAACAGGTCCGCCTGCATTGCCGGCACTGGATTCATGGCGAGCGCACCAGCCGCCGGGCATTGAGGTAGGTCGGCACGTCGATCCACAGGCCTTCGACCAGCACGCGGTCGTCGCCGCGGGCGCGTGCTGCTTCGAACTGCGCGACCACCTTGCGGGCGTGCGCGACTTCCAGCTCGGTCGGCGCCAGCGCCTCACGCACAGGCTGCGTGTGTTCCGGGCGCACCAGGCCCTTGGTGTGGTAGCCCAGCCGGCGGGCGTAGCGAGCCTCCTCCACGGCGCCTTCGACGTCGGCGAAGCTGTACGGGGCATCGATCGGCTCGATCAGGGCGGCCCGGCATTCCAGCAGGAAGCGGGCGCGGGCGTAGTCCAGCTCCAGCGCCTCGCGGGTGCGGTCGGCGCCCAGGTCGGCCGCCAGGTCTTCGGCGCCGAGCAGGGCGCAGCGCACCCGCGCGCTGGCGCCCGCCATCTCGCGCAGGTTCACCACCCCCAGCGCGGTTTCGCAGACCGGAAGGATCTCGATGGCGCCACGCTCGATGCCCAGCGCCGCCTCATGCGTGGTGATGGCCACGTCGAGCGCCCGGATGTGAAAAGCGCTGGCGGCCTTGGGATAGGCCACGATGTCGGGGCGGGCGTGCATGACCGACTGCAGGTCGATGTAGCCGACGTTTTCCAGCGGGTTGATGCGCACGCACACCAGCGCGCCCGCGTCGCGCCAGCGCTGGTAGAGCGCCGGCGCCAGGGCCCGCGCCTCGGCGCGGCGCTGCGGCGGGGTCGAATCTTCCAGGTCGTGGATCAGAACGTCGGCGCCGCACTGTGCCATGGCCTCGTGCACGGCCGCGTCCGCACCGGCGCCGAGCAGCCAGGTGCGGCGCAGCTCAGGGCTGCGCTCGAGCCGGCGAGGAGCCAGCCGAACGGGTGATGAGGTGAGCGTGGGCATGACGCGGTGGTAACAGGGCGAATACCATTGTCAGGCGAATTGCTCCATCGTGGGGCGGACGGGCGCGTGGGTTACAAACACGGCCCAGCTGGTGCGTCCGCGCGTCCGGCGCCTGCAGCAGACTCAAGAAGGAAAAAAGCCCGGCACCTTGCGGTACCGGGCTCGAGGCGCCGATGCGCCCTGCTTACGGCTTGCTGGCCGTGGGGAACGGCCAGGCTGCCTGCGGGTTCAGCGTGGTCTGAGCCGCAGGCGCAGCCGGGGCAGCAGCTGCCTTGGCTACGGGCTTGGCAGCAGGCTTTTTCGCGGCTTTCTTGGCAGCGGGCTTTTTCGCTGCTTTTTTGGCGGCAGGCTTCCTCTTGGCGGCAGGCTTCTTGGCCGCGGCTTTTTTGGCCGTGGTCTTTTTCGCCGCCGCTTTCTTTGCCGGCGCCTTCTTGGCAGCGGCCTTCTTCGCCGGAGCCTTCTTGGCAGCGGCCTTTTTCGCCGGAGCCTTCTTCGCCGGCGCCTTCTTGGCGGCCGTCTTCTTGGCTGCCGGGCGCTTCGCTGCTACCTTCTTGGCAGCGGCCTTCTTCGCCGGCGCCTTCTTGGCGGCTACCTTCTTCGCAGGTGCCTTCTTGGCCGCGGTCTTCTTGGCGGCGGGTCTTTTCGCTGCGGCCTTCTTTGCGGCCGGTTTCTTTGCAGTTGCCATATCTATCTCCTGTTCAAGTTGATCAACATCAACCAAAGAAGCACTCCATGCTTGTTGGTTGCATGAAGCGATTCATGAGGTTGGGCCAGGGCCCAGCCTCATGAACACCGTCGCCCGCTTCGCGCCGCGCTCTCTGGCCGGTCGCGAAAAGGGCTAATTCAAACCTGTCCCTCAGGCCTCCGACGGGCCGCCCCTAGGAAGGCCTGAGCCCCCTCGGGGGGCAGCGCACTGCACGAAGTGAGAAGCGTGGGGGCCATGTTCTCAATCCCAGGAAAGCGCCCCACCCGTCTGGTACTCGATCACGCGGGTTTCGAAGAAATTGCGCTCTTTCTTCAGGTCAATCATTTCGCTCATCCATGGGAAAGGGTTTTCCTCATTGGGGAAGAGCGCTTCGAGGCCGATCTGCGTGGCGCGGCGATTCGCGATGTAGCGCAGGTAGCCCTTGAACATGGAGGCATTCATGCCGAGCACGCCGCGCGGCATGGTGTCTTCGGCGTAGCGGTACTCGAGCTCGACCGCCTTCTGGAACAGCGTCTTGATCTCGGCCTTGAATTCCGAGGTCCAGAGGTGCGGGTTCTCGAGCTTGAGCTGGTTGATCAGGTCGATGCCGAAGTTGCAGTGCATCGACTCGTCGCGCAGGATGTACTGGTACTGCTCGGCAGCACCGACCATCTTGTTCTGCCGGCCCAGCGCCAGGATCTGGGTGAAGCCGACGTAGAAGAACAGGCCTTCCATCAGGCAGGCGAAAACGATCAGCGACTTCAGCAGCGTCTGGTCGTTCTCCGGCGTGCCGGTCTTGAAGCTGGGGTTCATGATCGCCTCGATGAAGGGGATCAGGAACTGGTCCTTGTCGCGGATGGACTGGACTTCGTTGTAGGCGTTGAAGATCTCGGCCTCGTCCAGGCCGAGCGACTCGACGATGTACTGGTAGGCGTGGGTGTGGATCGCTTCCTCGAAGGCCTGGCGCAGCAGGAACTGGCGGCATTCGGGCGCGGTGATGTGCCGGTAGGTGCCCAGCACGATGTTGTTGGCGGCCAGCGAATCGGCGGTGACGAAGAAGCCGAGGTTGCGCTTGATGATGCGGCGCTCGTCTTCGGTCAGGCCGTTCGGGTCTTTCCAGAGCGCGATGTCGCGGTTCATGTTGATTTCCTGCGGCATCCAGTGATTGGCGCAGGTGGCCAGGTATTTTTCCCAGGCCCACTTGTACTTGAACGGCACCAGCTGGTTGACGTCGGTCTGGCCGTTGATGATGCGCTTGTCGGCCGCGTTGACGCGGCGCTGCGAAGTCGGCTGAACGGAAGACACCGGCCGGGGCGCCGACGCCAGCGCCGCGTCGTCGAGTGCGCGGGCGGGAATGGAGGGGGCGACTGGCGAAAGAGGTGAATGCTCCACCTCGCGACTCGTAAAAGAACCGCTGTTCAACGCTGGCGATGTGGGCTTGACTTCTTCGTCCCAGGTCAACATAAGTTTTCCAATGCTCGGATTATGTGAGCAGTGATGCGAATTGCAAAGTGTCCGTTCACATCACTGCCCGATTGTGTTGCTCAATTGCATCGGCATTCTGTCGGAGAACGCCGCTAGTTTTGCTTGTCGAAAATGGCTACTGGCAGGCCTCGCAACCGGGATCGTCGATCGCGCAGAACTTGATGTCGGTTGCCGGCGCTGCGGATGCTTCGGCTTGCTGCGCGCGCGCAGCGGCCGCAGCCGCGTCGAGTGCGCTCAGGCCGCCTTGCGCGCCGCCCGACGACACCGCGTTGAGACGGCCCGATTGCACCGTCGATTTCTCGGCGTGCGTCGCGCTGGTGGTGCGCAGGTAGTAGGTGGTCTTCAGGCCGCGCAGCCACGCCAGCTTGTAGGTGTCGTCGAGCTTCTTGCCCGAGGCGCCCGCCATGTAGATATTGAGCGACTGGGCCTGGTCGATCCACTTCTGGCGGCGCGCGGCGGCTTCCACCAGCCACGTCGGCTCGACCTCGAAGGCGGTGGCGTACAGCGCCTTCACGTCCTGCGGCACGCGGTCGATAGGCCGCAGCGAACCGTCGAAGTGCTTGAGGTCCATCACCATCACGTCGTCCCACAAGCCCAGGCGCTTCAGGTCGCGCACCAGGTAGTGGTTGATCACCGTGAACTCGCCGGACAGGTTGGATTTGACCGACAGGTTGCCGAAGCACGGCTCGATCGAGGCGTCGACGCCGATGATGTTGGAGATGGTCGCGGTGGGTGCGATGGCCACGCAGTTCGAATTGCGCATGCCGTCCTTCGCGATCTTCTTGCGCAGCGCGTCCCAGTCCAGGGTGGCCGAACGGTCGAGCTCGACATAACCGCCGCGCTGCTTTTCCAGCAGGTCGAGCGTGTCCAGCGGCATCACGCCCTTGTCCCAGAGCGAGCCCTTGTAGCTGGAGTACTTGCCGCGCTCGCGCGCCAGCTCGGTCGATGCCCAGTAGGCGTGGTAGCAGATCGCTTCCATCGAGCGGTCGGCGAACTCGACGGCCTGGGCCGAGGCGTAGGGAATGCGCAGCTCGTACAGGGCGTCCTGGAAACCCATCAGACCCAGGCCCACCGGGCGATGGCGCAGGTTGGAGTCGCGGGCCTTCTTGACCGCGTAGTAGTTGATGTCGATCACGTTGTCGAGCATGCGCATCGCCGTGGTGATGGTGCGCTTGAGCTTGTCGTGATCCAGCACCCGGGCGCCGTCGGCGCCCGCCTTCAGGTGCTGCAGCAGGTTGACCGAGCCGAGGTTGCAGACGGCGGTTTCGGTGTCGCTGGTGTTGAGGGTGATCTCGGTGCACAGGTTGGACGAGTGCACCACGCCGGCGTGCTGCTGGGGCGAGCGCACGTTGCAGGCGTCCTTGAAGGTGATCCAGGGATGGCCGGTCTCGAACAGCATGCTGAGCATCTTGCGCCACATGTCGGTGGCCTGCACGGTCTTGCTCGGCTTGATCTCGCCGCGCCGCGCCTTCTCTTCGTACGCGACGTACGCCTTCTCGAACTCGATGCCGAACTTGTCGTGCAGGTCGGGCACGTTGGAAGGCGAGAACAAGGTCCACTCGCCCTTTTCCATGACCCGGCGCATGAACAGGTCGGGAATCCAGTTGGCCGTGTTCATGTCGTGGGTGCGGCGGCGGTCGTCGCCGGTGTTCTTGCGCAGCTCGAGGAACTCCTCGATGTCCAGGTGCCAGCTTTCCAGGTAGGTGCACACGGCGCCCTTGCGCTTGCCGCCCTGGTTGACGGCCACCGCGGTGTCGTTGACCACTTTCAGGAACGGCACGACGCCCTGCGATTCGCCGTTGGTGCCCTTGATGTGGGAGCCGAGCGCGCGCACCCGGGTCCAGTCGTTGCCCAGGCCGCCGGCAAACTTGGACAGCAGGGCGTTTTCCTTGATCGACTCGTAGATGCCGTCCAGATCGTCCGGCACGGTGGTGAGGTAGCACGACGACAGCTGCGAGCGCAAGGTGCCGCTGTTGAAGAGGGTCGGCGTGCTGGACATGAAGTCGAAGCTCGACAGCACTTCGTAGAACTCGATGGCGCGCGCTTCGCGGTCGATCTCGTTCAAGGCCAGGCCCATCGCGACCCGCATGAAGAAAGCCTGGGGCAGCTCGATGCGGCTCTTGCGCACGTGCAGGAAGTAGCGGTCGTACAGGGTCTGCAGGCCCAGGTAGTCGAACTGCAGGTCGCGCTCGGCCTTGAGCGCCGCGCCCAGCTTCTTCAGGTCGTACTGCAGCAGCTTCTCGTCCAGCAGCTCGTTGTCGACGCCTTTCTTGATGAAGCCGGGGAAATAGTCCGGGTAGCTCTGGGCCATCTCGGAAGGCGGCAGGTCGCGCCCCAGCACTTCCTTGAAGATGGTGTGCAGCAGCAGGCGGGCGGTGGCGAAGGTGTAGTCCGGGTCTTTCTCGATCAGCGTGCGCGCAGCCAGAATGGAGGCCTTGTAGACCTCGTCCATCGGCACGCCGTCGTACAGGTTGCGCATGGTCTCGGCCATGATCGGGTCGGGCCGGACGTCGGCGCCCAGGTTCTGGCAGGCCGAGACGATCAGGCCCTTCAGGTGGTCGAGGTCCAGGGGAATGCGCTGGCCGCCATCGAGCGCATGGAGCGTGGGCGCCGCCGGCGCCTCCTGCACGCCCTGCTTGGCGCGCTCCTGGGTGCGGCGCTCGCGGTACAGCACATAGGCGCGGGCGATCTCGTGGTGGCCGCCGCGCATCAGGCCGAGCTCGACCTGGTCCTGGACGTCTTCTATATGGAAGGTGCCGCCGCCCGGGCGCGAACGCACCAGGGCGCGGATGACGGCCTGCGTCAATTCATCGACGGTCTCGCGCACGCTGGCCGAAGCCGCGCCCTGGGTGCCATGCACCGCCAGGAAGGCTTTCATCATGGCGATGGCGATCTTGTTCGGCTCGAACGGAACCACGGCGCCGTTGCGGCGGATGATCTGGTAGTGCGCCAGCGGATGGGACGCGGCATCGGCCCCGGGGGCGTTGCCCTGGCCGGCAAAGACGGTACTTGCAGTAGACGGGGTACTCACGGCGGTTTGCATGTTTCCTCTTTCGCAATTTTCTTGTGGAGGGAGCGCCGCCGAATGGCGGCGTCCGGGTGTTTCAGGCTAGCCAATATGCTGCGCAACAGACACTATATATAGGGTGTGGAGTGATTTCAAGCCACTACAGGTAGTGTACCGCCGTAGATACAGATACTTACTTGCGCAGTGCAATATCTGCTTGCGGCGGCTGCGCCGCGGGCCTCGTCAGGACGGGAAAAAAGCCGCCGGCCAGGCCAGGCTGCGGCGCAGCCGGGGCCAGTCGAAGCCGGCGCCGGGGTCTTCCTTGCGGCCCGGCGCAATGTGCTGGTGCCCGGCAATGTGCGCCACCGGGTAGTGCTGCGCCAGCGCCGCGCACAGCCCGGCCAGCGCTTCGTACTGCTCGGCCTCGAACGGCTCGCCTTCCAGGCCCTCCAGCTCGATCCCGATGGAGTCGTCGTTGCATTCGCCGCGGCCGCGGTAGTTCGACTGGCCGGCGTGCCAGGCGCGGTCGCCGCAACCGACGAACTGCCACAGCTCGCCGCCGCGGCGGATGTAGAAGTGCGCGGACACGGCCAGCCCTTCGATCTTTTCGAAATACGGATGCGCCTTCCAGTCGAGCGTGTTGGTGAAGAGCCGCTGTACTTCGTCGCCGCCGTAGCGGCCCGGCGGCAGGCTGATCGAATGCAGCACGATCAGGTCGATCACCGCCTCGGGCGGGCGCGCGCCGAAGTTGGGCGACGCCAGCCGGCGCGCGAACGCATACCAGCCGTCCTGCCACAGCGCGTCGGCCGGCTGCTCAGACCACCGCCGGGCCGCTCCCAAGGTGGGCTGGGCCCCCTCGGGGGGCAGCGAACGAAGTGAGCGTGGGGGCCTCTCAGGCGTCGTCATTGGGCTCCTCGCCGCCCGGCGCCGCGATGGCCAACCGGGCGATGCGGTAGCGGATCTGCCGCAGCGACAGCCCCAGCCGCTGCGCCGCGGCCGTGCGGTTGAAGCCGCTCTCGTGCAGCGCCTTGACCAGGATCTCGCGCTCCTGCTGGTCCAGGTAGGCCTGCAGGTCGGCCGGCACCTGGGGTGGCGCCGCCGGCGGCAACGGCTGCAGCGCGGCTGGCGCCGTGTCGGCGAAACCCGGGCCGGGCGCCTGGGTCGGCGCGAAGTCCACCTGCAGTTCCTCGCCGTCGCTCATCGCCACGGCCCGGTGCAGCAGGTTCTCGAGCTCGCGCACATTGCCGCCCAGCGGATGGCAACACAGCTGCTGCAGGACCGAGGGCGACAGCACCGGCAGCGGCATGCCCGATTCGTGCGCGATGCGGGCCAGCAGCGCTTCGCACAGCGCGGGCAGGTCCTCGCGGCGCTCGCGCAGGGGCGGCACCAAGATCTCGATCACGTTGAGCCGGTAATAGAGGTCCTGGCGGAACCGGCCGGCGTGCACGTCGGCGGCCAGGTCCTTGTGGGTGGCGCTGACCACCCGGACGTCGACGGCGTCTTCCTGGGTCGAGCCCAGCGAACGCACCTGACGCTCCTGGATGGCGCGCAGCAGCTTGGACTGCATCGCCAGCGGCAGGTCGCCGATCTCATCGAGGAACAGCGTGCCGCTGCGCGCGGCCTGGAAGTAGCCCTCGCGGTCCTGGGTGGCGCCGGTGTAGGAGCCCTTGCGGGCGCCGAAGAACTCGGCCTCCAGCAGCGACTCGGGGATGGCGCTGCAGTTGACGGCCACGAACGGCCCGTCGGCGCGGTGGCTGCAGGCGTGGATGGCGCGGGCCACCAGCTCCTTGCCGGTGCCCGACTCGCCGCGCACCAGTACCGGGGCCATGCTGCGCGCCACCTTGCCGATGCGCTCCTTGACGGTGCGCATGGATTGAGAGACGCCGACCAGGCGGTCGAGCGCGGCCGCGGCATGGTCGCCGTTGGCGCCGCCGCCGCTGCCGCCCTGGCGGGTCGCGCCCGGCGTGGCCCGGGTCCGCCCCGCCGCCGGATCATCCTGGATGGCCGAAGCCACGACGCTGCGGAACTGCTTCAGGTCGACCGGCTTGGTGAGGTAGTCGAAGGCGCCGGCCTTGAGCGCCTCCACGGCGTTCTCGGCCGAGCCATAGGCCGTCATCACGATGACCCGCTCGCTGCGCTGCTCGGCCGCCATGCGATGCAGCAGCGACAGCCCGAGGCCATCGGGCAGCCGCATGTCGGTGATCACGGCGTCGAATTTCCTGGCATCGAGTTGTTGCCACGCTTCGGCCAATGTGGCCGCGGCGTCGACGCGATAGCCCTCGCGCAGCAAGGTCAGCTCGTAAAGGGTTCGCAGGTCGGGTTCGTCGTCGACGACAAGAACCTGTGCGGGCTGGGCGGGGGCAACGGACATCAGGACCCGCCCGGCCGCCCGAAGGGGACTGACGGCCCCCTCAGGGGGCAGCGAACGTAGTGAGCGTGGGGGAGCCGCATATCAGGCCGCTATTGTGTCAAATGACGATGCATTCGCAAGAGGCCGCGCACTCACGTTGAAATCGACCACGAACTCGTTGCCTTCGCGCTGGTTGCTGTGCGACCCCGCGCTGCTGCGCCGGTAGACCATGCTGGCGCCATGGCGGGCGCACAGCTCGCGGCAGATGTACAGGCCCAGCCCGCTGGACCGGCTTTCCGACGAGAAGAAAGGCTCGAACAGGTGGTGCTGCACCGTGGGCTCGAGCGGCGCGCCATCGCTCCAGACATGCAGGCTCACCTGGCCGGCGACGACCTGCGTGGACACGCGAATCGAGTCGGGCTTGGCCCCGGCGTAGCGCAACGCGTTATCGAGCAGGTTCACCAGCACCCGCCGCAGGTGATCCTCGTCGAACGGCACCCGGGCGCCCGCGGCCGACAGGGCCAGCTGCACGCGCGAGCCGCTGCGCGTCTGCATCACCCAGTCGCTGCAGGCGGCGGCCACGGCCGGGTCCAGCTCGAAGGCCGGCAGACCGGCCGGGCCCTGGTGCTGCACCCGCGAGATGTCCAGGATCTCGTCGACGATGCGGGCCAGCCGCTGCGCGTTCTTGCGCACCAGAGAGCTGAGCTGCTTGAGCGCGGGCTCGCGCAGGTCTTCCTCCATCAGCGCATTGGCCTGGGCGATGGCGGCCAGTGGGTTGCGGATCTCGTGTGCCACCGCCGCCGACATGCGCCCCATCGCCGCCAGCTTCTCGGTGCGAAGCCGCGCTTCCATTTCGCGCAGGTCTTCCAGGAACATCACGCACAGGATCTCGGCCTGGCCATCGTGCGAAGCGGTGAGGCGGGTGCGCACATGCATGCGCCGGGCGCCGCCGCCGGCTTCCTCGACCGCGACCTCCGCCACCTGGGGGCTGCGCCGGACGAAAGTCAGCTGCGCGATTTCGACCAGCGGCTGCCAGCCGGCCTGCCCGGCCAGCGCGAACGGCGCCTTGGCGCCCGGCAGCCCGAACCCGAGCAGCACGCGCGCGGCCGGATTGGCCGCGTGCACTTCGCACTGCGGGTCGATCACCAGCACGCCGTCGGCCAGGCTTTCGATGACCAGCTCGTTGACCTGGGCCTGCATCCGCGCGGCGCTCTGGCCGTGCCGCGCGGCCAGCTCCTCGCCGGCCAGCCGGGCGGCGAGCTGGTTGACCATGAACGCCAGCGCGAAGTAGCCGGTGCCGGTCAGGCCGGCCTGCAGGAAGCGGGCCGCGCCGTCGGCGCCGCCGAGCGACAGCAGCCAGGCATCGGTCAGCAGCAGCAGGGTCACGCCCGCCGCAGTGCCCAAGGCCAGCAAGGCCGAGCCCAGCACCGACGCCATCAGCACCGGCAAGGCGAACAGCGGCGAATAGTTGATGCCGCCGGCCTGCAGGAACTGCAGGGTGGAGAAAGCCACCAGGTCGACGCCGATCGTCGACACCCATTGCGGATCGAACGCGTGGCCGGGCGGCAATGGCCGGGTAAACAGCCGCACCGCCAGCGACGCGGCCAGGTAGGACGAGCACAGGCCGACCAGCCAGCGGCTGATATTGAGTGCCGGGGCCAGCGTGAACAGTGCGCCCAGCACCGCCAGCAGCACCAGGGCGATGGCCACGCGGGCCGTCATGAAGCCGCGCCACAGGCGAGCGAACGCGACGTTGGCGTTCAATCCGGCCGGCGGCAGGCTGACATCGGCAGGGGCCTGGAGGGGCGACACCGTCAGTCGCCGGCGCGAACCCGGTGTTCGGCGCAGCAGTAAAGGCGCCCGTCCTTGCCGGGCAGCGCATCGGTGCGCGGCAGGTGCAGCGAGCAGACCGGGCAGCGCACCATGTCCTGCGGCGGCGGCAGGGCCTCGGGCCCGGTTTTCGGCGGCGCTCGCTCGCCCTTGGCGGGTCCGCCGGGGCGGTTCAGGCGAATGAACCAGATCACGGCCAGCACGATGGCCACCAGCACGAGGTACTTCATGCGGTTCGCCCCAGCACCACCTCGAGCACGAAGCGCGAGCCGGCATAGGCCAGCAGCAGCAGCAGCGAGCCGGTATAGAGCACCCGCACCGCCTTGCGGCCGCGCCAGCCGAAGCGCAGCCGGCCCAGCAGCAGGAAAGCGAACACCACCCAGGCCAGCACCGAGAACACCGCCTTGTGGTCCCATTGGATGACGCGGCCCTGGCCATACAAGGTGTCGCTGAAAAGCACCCCCGCCAGCAGCGTGGCGGAAAGCAGCACGAAACCGGCGGCGGCAAAGCGGAAAGTGAGGCGCTCCAGGGTGAGCAAGGGCACGCCGGCGTGCGGGTCGTTGGCGCGGCGGATCTGCTTTTCGGCGCGGGTCATCAGCCAGGCATGCACAACCGCCGCCGCGAACAGCCCGTAGGAGGCGATGCCCAGCGCCCAGTGCAGCGGCAGCCAGGGCGATGCGGACGCATGCAGCGCGCTGCCCGGAAACAGCAGCGCCAGCAGCACCGCGGCGGCGCCCAGCCCCGCCAGCGCCCAGCGCGCCTCGAGTTGCGGGAACAGCTGGCGCTCGATGGCGTACACGGTCAGCACCAGCCAGGCGGTGACCGACAGCGCCGGCGCGAAACCGAACCGCGGCGGATCGCCCAAAAGCCCCCAGGCCAGCGCGGCCGCGTGCAGCAGCCATGCGGCCAGCAGGGCCATGCGCGCGGCGGCTTCGGACAGGCGGGAGGCGCCGGCGGCGGGCACGGCATAAGCCGCTGCGGCCGCCAGCGTCAGCACCACGCTCGCGGGGGACGCACTGGCTAGAATCATAGGTCCTACAGTTTAGCCCCTGCTTCGCTTCACCGAAGTTCACCGAAGCATCCTCTATGGCCTCCGCCCTCACCGACAAACTCTCGCGCCTCGCCAAGGAAATCCGCGGCCAGGCCCGCATCACCGAAGCCAACGTGCAGGACATGCTGCGCGAGGTGCGCATGGCCTTGCTCGAGGCCGACGTCGCGCTGCCGGTGGTGCGCGACTTCATCGCCCGCGTCAAGGAGAAGGCGCTGGGGGCCGAGGTGCTGGGATCGCTCTCGCCCGGGCAGGCCCTGGTGGGCATCGTCAACCGCGAACTGGCGGCCACCATGGGCCAGGGCGTCAGCGACATCAACCTGCAGGCGCAGCCGCCGGCGGTGATCCTGATGGCGGGCCTGCAGGGCGCCGGCAAGACCACCACCACCGCCAAGCTGGCCAAGCACCTGATCGAGAAGCGCAAGAAGAAGGTGCTGACGGTGTCGGGCGACGTCTATCGCCCGGCGGCCATCGAGCAGCTCAAAACTGTGACGCGGCAGGCCGGGGCCGAGTGGTTCCCGAGCTCGGCCGACCAGAAGCCGGTGGACATCGCGCGGGCCGCGCTCGACCACGCCAAGCGCCAGTATTTCGATGTGCTGCTGGTCGACACCGCCGGCCGGCTGGCGATCGACGAAGCCATGATGCGCGAGATCAAGGAACTGCACGCCGCGCTGAACCCGGTCGAGACGCTGTTCGTGGTCGATGCCATGCAGGGCCAGGACGCGGTCAACACCGCCCGGGCCTTCAAGGAAGCCCTGCCGCTCACCGGCATCATCCTCACCAAGATGGACGGCGACTCGCGCGGCGGCGCGGCGCTGTCGGTGCGGCAGGTCACCGGCGCCCCGATCAAGTTCGCCGGCGTCAGCGAAAAGATCGACGGCCTGGAAGTGTTCGACGCCGACCGCCATGCCGGGCGCATCCTGGGCATGGGCGACATCGTGGCCCTGGTTGAACAGGTCACCGCCGGCGTCGACCTGCAGGCGGCGCAGAAGCTCGCCGCCAAGGTCAAGAGCGGGGCGGGGTTCGACCTGAACGACTTCCTCTCGCAGATCCAGCAGATGAAGAGCATGGGCGGGCTGTCGCAGCTGATGGACAAGCTGCCGGCCCAGATGCAGGCCAAGGCCGGCCAGGTCGACATGGACAAGGCCGAGAAGGACATCCGCCGCAAGGAAGGCATCATCCAGAGCATGACGCCGCTGGAGCGCCGCAAGCCCGACCTCATCAAGGCCACCCGCAAGCGCCGCATCGCCAAGGGCGCCGGCGTGCACGTTCAGGAGGTGAACCGCCTGCTCAACGAGTTCGAGCAGATGCAGGGCATGATGAAGAAGATGAAGGGCGGCGGCCTGATGAAGATGATGAAGCGCATGGGCGGCGGCAAGGGCATGCCCAAGATGCCCTTCTAGCCGCGTCCAGGCTGATCGGCGTCAGGCCGGCAGCGCCAGCCCGGCGTGGCGCCAGGCCCGCCGCAACACCGCCGGCGAGCGCGATTCCTCGGGAATCAGCAGCACACTGCGCGTGCGCATCCAGCCGCCCAGCGCCACATGGCTGGTCACCACTGCCAGCGGCACCGCCAGCAGCAGCGGCAGCGCCACCGGCGCCAGCCAGATCAGCGCGCCGACCTGGATCGCGGCAATGGCCAGCGCATACAGGCCGATCACCACCGTCATCGGCGACAGCCGCGCCGTGGCCTCGCGCCAGGTCAGGCCGGCCGCATGCCGGGGCGGCGATTTCCACTCGAGCTTGAGGCCGGTGAGCGCCACCAGAACGAACAGCGAATGCGCCAGCATGCGGATCGGCGCCTGCAGCAGGGCCAGCACGGTTTCCACCGCGGCACTGAGCAGCAGGGCGGCCGTGCCGCCATAGCCTTGCTGGCCGCGCTGCAGGAACACGGCGGCCAGGCCCAGCAGGCGCGGCATGAACAGCATGCACAGCGTCCAGGCCCACAGGCTGCGCAGCTCCGCCGGCAGGGCGTGCCAGTCCGGCACCACGGAGGCGCCCGACATCCACAGCGCCGTGCCGAAGGTGAGGAACGACAGCCACAGCGGGGCCGACAGGTAGGACATGGCGCCGATGCCGAACATGGCCCGGTGCACACGGTGAATCCCCGGCTCGGCGATCAGGCGCGAGTTCTGCAGATTGCCCTGGCACCAGCGGCGGTCGCGCTGCAGTTCCGACAGCAGGTCCGGCGGCTGCTGCTCATAGCTGCCGGTCAGGTCCGACACCAGCCACACCTGGTAGCCGGCGCGTCGCATCAGCGCCGCCTCGACGAAATCGTGCGACATGATCGGGCCGGCCATGCCGCCCTTGCCCGGGATCGGCGCCAGCGCGCAGTGCTGCATGAAAGGCGCCACCCGGATGATGGCGTTGTGGCCCCAGTAGTGCGACTCGCCCAGCTGCCAGTACTGCATGCCCAGCGTGAACAGGCGGCCGGTCACGCGCGAGGCGAACTGCTGGGCCCGGGCGTGCAGCGAGGCGTGGCCGATGGCCTGGGTCGCGGTCTGGATGATGCCGGCGCGGGGATGCGCTTCCATCAGCTTGACCATGGAGACGATGCAGTCGCCGCTCATCACGCTGTCGGCGTCCAGCACGATCATGTAGCGGTAGTCCTTGCCCCAGCGGCGGCAGAAATCGGCCACGTTGCCCGCCTTGCGGTGGGTGCGCCGCTGCCGCAGCCGGTAGTAGACCTCGATCTGCGGCTGATCCGGGTGCTCGGCCAGCGCGCTGCGCAGCTCTTCCCAGGCGGCGCGCTCGGCGGCTGCGATCTCCGGCTTCGAGCTGTCCGACAGCACGAAGACATCGAAGGCGCCTGCATGGCCGGTCGCCGCGACCGACTCGCAGGTGGCGCGCAGGCCGGCGAAGACGGTGGACACGTCTTCGTTGCAGATCGGCATGATGATGGCGGTGCGCGCCTGCGGGTTCATCTTGTGGTCGCGGACCTGCTGCGCCGACAAGGCATGGCTGTCGCCGCGCAAGGTGACGTAGAAGCCCATCAGCGCCGTGACGAAGCCGGTGACGACCCAGGTCGACAGGATGGCGAACAGCGCGATCTGGCCGTACTCCAGCCAGAGGTTGCCATAGTCGGGCTGTGAACTGGCAAACAGGTAGCTGGCCACCAGGGTGGTGATCACCGTGAGCACCGTGAAGGTCAGCCGCCGCCGGCCCGCGGCGTGCTGCCAGGGCTCTTGCGCTGCTTTGGGTTCCGGCGCCTGGCCCACCGACAGCAGCGCGCAGGCGATGCTGTTCCAGAAGCCGCGCCAGGGCAGCGGCGCCATGGAGCCGCGGTTCAGCGGCGGCGCCGTCACCGAATTCGGGTGGCGCTCTTCGCGCAGGACGCTGCGAGCCGGCCTGCCTACTCGGGAAGAATGATGTTGCTCCATGTTTCGCTCAGGATGTGGTTGTCGGTTTGAAGAAAGGCGCGCAGTTCGACCGGCTTGGCCGGATCGAGTCGCTGCACGCGCACCGTCATGCGCCAGCTCTTGGCGGCGGGATTGGGATAGGCCAGCTGTTCGATCACCCGGCCGTTGGCATCGGCGCTCACCACGGCCCGCACGGCGGCGCCCGGCGGCAGCGCGTCCAGCGCGGGGCCGCTGAAGTCGACGACGTACTGAATTTGCCCGGCGGCGGTCTGCGGGCTGCGCGAGTAGCCCATGCCGCGGCGCGATTGCGTGGCCCAGCTTCCGGGCGAACGCTGCTGGGTGTCGCCCTGCCAGGCGATCTCGTAGCTGAAATCCAGCGGCTCGCCCGGCGCCGGCAGCCGGGCCGGAACCCAGTAGGCGACGATGTTGTCGTGGGTCTCGTCGGGCGTGGGCAGCTGCAGCAGTTCGACGCGGCCGGGGCCCCAGTCGCCCAGCGGGCGTATCCAGGCGCTCGGGCGGCGCTCGTAGCGCGCTTCGACGTCTTCGTAGCTGGCGAACGAGCGGTCGCGCTGCATCAGGCCGAAGCCGCGCAGGCGCTTGACCGAAAACGAGTTGGCAGTAGGCTGGGCCGGGTTCTGCAGCGGACGCCACAGCCATTCGCCTTCGCCGGTCTCGACCAGCAGGCCGTCGGAGTCGTGCACCTCGGGGCGGAAGTCGCCGCGCCGCGGCTGGTTCTCGCCGAAGAAGAACATGCTGGTCAGTGGCGCCAGCCCCAGGGTTGCCAGGGGGCGCGCGCCCGGCCGCAGGAACACGCGCGCCTGGACCCGGGTGACGCTTTGCGCGCCGGGGATGATGTCGAAACGGTAGGCGCCGGTGGCCCGCGGCGACTCCAGCAGCGCGTAGAGCGTCAACTGCTGGGCGTTGGCCGTGGGGCGCTCGAGCCAGAACTCGGTGAAGCGGGGAAATTCCTCGCCGCTGCCGCCGGTGGTGTCGATCGCCAGGCCGCGGGCGGACAAGCCGTACTGTTGCCCGGCGCCGAGGGCGCGGAAGTAGCTCGCGCCCAGGAACGTGACGACCTCATCCTTGTACTCGGGCGTATTCAGCGGATAGTGGATGCGCAGCCCGGCAAAGCCGAGGTCGCCCCAGGTTTCGGGCCGCACCGTGTTCTTTCCGAAGTGAAAGTCGGAGCGGTCATAGGCCAGCGGACGCACGCCGGCGGGCGTGATCTCATGCACCCGCACCGGCTCCCGCTGGTACAGCCCCAGGTGGAAGAACATGGCCTCGAACGGCAGGCCGGCGTCGCGCCACAATGCCCGGTCGGGCTGGAAGCGGATGTCGCGGTAGCCGTCGTAGTCGAGCGCCTGAAGGTCGGGCGGCAGCACGGCGGCGGCCGGCTTGAAGGGGGCCTGGGCCCGCGCGCGTGCCAGATGCGCCAGCTTGTCGAATCCGAACGACGCGCCGTCGGCAGCCCGCGCCGCTGTCGTGATGGCGAACGCAATCGTGGCTGCCAGGGCGAGGCGGGCGAACGGATTTTGCGCAGCAAACAGGAGAGCCATCCCATCACTAGGGCAAACCCTGTGCCAGGTTGAAAACTCCTTTCAAATCAACAGCTTGGCGCTGAAAGCTGCTGCCTTTGGGAAATCAGAGCACCGAAAGGCCGTCAAACCCCCGCATTTTGTCGCCGGCCAGCGACAGAAATCCGCCGTCAACCAAAAAAACCAGCGTTATCAATCACTTGGGTGAGTCGCCTGAAGGCGACAGGCCAGCCGCAGGCGGCTCGCTCTGGAAGTGGCGCGGCGTCAGTTCGTGCTTCTGCAGCAGCCGGTAGAACTCGGTCCGGTTGCGATCGGCCAGCCGGGCCGCATCGGCGACATTGCCGTCGGTGAGCTTGAGCAGGCCGACCAGGTAGTCGCGCTCGAAGCGCTGCTTGGCCTCGGCATAGCTGAGCACCTGCACCGAGGGCACCCGCAGCGCCCGCTGAACCAGCGCCAGCGGCACCAGGGGCGTGGTCGCCAGGGCGCAGACCTGTTCCACCACGTTGTACAGCTGTCGCACATTGCCCGGCCAGCCGGCGGTGATCAGCGCTTTCAGCGCTTCGGGCGCGAAGCCCGACAGCCGGCGGTTGTATTTCGCCGCCAGCTTGTTGAGGAAGTGATTGGCCAGCACCGGGATGTCTTCGCGCCGCTCGGCCAGCGTCGGCAGCGTGAGCGTGACCACATTCAGCCGGTAGTACAGGTCCTCACGGAACTGGCCGGCGGCCATGGCCGCGTCCAGGTCGCGGTGGGTGGCCGAGATGATCCGCACGTCGATCGCGTGCGACTGGCTGGAGCCGACCGGCCGCACCGCCCGCTCCTGCAGCACGCGCAAGAGCTTGACCTGCAGCGCCGGCGGCATGTCGCCGATCTCGTCGAGCAGCAGCGTGCCGCCGTCGGCGGCCTGGAACAGTCCCTTGTGATTGGCGACGGCGTCGGTGAAGGCGCCCTTGACGTGGCCGAACAGCTCCGACTCGAGCAGGGCCTCGGGAATCGCGCCGCAGTTGACGGCGATGAAGGGCCGCGGCGCGCGCGAGCTGGCCCGGTGGATGGCCCGCGCCAGCATCTCCTTGCCCGTGCCGCTGTCGCCGCGCAGCAGCACGCTGGCATCCGACTTGGCCACCATCCAGGCTTCGGCCAGCAGGTCGGCCATGCGGCTGGAGCGGCTGATGATCTCGGCGCGCCAGCCTTCGTCGGGGTGGCTGGTGCTGGCGGCCGGCGCGCCCAGCGCCAGGGCCTGGGCGATCTTGTCGAGCAGCTCCTTGCCGTCGTAAGGCTTGGTGAGGTAGGTGAATACGCCACGCGCCGTCGCCTCGACCGCATCGGGTATGGTGCCGTGCGCCGTGAGCAGGATCACCGGCAGCGACGGATGGCGCTGGCGGATCTCGTCGAAGAGGGCCAGGCCGTCGCGCCCCGGCAGCCGCACGTCGCTGAGCACTAGCTGCGGCCGCTCGATATCCAGCTGGGCCAGCGCCGCTTCGGCGGAGCCGGCCGTGCTGACGCGATAGCCGGCCGAATTCAGCCGCATCGACAGCAGTCGCAGCATGTCGGCGTCGTCATCGACGACCAGCAGCCGTGGCGGCGCGGGCGGCGTGGGGGCGGGCGCGGCCATGGCGCTCCTCACGGGCGGGCCGTAGGCGCCGGCCGCGACGGCAGGCTGCGCTCGATCGCCCGCACGGCTTCCAGCCGGTCGTTGAGCTGCTCGATGCGGCGCTGCGCGTCGCGCAGCTGCTGCGCCTGCCGCTCCAGCTGTTCGTCGGCGCGGCGCGCCTCGGCCAGTTGGCCCGACAGCAGCCGGGCCAACGGGTGCAGGGCGCGGGCTTCCTCTACGTTCAAGCCAAGCACCCGCTGCAGCAACGCCTGGGCCCGCACGCTGTTGGCCGGAACGCGGGACTGCCCCAGGGCCATGGCCAGCTGCATCAGCCGCACCGCCGAATCGGCGCCATCGCCGAGCCGGCCGATTTCCTGGGCCAGCTCCGGCGCCGGCAGCCCGCGGATGCGGTCGGCATAGGCCAGCAAGCCGGCCAGCGGATGGGCGGCTTGCTGCACGCGATTGGCGTCGGCCTCGGCCGCGGGCGGAGGGGCCGGCGCCGGTGCCGCCGGAGCCACGCTGGCAGGCATGGGCGGCGGCGGCGCTGCCGGCTGGGCCGGTGCCGCACAGCCGTGCAGGGCCCCGGCCAGCGCAAGCAACAGGCTCAGGCGGAAGCAGCCGGCGCCGGCTGGGCGCGCGGGTGAGTGATCAGGAAGCATGGGGAAGTTCTATCCGGAAATGCCCGCCGCCGCTATCGGACAGCAGGCCAACATGGCCGCCATGGGCCGCAATGTACTCTTGAACGATCGACAAGCCGATGCCGGAGCCGCGCACTGCGTCGTTCGGCTGCCGCTCACCGCGGTAGAATGGCTCGAACACACGCTCGCGGTCGGCTTGCGCGACTCCCGGGCCTTCATCGCGCACATCGATGCGCACCCCGCCGGGCGCGGCCGTGAGCTGCATCCGGATGGTACTGCCGTCGGGCGAAAACCGGATGGCATTGGACAGCAGGTTGCCGACAGCCGCGCCCAGTTTCTCGGGATCCACCGGCAGCGACACCGGCTCGCCTTCGACTTGCACCGACAGCCGGCGGGCCTGCCACTGCAGGCGCTGCTTTTGCGCCTCGTCGTGCAGCAGCGCCAGCAGGTCGGTCTTGCGCCGCTGCAACTGGCTCGCCTCGAAGGCCGCCGCGTTGAACCGCAGCAGTGCTTCGATCTGCCCCTGCAATGCCAGCGTGTTCTGGTGCAGGATGCCCACCACCTCCCGCTGGCTGGCGCTGAGTTCCCCGGCCACGCCGTCCTGCATCAGCGCCACGCCTTCGCGCAGGGCGGCCAGCGGCGTTTTCAGCTCGTGGGAGACATGGCGCAGAAAGCGCGCCTTGTCGGCGTCGAGTTCGGTCAGCCGCAGGCGCAGCCACTCGAGCTGCTGGCTCACGCCGCGCACGTCGGAAGGACCGCCGACGTTGATGGGCTGCCGCAGCCGGTTTTCGCCCAGGTCGACAATGGCCTGCTCCAGCCGCTTGAACGGCCGTGCCAGCCACACGCCCAGGCCCACGGCCAGCATCACCGCCAGGGCGATGGCCGCCAGCACCTGCTGCATCATGCGCGCGCGGCTCGCATCCAGCTGGCGGCGCAGGTCGGTGTTGCGCTCCTCGATGATGGCCTGGATCTGGGCGGTGATGCGGTTGTTGACGGCATCCAGCTCCCGGAATTCGCCGGCAATGGTGCGCTCGCGGTCCAGTGCCGTGGCGACCGGCCCGTCGAGCCAGCCGACGATGGCATCGGTGCGTTGGCGCCAGGCACGGGCGTCTTCGTCGGCCACGCCCCTGTCGGTCATCTGCTGCAAGACGGGATAGGCGCCACGCAATTCGTCCTCGAAACGCTTGCGCAGCACCCAGTCGTTGAGCGCCAGCGATTGGCGCGCGGCGCGTTCCATGGCCGCTGACCGGGCCACCAGGGTCCGCGCGGCGCCGGTGAGTTCCAGGGCGCGCACGGCCTCTTCGGCGCTTTGCCCCATCAGCCGGTCGAGGATGACGACCGCGCGCAAGGCAGTGCCGCCCAGCAGGGCGGCTATCAGCATGAAAGCGACCAGCAGCAGTTGCCGGAACGAGCCCATTGCGGCGGCTACGCGCCGAGCGCTTCCGACACCAGCACTTCACCGCGCAGCGAGCGCTGCGACGCTTCGGTGATGCGCACATCGACCATCTGGCCGGCCAGCCGGGGCCGGCCGGGGAAGATCACGAGCCGGTTGCAGTCGGTGCGGCCGGTGAACAGGTCGGGGTCGCGGCGCGAGGGTCCTTCGACCAGCACCCGCTGCACCGTGCCCTCGCGGCTGGCGCTGATGGCCCGCACACTGTCGTCCAGCACGGCCTGCAGTCGTTGCAGCCGTTCCAGCTTGACCTCGTGCGGCGTCTCGTCGTGCAGGTTGGCCGCCGGCGTGCCCGGGCGCGGGCTGAAGATGAAGCTGAAGGAGGTGTCGTAACCGACGTCCTGCACCAGCTTCATCAGCTGGCCGAAATCTTGCTCGGTCTCGCCGGGAAAGCCGACGATGAAATCGCTGGACAGGGCGAGCTGGGGGCGGATGGCGCGCAGCTTGCGGATGGTGCTCTTGTACTCCATGGCCGTGTAGCCGCGCTTCATCGCCATGAGGATGCGGTCGCTGCCGTGCTGCACCGGCAGGTGCAGGTGGCTGACCAGCTTGGGCACTTTGGCGTACGCCTCGATCAGCCGCTGGGTGAACTCGTTGGGATGGCTGGTGGTGTAGCGGATGCGTTCGATCCCCGGGATGTCGGCCACGTACTCGATCAACAGCGCAAAGTCGGCGATCTCGCCCGAGTCGCCCATCTTGCCGCGGTAGGCGTTGACGTTCTGCCCGAGCAGGGTCACCTCACGCACACCTTGTCCGGCAAGTTCCGCCACCTCGACCAGTACGTCGTCGAAGGGCCGGGAGACTTCCTCGCCGCGGGTGTAGGGCACCACGCAGTAGCTGCAGTATTTCGAGCAGCCCTCCATGATGCTGACGAAGGCGCTCGGGCCTTCCACCCGCGCCGGCGGCAAGTTGTCGAATTTCTCGATTTCGGGAAAGCTGATATCGACCTGCGGGCGCTGAGCGCGCTCCCGCTCGCGCAGCAGCTCAGGCAAGCGGTGCAGGGTCTGCGGACCGAACACCACGTCCACGTAGGGCGCCCGCTCGATGATCGCGGCGCCCTCCTGGCTGGCCACGCAGCCGCCGACGCCGATCAGCACGCCCTTCTTCTTGAGGTGCTTGACCCGGCCCAGGTCGCTGAACACCTTTTCCTGGGCCTTCTCGCGCACCGAGCAGGTGTTGAACAGGATGAGGTCGGCTTCCTCCACGTCCTGCGTCGGCTCATAGCCTTGCGCGGCATGCATCACGTCGGCCATCTTGCCCGAGTCGTACTCGTTCATCTGGCAGCCGAAAGTCTTGATGAAAATTTTCTTCACGTTCGGCCCCTAGCGGCGGGTGCCGAAGATGAGGTTGAGCAGCTCGGCAAAACGCAAGTGGCCGTCGGCGCCATTGCCCACTCCTCCGAGCTTGGTGTATTCCTCGGCGGTGAGGAGCCACACCTCATGCACCAGCCCCGCGGCATCGCGTTTGTAGACCACCGGCAACTGCTTGCCGACGATGCCGCCGGACAGCACCAGCATGTTGTTGAGGTCGCGAATGCGGGAGCCGGGCGACAGGCGGTCAGGTTTGCCGTCGAGCATCACCACCGGCGGCGCCGTCACGGTCATCTGGGCCAGGACGACGTCCTTGGGGGCGGAGCGTTGCATGCCCTGCGCCCAGGCGGCGGGCAGGCAGGCGAGGCAGAGCAGGGTGGCCAGGGCCAGGCGGGCGTGCAGGGAGGTCCAGCGGTTCATGGTTTACATCCAGAGGCTGTCGAATAAAAAAGGCACTGCGGTGCAGCGCCCAGGGCATCGCCGAATTTTACCAAAAGGCTCTTCTTTTCCGCCCCACCTGCCGCTCTTGTCCCGCATGGCCGGGTATTGCTGAGCCCCACGGCCGGGCCACCTCGCTGTAAAGTGGAGCGCCAATCCCAGGAGGTTCTTACATGATGTCTATTCTTGGCACCATCGTCGTCGGCTTCATCGTCGGTCTGATCGCCAGGGCCGTGAAGCCGGGCGATGACAAGCTGGGCCTGATCATGACAACCCTGCTCGGCATCGCCGGCGCTTTCATTGCCCGCTATGCCGGCGCGGCCATGGGCTGGTACGAGCAGAACGAGCCCGCTGGCTGGATCGCTTCGGTGATCGGCGCCGTGGTGCTGCTGTTCATCTATGGGCTGGTGAAGGGCAAGTCGCGAGACATTCCCTAACCGTTGACCGGTTTCATCGCTTTTCGCCGGCTCGCCATTACCCCTGCCACGATGGCTGCGAGCGCAAGCGCCTGTGCCGCCAGACCTTGCGCAGTGCCATGAAGGCCCAGGAAGGGAAGGTCGATGGCGCTGACCCGTGTGGCATCAAGGACGCCAGCTTCCTGCAGTGCGGCCACGCCATGGCCTGCAAATACCACGGCCATCAGCATGAGCAGGCCCGACGTGGCCAGGAAGAAGGGGCCGATCGGTAGCCGCACGCTGTACTTCAGCATGGCCCATCCCAACAAGGCCAGCAGCACAACAGCGACACCGCCGCCGCCGAGTACGGCGCTGTGGCCTGTCGCGCCGGCTTGCGCCCAGAGGGCCTGGTAGAACAGGATGATCTCGAACAATTCGCGGTACACGGCCAGGAATGAAATGCCGGCCATCGCCCAGAGGGTTTGCTTCCCGAGGGCCGCCGTGACCTGGTTGCGCACGAAGGCTTGCCAGGCCTGCGCATACGATTTGCTGTGCAACCAATAGCCCACATAGAGCAGCATCACCGCTGCAAGCAAGGCCGCCACGCCTTCGGTCATTTCGCGGCTGGCGCCGGAGATCTGCAGCAGGTGGTTGGCCACCAGCCATGTCGCTGCGCCCAGCACCACGGCCGCGATCCATCCGGCGTGGATGTAGGGCAGGGCGTCGCGCCGGCCCGTCTTGACGACGAAAGCGACAATCGCAGCCAGCACGAGGATGGCCTCGATGCCCTCGCGCAACAGGATCAGCAGCGAGCTGGCGAAGGCCGCCGCCGGCGACAAGCCATCGGTGCCCAGCCTGTCAGCGGCCCGGTCGAGCATGGCGTCGATACGATCGATATGGGAGGCGACGCTGTCGGCAGGATCGCCCTGGGCGATCATGGTTCTCAGCGCCATCATTTCGCGCTCGATCTCCACCCTCAATGCGGCATCGACGTTATCCAGGCTGGCCTCGATCAGCTCGAACCCTTCGAGATAAGCCGTGATTGCCAGTTGGCGCGCGGCGTCGCGGTCTCCCCGGCGATACGCTACCAGGGCTTCGGCCAGTTTTTCGCGCGTCACGTCCAGCGCTGACGGGCCCGCCGATTCGACGGCCTCGGGTTGCGCCGTCAGGTAGGCGCGCACGTCCGATAGCCCGGGGCCGCCCTTGCCGGCCACCTCGCCGGGAGCCGTGGTGACCAGCGCGCGGAAATTGCCCAGCTCTGCCTTGCCCTGGCCTTGATTCCACAAAGTCTCTCCCCGGCTCACGGCCTCGGGCGTGGCGCGCAGCGCACCGACAAAAAAGGCCAACGCCCAACGGTCCGCTTCCGTCAGCTCGGAGAAGCCCCGCATCGGTGTTCCGCCGACGCCCAGTGTGATGGTGTTGTACAGGCCGTAGAGGCTGCGCACGCCCATGCGCTCTTCATCATGAAAGTTGCTCGCCGGCGGCTCCATACCTTTCGCCGCCGGACCGTCCCCCCGGCCCTGAGCGCCGTGGCAGGCGACGCAATTCGCCTGGAACAATTCGGCGGCACGGCGCAGATCGGGGGCCCGCCGGGGCGCGACCGTGAGCTCATACAGACGGATCACGTCGGCTCGCACGCCCGAGGCCAGCCCGGACACCTCAGCACCGGCCGCCTTGGCCTCGATACGTGTCAGCAACTCCCGGGCCTTGGCCAGCAGGGCCGGCTTTTCGGCGGCATCCGGAAGCTGCTCGATCAAGGCAATGGCCTGGGTTGCGAATTCGCGCTGCTCCTCGTATTCGGACTGATTCAGGACCTTGCCGTCCTTCACGAACTCCGGGTAGTCCACGCTCACGTAATCGAGCATATGCACCACGGTCTGTGCCTTGCCGTCCGAGGGCGGCGCGGCGGTGGCGGCTCCGTTGATCCCGCACAGGGCAAGCGATGCGATGAGGAGGCGGGCCCAGGCGAACCAGGCAGCGCGCAGGAAGGCCAGCCGGCGACTGTGGCAGTGAATCGTTGTCATGCGGAGATGGTTTCTTGGGCTGATCGGCAAAGAGAGGTAATAATAACAATTCGCATTTGTATTCAACAATAACCATGTCGACTTTACTCACATTGGCTCCTGTCTCGCGTCCTACGGTCCTTTCCTGCGCCATCGCGGCCCTGGGCCTCGGCATCTCTGCCGATGCCGCCGCCCAGGCCGACCCCATCCGCTCGCTCAGCGAGGTGCGGGTCACTGGCGACATGTCCCGCAGTTTCAGTTCCCGCAATGTTCAGGTCGGCGCCTTCCGCGACCAGGACCCGCTGGACGTCCCGCTGACCAACAACGTCGTGACCAGGGAAGTGCTCGATGCACAGGGCGCCCGCACTGTGTTCGGCGCTTTGCGCAACACAGCCGGCGTCACGCGCTCGCAGCTCAGCGGATCGACCTATGACAATATTTCGATCCGGGGCATCCTGGTGGAGAACCGGGGGAACTACCGGCTCAACGGGACGCTGCCTATCGTCAACCTGATCGATATTCCGCTCGAAAACAAGGAGCGGGTCGAAGTGCTCAAGGGCGCATCGTCGTTCTACTACGGCCTGGTGCCGCCCAGCGGCGTGGTCAACTTCGTGACCAAGCGCGCCGGCAAGACGCCCGTGACCAGCATCGCGACCTCCTTGAACAACCACGGCGCCGTCGACGTCCATGCCGACATCGGCCGGCGCTTCGCCGAGGACCGCATGGGCCTGCGGGTCAATGCCGTGGCCGGCAAGGAAGCCTACGGCATCGATCATTTCAATGGCGACCGCGGACTGCTGTCGCTGGCCTACGACTGGCGGGTCAGCCCCTCCTTCACCCTGAAGGCCGACCTGGAGCACTACCGCAAGGACGTGAGCGAGCAGGCGGCAATCGCCAATCCTGCCGCCGTGGGCGGCGTCATCCGGCTGCCGGCCATCCCGGACAACAAGCGCAACCTGGCCGGCAACTGGCAGCGCTACGACGCCGAGGCCACCAATGCGCTGCTGCGCGGCGACATCGCGCTGGGCGACAACTGGGCCCTGACCCTGGAGACCGGCCGGGCGCAGACGGAGCGCGATCGGCGCTTTTCGCAGTTCCAGGACTACGACCTCGCGACTGGAGACGGGACACTGCGGGTGTTCTTCGCCAATGGCCAGCGCTACGTCAATACCAACCATCGCGTCGAGGCGTCCGGGCGCGTGGCGACCGGGCCGGTGCAGCATGAAGTGACGGTGGGCTATACCTACAACCAGCGCGAGGCCTATTCGGGCGACAGTGCGCCGATCGTCGGCCTCCCGCAAAACCTTTACAACCCGGTTGCGCCTTCGCCCATCAATCCGGCAAGCTTCGCGACGGGGAGCGACTCGGCCATCCGGGACAAGGGCATCTATGTTCTCGACCGGGTGATGCTGGGCGAGCGCTGGCAGCTGCTGGCCGGATTGCGGTCGGCCGACTACTCCAACACCAGCCGCACGGCCACCTACAGCGCCAGCAAGACATCGCCGAACCTCTCGGTGCTGTTCAAGCCCACCCCCGAGACCAGCATCTACGCCAGCTACCTCGAAGGCCTGGAGGAAACCGGCACCGCGCCGGCCAACCGGGCCAACTCCGGTGAGATCCTTCCGCCCGCCGTGAACAAGCAAAAGGAAATCGGCATCAAGACGCGCGCGCTCGGCGATTTCCTGGCCCAGGTGGCCCTGTTCCAGATCGACCGGCCCCAGACCTCCATAGACGCCGGCAACCGCTTCATCCTCGGCGGCAAGAGCCGCTATCGCGGGCTGGAGGCCTCCGCCAGCGGCGAGATCGGCCGCCACTGGAGCGCGGTCGCCTCGATGCTCCTGCTGGATGCGAAGATCGCGTCGGTGGGCGCGGCCAACGCCGGCGAGCTGGGCAAGATCCCCGAGAACACACCGCGCCGCACCTTCAGCGTGTTCGGCGAATACCGCGTGCCACAGCTGCCGGGCCTGGCGCTCAACGCCGGCGCCTACCACGTGGGCAAGCGCGTCGTGAATAACCTCAACCAGGCTTTCGCCGGCGCCTACACCACGTTGTCTCTGGGCGCGCGCTACGTCACCCGCTTGTCCGGCCGCACGGTGACGCTTCAAGCCAACCTGGACAACGCCGCCGACAAGAACTATTGGGCGACGGCCGGCAACGGGCTGCTCGGCACGGGTGCGCCGCGCACGCTGCGGCTGGCTGCCAAAATCGATCTTTGATGCGCCCGGCCTTGCGCCGCCTGTGGCTGCGCCTGCATCGCTGGGTTGGCCTGGCGCTGGGACTGGTGCTGGCAGTGGCTGCACTCACCGGCGCCTCGCTGATCCTGTTGAAGCCGATGGACCAATGGCTTCATCCGACGCTGTTTGCCGCGCCGGACCCGGGCGCCAACCCTGCTTCCCTGGATGCTGTCCGCCGCTCGCTGCTCGGCCGCTATGGCGCGCAGGCGAGCTACACGCTGCGCCCGCCTCGCGAAACCGGCGATACGTTGTGGGTGTTCGTCCACGGACCGTGGGATGGCATTGCGTACCTCGACCCGGCAACGGCGCGTATCCTGGGGCAGCGCGGCGAGCACGAGGGGCTGGTCAACTTCCTGTTCGAGCTGCACAGCTCGCTGCTGCTGGGCGATAGAGGACGGCCGATCATGGCCGTGCTGGCGCTCAGTTACTTCTTTTTGCTGGCCACCGGGCTGGCATTGTGGTGGCCCACGAACTGGCGGCGAGCCTGGTCCCTTCAGCTCAAAGGCAGCGTGACCCGTTCCCTGTTCGACCTGCACAGAACCGGCGGCTCGCTGCTGGGCCTGCTGATCGCGGTCTCCGTGTTGAGTGGCGCCTACATGGCGTGGAAGCCGCTGTCCGCGTTGGTCACGTCGCTTGCCGGTGAGACGGCCACCCAACCGCCGAAGGTCAACTCGACGGTGGGCAACGGTGCGTCATTGGACGCCATGGCCTTGCGTGCCAGTGCCGTCTTTCCTGGCGCGCGCATCGGCTACATCCAGATCGCGCCGTCTCCCGATCGTCCCATCCGCTTTCGCCTGAAGCTGCCGGATGACCCGCATCCCAATGGCTTGACGTCGGTGTGGTTCGATCCCGCCACCGGTGAGCCATTGGCGGTCCATCGGTGGGATCAGCTGGAAGCCGGAGCGCACGCCACTTCTTACATCTATCCCCTGCATACCGGCGCCCTCGGTGGCGCCGTGCACCAGGCCGCCAATGCCCTGTGGGGTTTGACGCTGTTCGGCCTGGGCGCCACGGGTGCCTGGCTGTGGTGGCGTCGCCGCAGGCCAGGGCTTCGCGAACCGCGGATTATCGTTCCGCGACCTTGATGCGCTGGCCGGGTGCGGCCAGGATGCCGTCATCGGAACAAATCGTGGGCCGTGTTGTAAATCGACTCGGCGCCCATCGCTTTACATGGAACACCGAAGGGCTTGATTAGAATCCGGCCTTCCCCGCTGCGAAAGCAATACACAAATGCACGGGGTGGTTTTCAACCATGTAGGAGGGGATTCACTATGCGTATTCAAATCAAGCTGGCGGCAGTGCTGATGGCGGTCGCGGTCTCTGGCTGCAACTCGGTGCCTATCCTGAACGTCGATCAGGCGGCGATCACCAATTCGTCCGGCAAGCCGCTGAGCCGCGAGCAGGTGCGCAGCGCGATCGTGCGCGCGGGCGCCGCGCTGGGCTGGCAGATGAAGGACGAAGGTCCCGGCAAGCTGGTGGGCAGCCTGCAGCTGCGCACCCACTCGGCCGTAATCGAAATTCCCTACTCCGCCAATAACTACAGCATCAAGTACCGCTCCAGCATGAACCTCCACGAACAAGGCGGCAACATCCACAAGAACTACAACGGCTGGATCCAGAACCTCACGCGGGGCGTCAACGCCCAGCTGTCGGCATCATGAACCTGCGCGCGGCTGATCCGTCGGAAGTTTCGGCAAGGGAGTTGGCCGCGCTGGTGGTCGAAGGCCTCCATCTGGAGGACGTGGATGCGAACGAGGTGGATCTGCGCGCGCCGCTGTTCGGCGGCGGGCTCGACCTCGATTCACTGGACATGCTGGAGATGTCGCTGATCATCCAGCAGCGCTATGGCGTCAAGCTGAAGGCGGACGACCCGAACAACGAGGCCATCTTCGCTTCCCTGCAGAGCCTGGCCGAGCACATCGCCAGCGTTCTGGCAGCGCAGCGCTGAAGCCGGTGGAATGGCTCCGGTCCCTCGACGCGGCGCTGGTCTGGCGCGCTGGACCGGTCCTGATGCTCGGCTGGCTCGCCATTTTCTTCGGCCGCACGCTGCGGGCGGGCCGCATGCCGCTGATCGAGCGGATTGCGCGCGTGAGCGAGCCCGAAATGAGCTTGCCGCTGCGCCGCTACACGCGCCGCTTGACGGCGCTCTGGTGCCTCTATTTCCTAGGTGCGGCCCTGCTGTCGATGTTCGTCAGCTCGCCTTGGGCCGGGACCTTGGCGGGGCTGGGTTCGGCCATGCTCTTCGTCGGCGAGCGCTGGCTGCGCCCCTGCTGGTTTCCGGGCCATGCCTTTCCGGGGCTGGCGCAGCAATTACGCGATACCTGGAGCGTCTGGCACCCCCGCAAGCCGACCCTGCGCTGACACCGGCATGCCCTCGCTGATCGACACCCCGCTGATGGCGGCGCCTGCCCAATTGGACCATCCGGCCGTCATCGGCGAGGCGCGCGACTGGACTTGGCGCGAAGTGCATGCGCAGTCGCTCGCACTGGCCGAGCGGCTCGAGCCCGGTTCGGTGGTGTGCAATCTTTGCGGCTCTCGCCTGGGCTTTCTCATCGCCTGGCTGGCCTTGTCGCGGCGCGGCTGCCTGCAGTTGCTGCCGCCTTCCGGGGGCCACGCCGACCTGCTGTCGCTCTTGAAGGGCAGCGTGCATCCCGTCATCGTCGTGGATGACGCGAAGTTGCTGCAGCCGCAGTGGGCTGAACATGCCCGCTGTCTGGTGCACGGCCCTGACAGCGCGATAGCGCCGCCATCCGATGCGGCGCTGGCCTGGGCGCCGGATTGGGACGCGCCCTCCGTCCGGCTCTACACCTCCGGCAGCACCGGGGCGCCGCAGCCGCAGCTCAAGACTCTGGCTCAGCTGGCGCGCGGCGCCGTGGTGCTCGGCGCCGCGCTGGATCGGGAAACGCCGGGCGGCCTGGCGGCCGTGCGGCGGATCGTCTGCAGTGTGCCGCCGCAGCATATGTTCGGCGTGGAGGCGTCGGTGATGCTGTCGCTGGTCGCCGGCATTCCCGCGCTCGACAGCCGGCCGCTGCTGCCGGCGGACGTGCGCGCCGCTTTCGACAAATGCCCGCAGGGGGCGGCCTGGATCACGACGCCGCTGCATATCCGCGCACTGGTTCAATCGGGCCAGGCCCTGCCGCATTGCCGCCTCGTGCTCGCATCCACCATGCCGCTCGCGCCGTCGCTGGCCGCGCAGGCCGAAGCGCTGGTGCACACGCCGGTGGTCGAGATCTACGGGTCGACCGAAACCGGGGCTCTCGCCTTGCGGCGCGCAGCGCGCGGAATTGAATGGCACGCTCTGGAAGGCGTGCGCATCGAGCCGCAAGGCCGGGAGACGAGAGTCTGGGGTGCGCATTTTCCCTCGCCGCAGTTCTTGCCGGACCAGGTCGAGGTCGACCTCGCCGCGGGCGGGTTCCGTCTGCAGGGTCGCCACAGCGATCTGCTGAAGATCGGCGGGCGCCGTGCCTCGCTGGCCGGGCTCAACCTCCTGCTGCAGGACATGCCCGGTTTGGCCGACGGCGTGTTCTTCCTGCCGGCGACCGGCGCCCCTACCGAACGCCTGGTGCTGGTCCAGGCCGGCGCCACGCCCGACCGTGCCACGGCGCTGCGCTGGCTGCGCGAGCGGATGGACCCGGTCTTTCTGCCGCGCACCGTCATCCAGCTGGACCGCCTGCCGCGCACCGACTCGGGCAAGCTGCCGCACGCGGCGCTTGAACAGGTCTACGCTTGCTGGCTCGCGAAGCGCCGGTCGACCGGCCACTTCGAGTTCGGGTTCGAGTTCCAAGTGCCAGCGGATCACCCTTCGCTGCCGGGCCATTTTCCGGGGCAGCCCATCGTGCCCGGCGTGCTGCTGCTCGATCGGGTGCTGGAGGCGCTGCAGCGGCGCACCGGCCGCGACAGCGCGCGCGTGTCGCAGGTGAAGTTCGTCTCGGCACTGCGTCCGGACGAGACCGCCCAGGCGGTTTGCCGCATCGACGGGCAGCGCGTGCGTTTTCGGGTGACGGCGCTGCGCGGTGGCGCGATCGATCCGATCGCGCAGGGCCTCGCCGAGCTGGCGGCCGAAGCGCAAGAGGGCGAGCCCGCATGAAACGCTGGACCGACAAGGCGGAACGAGGAAGCGCCTGGCTGATCCAGGTGATCGTCTGGATTGCGCACAAAGGCGGGCGGACGCTGTGCCGCGCCTTGCTCCACCCGATCGTGCTGTATTTCCTGTTTGCCGACGGCGGCGCGCGCAGCGCCTCGGCGCAGTTCCTGGAACGCGTGCGCGGCAGGCCGGCGCGCTGGCGCGACATCTTCGCGCACCTGTACGGCTTCGGCGCCACCCTGCTGGATCGCGTCTACATGGCGGCGGGTCATTTCGACAGGTTTCAGGTCACCATCGAGGGCTTGCCGCTGGTCGATCGCGCCTTGCAGTCCGGGCGGGGCTGCGTGCTGCTCGGATCGCACCTGGGCAGCTTCGACCTGATGATGCTGGCGCAGCGGGCGATGGACGGCCGGCCGATCAACATCATGATGCGGGTCGATCCGCGCTCGCGGCTGCGGCGCATCGCCGGGATCGACGACACGGCGCTCAGCCTGATCCCGCTGGGCCGGCCGGACAGCTTCCTGCGCGCGCACGAAGCCCTTGAGCGCGGTGAGATCGTCGCCATCCTGGCTGACCGGGTGGATGGCGCCGTCAACTGCCTGCCGGCGCATTTTTGCGGCGCAACGGCCTGGATGCCGGTGGCTCCTCATGTGCTGGCCGCGCGCAGCGGCGCGCCCGTGCTCATGTGCTTCGGGCTGTATGAGGGCGCCAACCGCTACCGCATCGAGTTCGTCGAGTTCGGTGCGGCCGCGCCGCGCGCCGGCCGCGGCGCCGAACTCCAGCCGGTGATCGACCGCTATGCCGGTCTGCTCGAACAATACGCCCGGCGCTATCCGCTGAACTGGTTCAACTTCTACCCTTACTGGGTGGCGCCGCAGGGCAAGCCATGAGTCCGGCCATGATGCGCCGTGCGGCGGTTGCGTTGCTGCTGGCCTGGGCCGGTGCGGCAGTGGGCGTGGCCCATGCACTCACCGTGCCCGAGTTGCAAAGGCTCCTGCAGGCCAGGCCGCGGCCGGCCGTCGCCTTCCAGGAGGTGCGCGAGTCGCCCTGGCTGGCCGCGCCCGTCACCTCCAGCGGCACTTTGCACGCTACGCCGCAGGCGCTGGAGAAGCGGGTGACCTCGCCGCGCAGGGAGACCTGGCGGATGCTGGCCGACCGGCTCGAATGGATCGGGCCGGACGGCAGTCGCAAGCAGATTTTGTTCAGCCAGGCGCCGGCGCTGGCGGCATTGGCCGACCTCATGCGTCATGCGGTGTCGGGCGACATCGCGGCGCTGGAGCGCGATTTCAAGGTCCAACTGCAGGGGGACGCGCACGTGTGGTCGGCCCAGCTCACGCCGCGCAGCGCGGAGCTGGCCCGTCACCTGGACTCGGTCGAACTGCAAGGCAGCGGCGGCGCGCTGCAGGTGCTCATCGTGTCGGAGCGCCAGGGCGAGCGCACCACCACCCGCCTTCAACCTTCGAACTGACTTCTCCAACCTGGGCAACCGATGTACGACAAAGACCCGCTGACTGCGCTCGAGGCGATCACCGCCGCCCAATGGCTGGCGTTCGCGCCACTGGCGTTTCAGGCCACCGCGGCGATGCGCGACCGCGGCGTGCTGGCGGCGCTGGCCCGAGCCGACGCGGCGCAGGGCCTGAGCTGTGCCGAGGTGGCGGCCGCCACCGGCCTGCCCGGTTATGCGGCGCGGGTGCTGCTGGAGGCCGGGCTGGGCCTTCACATCGTCTGGCGCCGTGAGGAGCGCTACCACCTGGGCCGGCTGGGGCGCTTTCTGCTGGACGACGAAATGACCCGCGTCAACTTCGACTTCACCCGCGACGTCTGCTACCGGGCCGCGGCCCACCTCGATGAATCGCTGATGCAGGGGCGGCCGGCCGGCCTGCATGAGCTCGGCCCTTGGGACACCTTGTATCAGGGTCTCTCGTCGATGCCGGAGCCGGCGCGCGCCAGCTGGCATGCCTTCGATCACTTCTATTCGAGCAATGCCTTTCCGGCGGTGTGCGAGCGCCTCGCCGAGCAGCCGCCAAAGCGGTTGCTCGACATCGGCTGCAACACCGGCAAGTGGGCGCAGCTGTGCCTGGGGCGCTTGTCCGGGCTGGAACTCGGGCTGGTCGATCTGCCGCCACAACTCGAACGGGCGCGCGAGCGTTTGAGCGAGGCAGGTCTGGTCGAACGGGCGCGGTTTCACCCCGTGGACCTGCTCGATCCGGCCGGCGCGTTGCCGGCAGGCTACGACCTGATCTGGATGAGCCAGTTCCTGGATTGCTTTTCGGAAGACCAGATCGTGGCGATTCTCGGCAAGGTCCGCGCCGCGCTGCCGGCCCATGGCCGGGTGTGGATTCTCGAGCTGTTCTGGGACCGCCAGCGGTTCGAGGCCGCGGCCTTCAGCCTGCAGCAGACGTCGCTATACTTCAGCTGCGTCGCCAACGGCAACAGCCAGATGTATGACTCCTCGGTTTTTCTCGGCCTCGTCGAACGTGCCGGCCTGGAGATTTCCCGGCAGACCGACGGCATCGGCGGCTATCACACACTGCTGGAGTGCCGGGTCCCGGCCTGATCGCGCAGTTCCTCCCCAATCTTTGCTTCTATCGGACACACGTGCTCGGAATCTCGGCCTCCACCGTCGTGCAAGCCGCGGGCCATGGCGTCGCGGCGCTGTGGGACGCGGTTGCTTCCGGCCGTAGCGCGCTGCAGCCCAATGCCTTGGCCTGGTGCGAACTGCCTTGCTGGGTGGGGGCGGTCGAGGGCGTCGACGACGACGCTTTGAAGTCAGAGCTGGCGGCGTGGGACTGCCGCAGCAACCGGCTGGCCTGGCTGGCGCTGCAGGACGCCGCGTTCCGTCGGGCGCTGAAGGCCGCCATCGCGCGCTATGGCGCCGATCGGATCGGTCTCGTGCTGGGCACCAGCACGTCAGGCATCCGTAACACCGAGTCGGCCTATGCCCAGCGCCTGGCCACCGGTGCGTGGCCCGATGATTTCGACTACCGCCGCAGCCACGCCGTCGACGCCTTGTGTCGCTTCAGCGCGCAGGTCATGGGTCTGCAGGGGCCAATGGCCGCTATCTCCACCGCCTGCTCGTCCAGCGCCAAGGTGTTCCTCACCGGCCAGCGCTGGATCGAGGCGGGCCTGATCGACGCCGTGGTGGTCGGCGGCGTGGACAGCCTGTGCCTGTCCACGTTGCACGGATTCGATGCCCTGCAATTGCTTTCGCCGGATGCCTGCCGGCCGTTCGATGCCGCCCGCAACGGCATTTCGATCGGCGAGGCGGCGGGCTTCATGCTGCTCGACGGCGCGCCGGCCCCGGTTGCCTTCGCGGGCGGCGGCGAGTCGAGCGACGCCTGGCACATGTCCACGCCGCACCCGGAAGGCGAGGGCGCGCAGGCGGCGATGGCGATGGCACTGGCAGCCGCCGGGCTGGCGCCGCGCGACATCGGCTACGTCAATGCGCACGGCACCGCCACGCCGGCCAACGACCGCTCCGAAGCGGCGGCGCTGCAGGCGGTGTTCGGTGCGCGCGGGGTGCCGGTGTCGTCGACCAAGGGCGTCACCGGCCACACGCTCGGCGCGGCCGGCGTCGTCGAGGCCATCGTGACTGCGCAGGCGCTGGAGCGCCAGGCCCTGCCGCCCACCGCCAATTGCACCACGCCCGATCCTGCGTTGACTCTGGCGCTCGTGACCCAGCCTGGCGCGGCTGAATTGCGCCACGCCATGAGCAACAGTTTCGGCTTCGGCGGCAGCAACTGCGCGCTGGTCTTCAGCCGGTGCGACTAGGTGTGACTGATTGACATGAGGACCCTGTCTTTCCACCTGCACGCAGCCGGCGTTCTGGCGCCGGGGCTGACATCGCTGGCGCAACTGCGCGCAGTCTGCCGCGGCGAGGCCGTCCACGCCGCCGATGGCGACATGGCGCTGGCTAGTCCGTCCATGCTGCCGGCCCATGAGCGAAGGCGAGCCAGCCAGGGCGCGCGGCTGGTGCTGGCGTGCATCGAGCAGGTACTGCCGGCGAGCCCCTTCCCCGTCGAATCGCTGCGTTCGGTCTTTGCCACCGACGAAGGCACCGGCGAGGTCTGCCAGCAGATGCTGCAGGCGCTCGCCACCACGCGGCAGGTGTCGCCCCTGCTGTTTCCGAATTCGGTGCAGAACGCGCCGTCCGGCTACTTCTCGATAGCCTGGCGCAATCGCCAGCCGGCAACCGTGGTCAGCCTGGGTCTGGAGAGTTTCGCGAGCGGGCTGTTGTGCGCCGTGACCGAGGCGCGCGCCACCCGCCAGCCCGTGTTGCTGGCGGCCTACGATCCCGCCATCACCGCGCCGATGAATGAATTGCTGGCCGTGCACCACGCAACGGCGACGGCATGGATCATCTCCTGCACGGCGCCGGACGAGGTGGGCGCGCCCGCCCTCGGCTCGTTCACGATGTCGCTGGAGGCCGCCGAAGCGCGCGAGCCCACGCCCTTGCCAGCCTGGATGCCCGCGGGTTGGGCCGCTCACAGCAGTGCGCGAGCGCTGGCCGCGCTGGGCCTGCTGGAGGATGCAGACTCGGCCGTTTATCGCCTTGGCCTGGGCCGGCAATTGCTCTGCCTGCGGCGAACCGATGAGAAGATGCACGCATGATGCCCGACCGCGCCCGGATCGAACGGTTGATGCCGCACGCCGGCGCCATGTGCCTGCTGGACGCCGTGGCGCAGTGGGACGACAGCGGCATCACCTGCAGCTGCGCCGGCCCCACGCCGACGCACCCGCTGGCGCGCGAGGGCGTCGTTCCCGCCATTGCCGCCGCCGAATATGCGGCCCAGGCCGCGGCGGTGCATGGTGGCTTGCTGGAGGGCGCCGTGTCGCCGCGGGCCGGCTTGCTGGCCAAGCTGGTCGAGGTGGTACTGCATCTTCCCTGGTTTCCGGCCGAAGGCGGCGCCGTGACGGTGCGAGCCGACATGCTCAGCCGGTCGGCGGGGGCTTGCCTGTACGCCTTTCACGTCGAGGGCGCGCAGCAATCCATCGCCAGCGGCCGCCTGATGGTGGCCTTCACCGAGCCCGCCGCATGAACGCCGTCATTGACCCGACGCCGCGCCGCGCGCTGGTCACCGGCGGTAGCGGGGGCCTGGGCCAAGCCATCTGCCGCGCGCTGGCACGCGATGGCGCTCACGTGATCGTGCACGGCAACAGTGGCATGGCCCGGGCCCAGGCACTGGCGGACGAACTGGTGGCCGCCGGCGGCGCCGCCGAAGCAGTGGCTTTCGACCTGGCCGATCCCGCCCAGGTGCAGGCGGCACTCGATCGGCTGCTGGCCGACGGTCCGATCCAGATCCTGGTGAACAATGCCGGCGTGCATCGCGATGCGATCATGGCCGGCATGAGTGCCCCTGACTGGCACGACGTGATCGACACCAATCTCAACGGCTTCTTCCGGGTCACGCAGCCGCTGCTGCTGCCGATGGTGCGCTGCCGCTGGGGCCGCATCATCAACATCAGCTCGGTGGCGGGCCAGGCGGGCAATCGCGGCCAGAGCAACTACGCCGCGGCCAAGGCCGGGCTGCATGGCGCGACCAAGTCGCTGGCGCTGGAACTGGCGGGGCGTGGCATCACCGTCAACGCCGTGGCGCCGGGCGTGATCGACACCGGCATGGCGCAGGCCGCGTTCACGCCTGACAAGATCAAGGCGATGGTTCCGGCAGGACGCCCCGGCCGGCCCGACGAGGTGGCGGCGGTGGTCGCCTTCCTGGCCTCCGATGCGGCCAGCTACGTCACGGGCCAGATCATCGGCGTCAACGGAGGCCTTTACTGAGCATGGAAGCCGCAGCACAAATGCACGGCGCGCCGAACTGGGATGGCGTCTGGATTGCGATTCCCGCCTACCAGGAGGCCGGCACCATCCGGGGCCTGGCGGAGCAGGCGCTGGCGCAATGCCCGCGCGTCATCGTCGTCGACGACGGGTCCACCGACGGCACCGGCGAGCAGCTGAAGGGCCTGCCCTTGACGCTGCTGGTCCATCGCACCAACCAGGGCAAGGCGGCGAGCCTTTGCACGGCGTTCGACTACGCCCTGGGCCAGCAGGCCCGCTGCCTGGTGGCGCTCGATGGCGACGGCCAGCACGACCCGGCCGATGCGCCAGGCCTGCTGTCGGCCTGGCAGCGGCATCCCGAACGCATCGTGATCGGCTCGCGCCTGCATGACCGCCGGCAGTTCCCGCTGGCGCGCTACTGCGCCAACCGCTTCGCCTGTTTCTGGATCTCCTGGGCCGCCGGGCACCCGATCGCCGACTCGCAGTCGGGCTTTCGCGTCTACTCGCGTGAAGTCATGCGCATCGCGATGGACGGCAGCGTGCGCGGCAGCCGCTTCACCTTCGAGAGCGAGATCCTGATCGAAGCCTCGCGGCGCGGCCACGCCACCGTGGCGGTGGCGATTCCCGGGCGCTATCCCGTCAACGCCAGGCGCAGCCACTTCCGGCCGGTGATCGACATCGTCAAGATCGTCGTGATGGTGGGCAGCCGGCTGCTGCGCGGCGGCATGGCGCCGCTCGGCCTGTGGCGAAGCCTCAAGTCTCCGGTGGTGCTGCCCGGGCGCAACACCTTCATGCAATGACCCCCGGCGCCGACCTGCTGGCGGGCGAAGGCCTCGTCTACCGATACGAAGGCCAGGACGCGCCGGCGCTGGCCGGCGTGGACCTGCGGCTCGCACCGGGCCAGGCCGTCGGCCTGCTCGGCCCCAATGGCTCCGGCAAGTCGACCCTGATCAGCCTGCTGGCCGGCTTACGCAAACCACAGGGTGGCCGCGTCCGCCACAGCGGGCCGGCCGCAGCCAGCGTGGCCTGGGTGCCGCAGGAGTACGCGTTCTACCCGGAACTCAGCTGCCGGGAGAACCTCGAATTTTTCGCCGGCCTGCTGGCGCTGGCGCCGGCCGAGGCTGCGCGCCGGGTGGACGCCAGCATCGCCATCTGCATGCTGCAGGAGTTTGCGCAGCGGCGCGCTCGGCACTGCTCGGGTGGCGTGCGACGGCGACTGAACCTGGCCATCGCGCTCTTGCAGCAACCGCAGGTGCTGCTGTTGGACGAGCCCACGGTGGGCGTCGATCCGCAGTCGCGCGCCTTCCTGCTGGAGCGCGTGCAGGAGATGGTGAGGGGCGGCACCGCGGTGGTGTACGCGACGCACTACATGGAGGAAGTGAGCACCGTCTGCTCGCAAATCCTGCTGCTCGATCATGGACGCGTGCTGGCCAGCGGTGACCTGGCGACGCTGCTGCGCGGCGCCGAGGGCGGGCCGCCCTTCGAGCATCTCGAAGCCTTGTTCATGCACTACACCCAGCGCCGGCTGCGCGACTGACGGCATGGCGAAACTGATCCCCCGCACCCGCCAGATCGCACGCATCGCCGCCAAGGAATGGCGCCTGCTGCTGCGCAATCCGCATGGCCTGGCGGTGCTGTTCTTCATGCCTGCGCTGTTCGTGCTGGTGATGTCTTTCACGCTGAAGAACACGCTGATCGCCCAGGTGGCCCTGCCGGCCGCGGGCTGGGTGGTGGAAGACGCCGGGCCGGTTGCCGCGCGCTGGGTCGACGAATGGACTGCGCGCCACGGCGGCCAGCGCTTCGCTTCGCGCGAGAAACTGCAGGCCGCGCTCAAGGCGCGCCAGGTGGAGGCCGGCGTGGTGGTGCACAGTCCCTTGCTGGGCCCGGACGGCCGGCCGCGCATCGACCAGCTCGAGATGTGGCTGGGCAACCTGGTGCAGCCGGCGGCGGCGGCGCGGCTGCGCGCCGAACTGAGCTTCTCGTTGCTGCAGGTGCAGATGAAGATGGCTGCCGCCCAGGCCGGGCCGTTTGCCAGCGTGCTGCTGGGCAGCGCCGGCAGCGGCGAGATGCTGTCGGCCCAGGGCGCGCCCGCGGTGCGCTACCTGTACGAAATCGAATCCGGCCGGGCCATGACGGCGGTGCAGCAAAGCGTGCCGGCCTGGCTGATCTTCGGCATGTTCTTCGTGGTGATTCCGATCGCCGGCGTGCTGATCCAGGAGCGCAACGACGGCACGCTGGCCCGGCTGGCCACCTTCGGCGTGGCGCCGGGCGCCGTGCTGGGCGGCAAGCTGCTGGCCTTCATGCTGCTCAACTGGGTGCAGCTGGCCTTCATGGTGCTGGTGGGGCGCTGGCTGGTGCCCCTGCTGGGCGGCGACGCACTGCGTCTGGACTTTTCACCGGCCTGGTTCCTGTTGATGGTGGTGTCGACCAGTGCTGCCGCCGTCAGCCTGGCGTTGCTGATCGCCGCCTGGACGCGCAACTTCGAACACGCCGCCGCACTGGGTGGCGGGCTCAACGTCGTGCTGGGTGCCATCGCCGGCATCATGGTCCCGCGCATGTTGATGCCGCCCTCGCTGCAGACGCTGTCGGCCTGGTCGCCGATGGGATGGGCCCTGGATGGCATGCAGTCGGTCTTTCTGGGCGATCCCGACGCCGCCTTCATCCTTCCCCGCGCCGCACTGCTGCTGGGCTTTGCGGCGCTGTGCCTGGCGTTCAGCTGGTGGCCTGTCCGAAGGCCGGACAATCGCTGACGGCTTCCGGGGGCAGCGGCTGAGAAGCACCCTCGTGGGGTGCGTTGCGCCGGATCACGCAGCATCGCTTTCCGAAGACCATCGCGGCAGCGTGTAGCCTGTGATGAGTGCCGCCACCCGCAAGCTGCTGCCGGTTGCCGCGGAGAGCACCAGAGCCCATCCGTGCGGCATGCCTGCGTGCTGCGCAAGCACGAGCACCAGGCCACCGGCAAATGCGCAGATGGCGTACGGACGATGGTCGCGCAGCGCAGTGGGTATCTCGTTGCAAACGATGTCGCGCAGCACGCCGCCGAACGTGGCAGTGATGACTCCCATCAGCACGGCGACGATGCCGGGCATATCCTGGGCCAGGGCGAGTTGCGTCCCGCTCGCGCCGAAAAGCCCCACCCCTAACGCATCCGGCCATTGAATTGCTTTTTCGGTGGGCGCGAAATGCCGGGCGCGCATGAAGGCGATGGCTCCGACGCACAGGGCCAGCAAGACCCATAGCCATTCGGAATGTGTCACCCACAGGAACGGCCGCCTGTCGAGCAACACGTCTCGCAGCGTTCCGCCACCGAACGCCGTCAGGCCGGCCACGACGCAGACGCCGATCGCGTCCAGTTGCTTGCGAGCGGCCGCGAGCAGGCCGGACAAGGCAAAGGCGAAGGTCGCGCTCGCCTCCACGATGAGATGAAGCAGTGAGAGCAGCTGGGGGTTCGACATGACCTGATTGTCCTCCGCCAAACGCCTCGTGACCGCGCCACACGCCGGGCGCTGTTGCGGGAGAATGGCCTGAGCCCGCTTCGGGCGAGAGGAGTCATTGTGCAAGACAGCATCTTCACCCGGATCATGTCCCGCGAACTACCAGCGGCCATCGTGTACGAGGACGACCTGACGTTCGCCTTCATGGACGCGGGCCAGCTCAATCCCGGGCACGTGCTGGTCGCGACGAAGCAGCAGGTGGAAAC
>JAKFEZ010000177.1:0-1629 GCA_036675435.1 Ramlibacter sp. | reverse complement strand
GCCCTTGCGGGCGCCGTGGGTGGAGATGAAGTACTGCAGCACGTTCAGGCCTTCACGGAAGTTGGCCGTGATGGGCGTCTCGATGATCGAGCCGTCCGGCTTGGCCATCAGGCCGCGCATGCCCGCCAGCTGGCGGATCTGGGCGGCCGAGCCGCGGGCGCCGGAGTCGGCCATCATGTAGATGGAGTTGAACGACTCCTGCTCCACCTCCTTGCCGTGGCGGTCGATGGTCTTTTCCCTGGCCAGCTGGGCCATCATGACCTTGGACACCTCGTCGCCGGACTTGCCCCAGATGTCCACCACCTTGTTGTAGCGCTCGCCGGCGGTGACCAGGCCCGAGACGTACTGCTGCTCGATCTCCTTCACCTCCTTCTCGGCGCGCGCGATGATGTCGGCCTTCTGCGGCGGCACCAGCATGTCGTCGATGGCGATGGAGATGCCGGCCTTGGTGGCCAGGCGGAAGCCGTTCTGCAGCAGCTTGTCGGCGAAGACCACGGTCTCCTTCAGCCCGCACTTGCGGAAGCTGACGTTGATCAGGCGCGAGATTTCCTTCTTCTTCAGCGACTTGTTGATGTTCGAGAACGGCAGGCCCTTGGGCAGGATCTCGGACAGCAGCGCGCGGCCGACCGTGGTGTCCACCATGCTGGTGGACGGCACGAACTCGCCGCTCGTCTTGTCCTTGTTCCACTCCGTCAGGCGCACCGTGCACCTGGTCGTCAGCTCGACCGCGCCGCCATCCAGCGCGCGCTGCACTTCACCGACGTCGGCGAAGATCATGCCTTCGCCCTTGGCGTTGATGCGCTCGCGGGTCGTGTAGTACAGGCCCAGCACGACGTCCTGCGACGGCACGATGGACGGCTCGCCGTTGGCCGGGAACAGCACGTTGTTGGAGGCCAGCATCAGCGTGCGGGCTTCCATCTGCGCTTCCACCGACAACGGCACGTGAACGGCCATCTGGTCGCCGTCGAAGTCGGCGTTGAACGCGGCGCACACCAGCGGGTGCAGCTGGATGGCCTTGCCTTCGATCAGGATCGGCTCGAACGCCTGGATGCCCAGGCGGTGCAGCGTCGGCGCGCGGTTCAGCAGGATCGGGTGCTCCTTGATCACCTCCTCCAGGATGTCCCACACCACCGGCGTGCCGCTCTCGACTTCCTTCTTGGCCGCCTTGATGGTGGTGGCGATTCCCATCGCCTCCAGGCGCGAGAAGATGAACGGCTTGAACAGCTCCAGCGCCATCAGCTTGGGCAGGCCGCACTGGTGCAGCTTGAGGGTCGGGCCCACCGTGATGACCGAGCGGCCCGAGTAGTCGACGCGCTTGCCCAGCAGGTTCTGGCGGAAGCGGCCGCTCTTGCCCTTGATCATGTCGGCCAGCGACTTCAGCGCGCGCTTGTTCGCACCGGTCATCGCCTTGCCGCGGCGGCCGTTGTCCAGCAGGCTGTCCACGGCTTCCTGCAGCATCCGCTTCTCGTTGCGCGCGATGATCTCGGGAGCCTTCAGCTCCAGCAGGCGCTTCAGGCGCGAGTTGCGGTTGATGACGCGGCGGTACAGGTCGTTCAGGTCGGAGGTCGCGAAGCGGCCGCCGTCCAGCGGCACCAGCGGACGCAGGTCCGGCGGCAGCACGGGCAGCAC
>JAKFEZ010000249.1:0-9953 GCA_036675435.1 Ramlibacter sp. | reverse complement strand
CATGGCGCCGCCCACCGCGGGGATGGCGCCGGCTTCGCCGGTGCTCCAGTTCGCCAGATCGCCGCTGGCGGAAACCTGGAAGGCCCCGAGCACGCAGATGTCCAGGTGGCCGCCGCGCATCATTGCGAAGCTGTCGGCGTGGTGGAAGTAGGCCCCGCCCGCGAGCAAGGTCACCGGCTGCTTGCCGGCGTTGATCAGGTCGTAGTCTTCCTGGCCTTCGGCCGGCGCCGGGCCCATGCCCAGAATGCCGTTCTCGCTTTGCAGGATCACCTCGCGCCCGGCCGGAATGTGGTTGGCGACCTGGGTGGGCATGCCGATACCCAGGTTGACATAGGCGCCATCGTGGATGTCCCGCGCGACGCGTTGCGCCAGCTCGGTCTTGGTTCTTTTCTGATAGCTCATGCTGTCGCCTGTTTGATGCCACCGGCGCGGGTGGCGACGCGGTCGATCCTGACGATCTTGCTGACGTGGATGCCGGGCGTGACGATGCACTCGGGGTCGAGTGCGCCGAGTTCGACGATCTCATGCACCGTGGCGATGGTCTGGCGGGCCGCCATGGCCATCACCGGGCCGAAGTTCCGCGCCGACATGCGATAGGTGAGATTGCCCCAGCGGTCGCCCGCCTCGGCCTTGATCAGGGCCAGGTCGCCATGGATGGGGTGCTCCAGCACGTAGTGGTGGCCATTGATCTCGCGGGTTTCCTTGCCGCGCGCCAGCTCGGTGCCATAGCCGGTGGGACAGAAGAAGGCACCGATGCCGGCACCGGCGGCGCGAATGCGCTCGGCCAGGTTGCCCTGCGGCACCAGTTCGAGTTCGAGCTTGCCCGCGCGGTACAGCTCGTCGAACACATAAGAATCGACCTGACGCGGAAAGCTGCAGATGATCTTGCGCACGCGTCCGGTCTTGAGCAGAGCGGCCAGGCCCTGATCGGCGTTGCCGGCGTTGTTGTTGACCACGGTGAGTTCCCGGGCGCCCTGGGCGATCAGGCCGTCGATCAGCTCGTTGGGAATGCCGGCCGTGCCGAAGCCGCCGATCAGTACGGTGGCGCCGTCACGCACATCGGCCAGCGCCTGCGCCACCGAGGGCGCGATTTTGTCGATCATTGAAATACTTCTCGCAGTCAATGCAAAGCCCGGGTGGTTCCGGCTTTGCCAGCCTTGGAAATTGTTCGTACAATGAACAAGAGTTCGTCTAAAGAATTTTATAGTGTTTTTGCCGACCATGCCCAGCCCGGAGATTGCCGACCCCAAGCCCGGCGACAGTTACGTTCGTTCGTTCGCGCGCGGACTCGACGTCATTCGCAGCTTCAGCGCCGACGCGCGGCGCCAGACCCTGAGTGAGGTCGCCCAGCGCGCCGGCCTGACGCGCGCGGGCGCCCGGCGGATCCTGTTGACGCTGCAGGCCCTCGGCTATGTGGAAAGCGACGGCCGGCTGTTCGCGCTGACGCCGCGCATCCTCGACCTCGGCTTCGCCTACCTGTCGTCGATGCCGATCTGGAACCTGGCCGAACCGGTAATGGAAGACCTGGTCGGACAGGTCCGGGAGTCCTGTTCCGCGGCCGTGCTCGAAGGCACGGACATCGTCTATGTGCTGCGGGTGCCGACCCACAAGATCATGCGCAACAGCCTGGGCGTGGGCTCGCGCCTGCCGGCCTATTGCACCTCGCTCGGGCGGATGCTGCTCGCCGGATTGCCGGACGAAGAGGTGCTGCGACGCTTGGAGAATTCGCCGCGCAAGGCGCTGACGCGGCATACGCTGGTGGACACCGAGTTGCTGCTTGGCAAGGTGCAACAGGCTCGGCGCCAGGGCTGGTGCCTGATCAACCAGGAACTGGAGGAAGGCCTGATCTCGATGGCGGCACCGTTGACGGATCGCGGTGGCCGTACCGTCGCAGCGCTCAACATCAGCGGCCAGGCCAATCGCACCAGCGCCAGGCTGATGCAGGAAACCCTGCTGCCGCCCTTGCTCGCCGCGGCACAGGCAATCTCGCGCCTGCTGAGCGCGCAACGCCCCTGAGCGATAGGCCTCTGTGGCGCGTCAGCGGCGTGCAGGCCGATGAATGGCGCCGCGTGCTACGCTTTCGCGGATGTTCAACCCTTCGCAAGACGACGTGCGGCGTTTTTTCTGCGCCGTGCTCGCCAAGAACGGCGCCGGCGAACCCATGGATGCCCTCGAAACACTGGCCGGCCAGTGGGTGCGGGAGCATCCCGAATACCAACCCGACCTGGTCGATGCCCAGGCCGCGCTGAACAAGACCTACGACGGCCGCGGCGGCGCCAATCCGTTCCTGCACCTGTCGATGCACCTGTCCATCAGCGAGCAGTGCTCCATCGACCAGCCGCGCGGCATCCGGCAGGCGGTGGAACTGCTGGCCGCCCGGCGCGGATCGCTGCACGACGCCCACCACGAGGCCATGGAGTGCCTGGGGCAGATGCTCTGGGACAGCCAGCAGTCCGGCCGCGCCCCGGACGGCGACGCCTACGTGGCATGCGTGCAGCGGCGGGCCACACGAGACTAGGCCGCGCCTGCCAACAGGCGTGAAAAAGCCCCGCTGCGCGGGGCTTTCGTCGGCGTAGCCGGCAAGGGCTACCGGAACTTGTCCTCGGGCTTGACCTTCAGGTCGCCCTCGAGCGATGCCACGTAGTTGGCCAGGGCCTTGAGTTCGGCGTTGCTGAACTGCTTGGAGATGGCGCCCATGATGGCGTTGTTGCGGCCAACCGCCGGGTTGTTCACTTCCTTGTAGGCCTTCAGGGCGACGAACATGTAGTCGGCGTGCTGGCCCGCGATCTTGGGGTAGCTGGGGTCGATCGGCTTGGCGAAATTGGCGCCGTGGCATGACACACAGGCAGCCTTCTGCAACAGCGCGGCGACCTGGGCGCTGGGCTCCTTGCTGGGTTTTTCGGGGAGCGCGGCGCCGTTTTCCTTGCCGTGCGATTCGTAGTAGGCGGCGATGTCCTTCATGTCCTGCTCGGACAGCGACTCGGCGATGCCCCGCATGGTCGGGTGCTTGCGGTCGCCGTTCTTGTAGGCGGTGAGCGCGGCCACGATGTACTTGGCGTTCTGCCCGGAAATCATCGGCACCTTGTGCACTTCGGGAAAGCTGGCCTGGTAACCCTTGATGCCGTGGCAGCCGATGCACATCGCCATCTTGGCGTCGAGCGACTTGGCGCCGCCCTGGGACTGCGCCGCGGCGGAGGCCGCGGCCTGGGGCTGGGCCGGTGCCTGCGCCGCAGCAATACCGGTCACGGAAGCGACAGCCAGGGCAAAGAGCGTAGTCAACATCTTGTTCATTTTGCGCGCACAATCCGGGTGAGAGTTCAGTCTTCTAATCAACATTCGATTATATCCGGCGCCATTCGGCGCCTCTCCCCACGCTACATTCCCATGAAGTTCCAAGGCTCCCAGAACTACGTCGCGACGCAAGACCTGATGCTTGCCGTGAACGCGGCCATCACCCTCAAGCGCCCGCTGCTGGTCAAGGGCGAGCCCGGCACCGGCAAGACGATGCTGGCCGAAGAGGTCGCGCAATCGCTGGATGTGCCGCTGCTGCAATGGCACATCAAGTCGACCACCAAGGCCCAGCAAGGCCTGTACGAATACGACGCCGTGAGCCGGCTGCGCGATTCGCAGTTGGGCGACGAGCGGGTCAAGGACATCCACAACTACATCGTCAAGGGCGTGCTGTGGCAGGCGTTCACGGCCGACCATCCGGTGGCCCTGCTGATCGACGAGATCGACAAGGCCGACATCGAGTTCCCTAACGACTTGCTGCGCGAGCTCGACCGGATGGAGTTCTACGTGTACGAGACCCGCGAGCTGGTCAAGGCCCGGCACCGACCGCTGGTGTTCATCACCTCCAACAACGAGAAGGAGCTGCCCGATGCTTTCCTGCGCCGCTGCTTCTTCCACTACATCAAGTTTCCCGACGCCGACACGATGCAGCAGATCGTGGACGTGCATTTCCCCGGGCTCAAGAAAGACCTGCTCACCGCCGCGATGAAGACTTTCTACGACGTGCGCAACCTGCCCGGCCTGAAGAAGAAGCCTTCCACCAGCGAACTGCTCGACTGGCTCAAGCTGCTGGTGGCCGAAGACATTCCGCTGCAGGCGCTGCAAAGCCGCGATGACAAGGTTGCGGTGCCGCCGCTGGTCGGGGCGCTGCTGAAGAACGAGCAGGACGTGACCTTGTTCGAGAAACTGGTGTTCATGCAGCGCCACAACCGCTGAACGATTCCAGTCCCGGGGGAGCGCGCAGATGAATGCAATGCTGATGGAAGGCCTCACCGATGCGGCCGGCTTCGTGGCCGGCGCGTTGCTGGGCTACTGGCTGGGGCTGGCGTTCGGCCTGAACATCTTCGAGGCAGGCTATGGCGCCGCCAGCGTAGGCGGCATCGTGCTGGTGGGGCTGGGCGGCGGCATCGGCCTGCAGCTGGCCCGCCGCTGGCGTGCCGCTCGAAACAAGGCGCCGTGATGCGCAGTCCCGAACCCCGCACGCTGGAAGCGCCCCTGTTGCGGCTGGAACCCATGGCCGCCGGGCACGCCGCCGATCTCGAGACGGCCGCTGCCGACGGCGAACTATGGAACCTGCGCATCACCTCGGTTCCCGCGCCCGGTGAAGCTGCCGGCTACGTCGCCGCCGCACTGAAGGGCCAGGGCGATGGCCACATGCTGCCGTTCGTGGTGCGCGACCGGGCAAGCGGCAAGGTCATCGGCAGCACCCGCTTCCATGACATCGTGCCGGCCGTGGAGCGCCTGGAGATCGGCTACACCTGGTATGGCAAGAGCTGGCAGCGCAGCCACGTCAACACCACCTGCAAGCTGCTGCTGCTGACGCATGCCTTCGAAGACCTGGGCGCCAGGCTGGTCGGCTGGCGCACCGACAATTTCAACCATGCCAGCCAACGCGCCATCGAGCGCCTGGGCGCGCGCAAGGACGGCGTGCTGCGTCACCATGCGTTACGGCGCGACGGCACGGTGCGCGATACCGTGATGTACAGCCTGGCCGCCGGCGAGTGGGCCGAGGCAAAGGCCCAGCTGCAGTACCTGCTCGGCCGGCCCCGGTCGAAATAGGAGAGTCCCGTGCTGATCGATTTCTTCTACACCTTGCGCAGCGCCAAGCTGCCGGTCTCCGTCAAGGAATACCTGGTGCTGCTCGAAGCCGTGAAGGAGGGCGTGGTCGGGCCCCACAGCGATGACGGCTACAGCATCGACGACTTCTACTATCTGTCGCGCACGGCGCTGGTCAAGGACGAGAAGCACTACGACAAGTTCGACCGCGCGTTCGCCGCCTACTTCAAGGGCGTCGAGATGGTGGCCGACTTCACCAAGGAAGTGCCGCTGGAGTGGCTGCGCAAGAACCTGGAGCTCGAACTCAGTCCGGAAGAAAAAGCCAAGATCGAGAAGATGGGCTGGGATGAGCTGATGGAGACGCTCAAGAAGCGCTTCGAGGAGCAGAAGGAGCGCCACGAAGGCGGCAGCAAGATGATCGGCACCGGCGGCACCTCGCCCTTCGGCGCCTACGGGTTCAATCCGCAGGGCATCCGCATCGGCCAGGACAAGGGCCGCAACAGGAGCGCGGTGAAGGTCTGGGATCAGCGGGCCTACAAGGACTACGACGACAGCCAGGAGCTGGGCACGCGCAACATCAAGATCGCGCTGCGCCGGCTGCGCAAGTTTGCGCGTGAAGGCTCGGCCGACGAACTGGACCTGGACGACACCATCCGCTCGACGGCCGCCAACGCCGGCTACCTGGACATCAAGATGGTGCCCGAGCGCCACAACAACGTGAAGATCCTGCTGCTGATGGACGTCGGCGGTACGATGGACGAGCACATCCACCGCGTGGAAGAGATGTTTTCGGCGGCCAAGGCCGAGTTCAAGCACCTGGAGTTCTACTACTTCCACAACTGCGTCTACGACTTCATGTGGAAGAACAACCGCCGCCGGTTCTCGGAAAAATTCGCCACCTGGGACATCATTCGCAAGTACAACAAGGATTACAAGCTCATCTTCGTCGGCGATGCCACGATGAGCCCCTACGAAATCCTGCAACCCGGCGGCAGCGTCGAGTACAACAACGAGGAAGCCGGCGCGGAGTGGATCCAGCGCCTGACAAACGCCTTTCCCAAGTTCGCCTGGATCAACCCCGAGCCCCAGGGCGTCTGGCAGTACCGGCAGAGCATCAGCGTGGTGCAGCAGCTGATGAACCAGCGCATGTACCCGCTGACCATCAAGGGCCTGGAAGAGGCGATGCGACTGCTGTCCAAGTAGTTGAGTTGCTCACTCAGCACGCCGGAACGGCGGCGGGCTGAGCGCCATACAATGGCGGGCTCGGCCCGCCGCCGTAGTTCAATGGATAGAACGAGCGCCTCCTAAGCGCTAGATATGGGTTCGATTCCCGTCGGTGGTACCAGTCATCCTGGACTGCAGCGCTTTGCCATCGGCGCGCCAGTCGCCGCTAAAAACCGGCTTCGTCCCGCTTCTTCACTGCTTCTACAGCTCGACTGCGCACATCCTACAAATGGCGTCAGTGGCATCCTACAGACGTAGGAATGTCCTGCCTTAACCTGTTGCAACGCACCATTGCGGCACGTTACAGCTGTGACGCCGAGCTTGCAATGGCGTCATTGCGCTGTCAAACGGCAGGCCTACCATGCAATGACCGCAGAGCACACACAAGAGCAGAGACAGCGAGGTAAAACAATGTCATCCAGCGATTTCCGCGTCGAAAGCAATCACCCTATCGCCGGCGGCCTGTTGCCGCAGTCGGGATCCCGTCAATATTTCGTCGGCAACCGCGACCTGGCGGTCGCCATGGCAGCCAAGAGCTTCACCAAACCTTCCGGGCAGGAGATCCGGGTCGTGCATGTGCCGACCGGCGAGGTCGTTTTCAGGAAACAGAGCGGTGCTCGCGCCGAGTACAGCGACGAGAGCTGATCCGACCCGCATCGCTCGCGCGCCGTGCTAAAGCTCAGCGACGCGGGGACCTCAGCGTGTGGCTGAGCAGAATGACCGGCAGCAAACCCACCAGCACCAGCGCAAGCGAGGGCAAAGCCGCCTCGCCCAACCGCTCGTCGCGGGCCAGCTGATAGGCCACCACGGCCAGCGTATCGGTGTCGAAGGGCCGCAACACGATCGTGGCGGGCAGCTCCTTCATGACATCGACGAAAACCAGCAGTGACGCTGCCATGGCCGAGCGCCTGAGCAGCGGCCAATGCACCCGCGCCAGCAAAGCAAACCCGGCCGTGCCGAGCATGCGGGCGGAGTCGTCGTAGCTGGCGGGAATGCGGGCATAGCCGCTCTGCATCGACTGCAGTGCCACCGAAACGAAGCGCACCAGATAGGCCCAGACCAGGCCCAGCACGGTGGCCGTCACCCAGCCGCCTACGCCGGACTGGGGTGCCGCAGCCTGCAGCCAGCCCACCGGTAGCAGCAGGCCGACAACAATGACCGCGCCCGGCACGGCATAGCCTAGGGCGGCGAGCTGGACCACGCCCCGGGTCACGGCGTTAGGCGCACGCCGCAAGCTGAAGGCCATCAAGAGCGCCAGCGCGACCGCCAGCACCGCACTGATCGCCCCGAGCCGGACACTGTTGAAGGCCCATCCCAGGAAGCGGTCCCAGGGCAGCACCGACCAGTCGGCGGCCAGCGGGCGCAACATGAACAGCACGGGCAACACGAATCCCATCAACACCGGCACGCCGCACAGCAGCCAGGCCAGCAGGCAGCGCCCGCCGTGCAGGCGCATCGGCTGCGCATCGGCGGAGCCGGCGCGCACGCCACGCGGCTGCGCGAACCGCAGCCGCTGCTGGGCGCGCCGCTCCAGCCCCAGCAGGATGGCGACCACCAGCAGCAGCAGCGTGGCCAATTGCGCGGCGGCGATGCGGTTGTCCATCGCCAGCCAGGCCTTGTAGATGCCGGTGGTGAAGGTCTGGATGCCGAAGTAGCTCGAAACGCCGAAGTCGGCCAGCGTCTCCATCAGCGCCAGTGCCACGCCGGCGGCCACGGCGGGTCGCGCGAGCGGCAGGGCCACCCGTCGAATGCGCCGCCCCAGCGGCGCTCCCAGCAGGCGCGCCGCCTCCATCAGGTGACTGGCCCGCTCGGCGAGCGCCGTGCGCGCCAGCAGGTAGACGTAGGGATAAAGCGAGAAGATGAAGACCCAGGCCGCGCCGCCGAAGCTGCGCACTTCCGGCAGCACCCGCCCTTCGAGGCCGAAGGTGGCGCGCAGCCACGATTGCAGCGGCCCGGCGAATTGCAGGTAGTCGGTATACGCATAGGCGACCACATAGGCCGGCATCGCCAGCGGCAGCAGCAAGGCCCATTCGAAGGTGCGGCGGCCCGGGAAGTCGAACAGCGTCACCGCTGCGGCCGTGGCTCCCCCGACCAGGGCAACCCCCACCCCGACCACCAGGCACAAACCCAGGCTGGTCCAGACGTAGCCCGGCAGCACCGTGCCCGCCATCTCGACCCAGACTTGCGCACTGTGCCCGTCCCACTGCAGCCAGGACGCCAGCAGGGCGAGCACCGGCAGCACCAGCAGGGAGGCCATCAGCAACAGCAGGAGGTCTTGAAGGCGGCGGACGCCCATGTGCGAAAGGCTTGATGGCCTAGTGATGCAAATGCGAATTGTAAGCATCTACAATTGAGCTCATGTTCGTCGAAGTCTCGCAACTGCGCGTCCAGTACCCGGGCCGGTCCCAGCGCGCTGTCGACGAAGTGTCCTTCGGCTTGCGAGCAGGCGACATCGGCGTGTTGATCGGTCCGTCCGGCTGCGGCAAGACCACGCTGTTGCGGGCCGTCGCCGGGCTCGAACAGGCCGCCGCCGGCGAGATCCGCATTGCGGGCGAGGTGGTGGGCAGCGCGGACGTCCATGTGCCGGCCGAGGCCCGGCGCGTCGGCATGGTGTTCCAGGACTACGCCTTGTTCCCCCACATCGATGTCGGCCGCAACGTCGGCTTCGGCATCCACCACCTGCCGCGTGCCGACCGCACGGCGCGCGTGGCCGAAGTGCTGCGGCTGGTGGGGCTGGACGGCATCGAGCGGCGCTTTCCGCACGAGCTTTCCGGCGGCCAGCAGCAGCGCGTGGCACTGGCCCGTGCGCTGGCGCCGCAGCCGCGCCTGCTGCTGCTCGACGAGCCTTTCTCCAACCTCGACGTCGACCTGCGCGAGCGGCTGGCGCACGAGATCCGCGGCATCCTGAAGGCGGCCCACGCCACGGCCCTGTTCGTGACGCACGACCAGCTGGAGGCGTTCGCCATCGGCGACGAGATCGGCGTGATGCACGAAGGACGGCTGCATCAATGGGACGATGCCTACACGCTCTATCACCGGCCGGCCACCCGGTTCGTGGCCGACTTCATCGGCCACGGCGTTTTCGCGCCGGCCACCCTGCGAGAGGTCGGCAGCCAGGTGGTGGTGCAGACGCCGCTGGGCGAGCTGACCGACATGGCCGAGTGTCCGTTGCCCGGCGCCTTTGCCTCCGGCGAATGCGACGTGCTGCTGCGCGCCGACGACATCGTGCACGACGACCACGCGCCCGTGAAGGCCGAGATCATCCGCAAGGCCTTTCGCGGATCGGAATTTCTCTATACGCTGCGGCTCGCCAGCGGGCAGATGGTGCTGGCCCACGTGCCCAGCCACCACGACCACAAGATCGGCGAATGGATCGGCATCCGCGCCGAGGTTGATCACGTGGTGACTTTCGACCGCGTCTGCCCAGTCAACGGCAATGAGCTGTGCCAGATACCGTGCCAGGCGGCGCCGGATGCCGCCGCGACGATACCCGAGCGTGGGGGCCATTCAGTCGGCGCCGGGCCGCCCCAAGACGACTGCAGCCCCCTCGGGGGGCAGCGAAGTACACGAAGTGACGAGCGTGGGGGCCATTCACCTTTGCCGAAGCCGGTCGACCTCTGAGCGCAGGTCGGCGGCCCAGCGGCGCCGGTCACGGCCCTGCG
>JAKFEZ010000250.1:0-1641 GCA_036675435.1 Ramlibacter sp. | reverse complement strand
GTTGACGAGCCTTACCCCCGGCACTGGCTCCACAGTTAGGGCTGCTTGGTTCCCCATCTGACCCGGTTGGCCGCTTCACCATGCGGGGAGGCCCGTCAGACGCTATTGTAGGCGGGCGGGAAAGGCCTTTGGCCTGGTAGGTGACGGTAGGTGACGAGTTGAGGGGCCGGAGCATGCCCCCACCCCAGCCCTCCCCCAGAGGGGGAGGGAGACTCAAGGCAGCCAACCCGTAGAATCCGGCGCATGTCCTATCTCGTGCTTGCGCGCAAATACCGGCCCCGCACCTTCACCGAAATGGTTGGCCAGGAGCATGTGGTGCAGGCTCTCAGCAATGCGCTGACTCAGCAACGCCTGCACCACGCTTACTTGTTCACCGGCACGCGGGGAGTGGGCAAGACGACGGTGTCGCGCATCCTGGCCAAGTCGCTCAACTGCCAGGGCACGGACGGGCAGGGCGGGATCACGGCGTCGCCTTGCGGCGTGTGCCAGGCCTGCACCGATATCGACAGCGGGCGCTTCGTCGACTACACCGAGCTCGACGCCGCCTCCAATCGCGGCGTGGACGAGGTGCAGTCGCTGCTGGAGCAGGCGGTGTACAAGCCGGTGCAGGGCCGCTTCAAGGTCTTCATGATCGACGAAGTGCACATGCTCACCGGGCACGCCTTCAACGCGATGCTCAAGACGCTGGAGGAGCCGCCCGAATACCTCAAGTTCGTGCTGGCCACCACCGATCCGCAGAAGGTGCCGGTGACGGTGCTGTCTCGCTGCCTTCAGTTCAACCTGCGGCCGATGGCGCCGGAGACGGTGCACGAGCACCTGGCGCAGGTGCTTCAGGCCGAGGGAGTGCAAGCCGAACCGCAGGCGCTGCGGCTGCTGGCGCGAGCAGCGCGCGGCTCGATGCGCGACGCGCTTTCGCTGGCCGACCAGGCCATCGCCTTCGGTTCCGGCAACCTGGAAGAAGCAGGCGTGCGCCAGATGCTGGGCAGCGTGGACCGCGGCCATGTGTTCCGCCTGATCGACGCCCTGGCGGCGGGCGATGGCAAGACGGTGGTCGAAATTTCGGAGGCCCTGCGCACGCACGGCTTCAGCGCTGCTTCGACGCTGGAAGAAATGAGCGCGGTGCTGCAGCGCATGGCGGTGATCCAGGCGGTGCCGTCGATGGCCGAAGAGGGCGCTACCGCCGATCCCGATGCCGCGGAAATGGCGCGCCTCGCAGCCCTGATGCCCGCCGACGAAACCCAGTTGCTCTACAGCATGTGCCTCCATGGGCGCGCCGAGCTGGGGCTGGCGCCGGACGAGTATTCCGCGCTGACGATGGTGCTGCTGCGGCTGCTGGCGTTCAAGCCGGGATCGGCTCAAAAAAAAACTCTGAATAGTGCTGCGGCTGTCGGTGGGGTCGCTGCGCCAGCCGTCCCCCGCCCCACCGCTCCCCCCGGCCGCGTCCTCCCGGTCGTCGAACTGCGCCAGGCGCAGCCGCGCTCCACCGCCGCACCGGCGCAGGGCGGCAGCGACGTCGTCGGCGTCCCCGTCCGCGTCCAGCCCGAACCCCTGCGCGAAACCGCGACCTCCGTCCCCGCCGTCACCCCCACGCCCGAAGGCGACTTCTGGCAAGCTACCGTGCAGGACCTGGTGGACCGCGAA
>JAKFEZ010000310.1:0-9973 GCA_036675435.1 Ramlibacter sp. | reverse complement strand
GCCAGCCCCAGCTGCGAACCCTTGGGCCGATAGGTGCCGTCACGCTGTTTGACGAAAAGCTGCTGGCCTGCCAACAGGCGCTGCAGCACCGGCTCGAGGTCGACCAGGGCGCCCGGGCTCAGGCAGGCGGCGACTACCGTGCCGGCGTCGAATGAATCTTGGACGTATTGCATGTCACTCTGGCTTCAATCACAACGGGTCCCTGTCGCCAGTTTCTTGACTGGCATTTTTATGTTGCACTGCAGCGTAATTGTGCGCCCCAGGATGCCCGATAGCCAGAAAATGTGGAACAGCTCGTGTTTAAGCGGCCATGCGTTGCAAGGCGGTCACGAATCTGTTGTTTGAGCGCAAAAAAGCCGCCCCGATCCGGGGCGGCTTTGATTGCGAGAGCAGGCCTTCTTACCTGGCGCGGGCCAGTGTCGCGCTTGGCTCGGCGCGCTGGCCGGCAAACTGCGACAGGTAGGCCGAGCCGCTGTCTTCGCCGTTAAGCGCCGCCACCTGGTCGCGGTCGGCCACATAGCCGGCGACCACCTGCGCGCGCGACAGGCTGCTTCTGAACTGCGCCAGCGGGTTGTACTGCGTCGACCACGGGCTGGTGCCGGCCTGCTTGAACTGGCTCAGTTCAGCCTGCACTTCGGCCCGGCTCTTGGTGCTGACGAAGGGCGTGGTGTCGATGGTGATGTCGTCGGCCATTGCGCTGCCGGCTGCTGCGGCGGCGGCGATGACGAGTGCGGATGCGATGTTGCGGTTCATGGTGTTCTTCCTCGGAGCGATGATGTGAAATCCGGTCATGGCGGCTTCGCTCGGCGTCCGTCTGTCCAGTCTCGGTGAGCGCTCGCGGTAGGCGGGCGGCACATCGATGTCTGACAGATGGGAGGACAACTGCAGTCCACAAGACGAGTTCTGGTGGATGCCGTGTTTCCGAAATGGAAACAAAGGCGCAAGGGCATGCTGCCCCTGCAATGCCTGGCGCACGCGGGTCAGGCGCTGCCCGGCACCTTGAAGCCCCAGCTGCGCGCCGTGAGCACCTTCTCCAGCTGCGCCAGCATGTTGGCCCAGCCCTGGCGGGTGCGCTCCGCGTAGGCGCGGGCGTCGGGGTTGTCGCCCAGGTCGTGCGTGAGGGTCAGCTCACAGCCGACGCCGGCCGGCGTGATGTCCAGGGTGACACGGGTCGTGTCGTCGAAGAAGGGCTCGACGCTGAAGTCAAAGACCAGACGGCTTGGCCGGCGTATCTCCACATAGCGGCCGCGGTGCTGGGCATCGAAGAAGCTCTCGTCGCCGTCGGCATTGGGGCGCCGGTCGGTGACGGTGAATTCACCGCCCACCCGGGCATCGACCTCGCAGTGAAGGATGTTGCCGGTGCGGGTGGCGAACAGGAAGCGCCCTGCCTGCGCAGGGGTCAGCCAGGCGTCGAAGACGCGCTCGGCGCTGACCGTGTAACGATGAGTGACGCGAACGATGATGGGATCGGCCATCGCCAAGTTTAGCTGCTCCGGCGCGCTGGCTGTCAAGACCCGCGCCGGGCTGCTCACTTGGCGTCGGGCAATTCGATCTTCACTTCCAGCACTTCAAGATTGTCCTGCCGGTCGACGTTGACCTTGATGTCGTTCGGACCGATCTTGATGTACTTGGAAATCACGGCCACCAGTTCGCGCTGCAGCGCCGGCAGATAGTCGGGCTGGCTCGCGTGGCGGCCGCTTCGCTCGTGCGCCAGGATGATCTGCAGCCGCTCCTTGGCGACGCTGGCGGTCTTCTTCTTTTCGCCCAGCAGGAAGGAAAGGAAAGTGCCCATGCCTTACTTGCCTCCGAACAGACGCTTCAGAAAGCCGTTCTTCTGCGGGTCGACGAAGCGCATCGGCTTGTCCTGGCCCAGGAAACGGTCGATCACGTCCTTGTAGGCTTCCGACACGTCGCTGCCCTTCATGTGGACGGCGGGCGTGCCCTGGTTGGAGGCCTGCAGCACCGACTCGCTCTCGGGTATCACGCCGATCAGCTTGATGCGCAGGATGTCCTGGATGTCTTCCAGCGACAGCATCTGGCCCTGGTCGACCCGGTTCGGGTTGTAGCGCGTGATCAGCAGGTGCTCCTTGATCGGCTCCTTGCCCTCGATCGCGCGTTTGGTCTTGCTGGCCAGCATGCCCAGGATGCGGTCGGAGTCGCGCACCGAAGACACTTCGGGGTTGGTCACCACCAGCGCCTCGTCGGCGAAGTGCATGGCCATCAGCGCGCCGGTTTCGATGCCCGCCGGCGAGTCGCAGACGATGTACTCGAAGCCCATCTCGGCCATGTCCTTCAGGACCTTCTCGACGCCGTCCTTGGACAGCGCTTCCTTGTCGCGGGTCTGCGAGGCGGCCAGCACGAACAGGTTGTCACATTGCTTGTCCTTGATCAAGGCCTGGTGCAGGTTGGCTTCGCCCTGTACCACGTTGATCAGGTCGTACACCACGCGCCGCTCGCAGCCCATGATGAGGTCGAGGTTGCGCAGGCCGACGTCGAAGTCGATCACGGCGGTCTTGTGGCCGGCCAGGGCCAGGCCCGAGGCGAAGCTGGCGCTGGTGGTGGTCTTGCCCACCCCGCCCTTGCCGGAGGTCACGACGATGATTCTTGCCATGGGGAGGAGATCCTTATCGGTTGATGATGGCTTGTCCCCTCTCCCTTTGGGAGAGGGTCAGGGTGAGGGCGGGCAGGCGCGAAGTCATGCCCTCACCCCCGCCCTCTCCCAGAGGGAGAGGGAGCAATACCGTTAAGCGCTTCCATCACCAGCTTGCCCTCCGCCCCGCCGACCAGCCGCACCTGGGTGGGCTTGGACAGCACGTCGGGGGGCAGCGGCACTTCGGCCGTGCGGTACACGCCGGCGATGGAGATGAGTTCGGGTTCGAGGCACAGCGCAATGATTCGCGCCTCGGTGTTGCCGCGCGCGCCGGCGATGGCCTTGCCGCGCAACGGCGCATAGACGTGGATGTGGCCGTCGGCGATGACCTCGGCGCCCGGGTTGACCATGCTCAGCACCACCAGGTCGCGCCCGCGCGCATAGACCTGCTGGCCCGAGCGCAGCGGCTTGTCGATGACCAAGGCGGTCGCAAGCGCGGTTTCGGGCGCCTTCTCCTGCTCCTTGCCCCGCTCCTGCAGCCTTCCACGCTCTTGCTCCCTCCCCCGCTGGGGGAGAGTTGGGGTGGGGGTGGCTTCCGGCGCGGCCGCCAACCCCGCCGCCAGCGCCGCCCTCATTTGCGCCGGATGCCCGCCGCGCGCGGCGACCGGTACCACGCGGTAGCTGCGCAGCAGCGCCAGCAGCGCGGCGAAGTCGATCGCGGCTTCGGCCTGCGCCTGCAGCGGCGACAGGTCGAGCACCAGCGGGTCGTTGTCGAAGAAGTCCGGGATGTCGTCGAAGCGGGCCTTCAGTTCGGCGGCAAGCGCGCTCAAGTCGGCCGACTTGAGTAGCAGCGAGACCAGAGGCAGGTTGGCGCTCTTGATCTCGAACGTGGCAGGGGCACGCCCTGCGAGGGCAACGGTCATTGAGCGGAAAGTCTTTGGAAGGGCAGAGCTAAAAAGCGGCGAATCTTAACAGCCGCGCGCCAGCGATGTCCTACAGAATCTGTTGCCAAATGCTCGTGCTGCGCGGGGCGCAGCGGCCCACACTGAAGCTGCGGGCAATACCTTCGAGGAGTCCACCCATGAAAGTGCACCATCGCCGTCATCACTGGATCGCCGTGGCCGTGGCCCTGGCAGCCTTCCTGCTGACGCTGAACGAGGCGCACGGCGCGCCGGGTGTGAAGGGCAGCGAGACCGCGGCGGCCGCCGAGCGGGGCGTCACGCCGAGCCGCGACATCAAGCCGCAGCGCGATCAGAGCCTGGCCAAGGACGAGCGCAGCGCCGTGACCAAGGGCAAGCGCGCGGCCAAGCGCGTGGCCAAGCGTTCACGCACTGGCGTTGGGGAGATCGACAGCGGCAAAAGCGCCGCTCAGTAAGGGGCGGTTACAGTCGCCCATGCAAGACATCAAACTGACGAACGTCGTGCGCGCCTACATCGGCGCCTATGAGAGCGAGAACCGCGAGGTCGTTGAGACCTTGCTGGCCGACGACTTCACTTTCACCAGCCCCAACGACGACGGCATCGACAAGGCCACCTACTTCGAGCGTTGCTGGCCCAACCGCGAGCCGAGCCGCGACCAGAAGATCGAGGACATCGTGATCAACGGCCACAAGGCCTTCGTCACCTACTCGTGCGCCACGGAAGGCGGCAAGTCGTTCCGCAACACCGAACTGCTGACATTCAGCGGCGAGCGCATCACCAGTGTCAACGTGTATTTCGGCGCGGCTTACCAGGATGGGGTGTTCGTCTAGCCTTCAAACGCGCGGCGCGCTTTAGCCAGGTCGCGCACGAACGCCGTTAAAGCCGCTTCGCGGTCCGGCGGCAGCACCCGCAGCAGCGCCGACGGGTGCAGCGTGATCAGCACCTTGCACCTTGCTGGTCGCCAGCGTCACTGGGGTCGGCGCGGTCCACCGGCCGGGGCACGAGCGGTACGCGCGAAGGCGCGACCGCGACGGCCGCGACAGGGCGCTCCCGAGAGGCCTTCATGAGGTCGTCGCCCCGTCCTCCTGCAGCGCGTTCTGCCCTCGCCCGCCAAACACCTTGCGGTAGCAGGCGATCCAGTCCGCGTCCGGCGCCTCGGTGCCGGGGGCTTCGCTGCGCGGCAGGCCGGGCCCGAAATGCAGTTGCCGGCCGTCGCACTCCACCGAACGCTCGGGGCTGAAGATGGCCCAGCGCATCTGCGGCGAGCGCTTGGCGAACCAGGGCGCCACGGCCTCGACGATGTGATGGGCCGGCTCGAACCAGGCCATGTGCAGGGCAGCGGCGTCGCCGTCGGGCACGGCGCGAAAGCGCAGGAAGGCCTTCATCTTGTGCAGGTCGCGCCGCACGGCCTGCCCCATTTGGTGGGCGTGCAGCATGTCGGGATCGACCGGGTTGTTGCGCAGGTCCGGCTCGTGCACCAGCCGCCACAACAGACGATACAGCAGGGCGAACCGGTCCGGGTCGCTGTGCAGCACCACCACCTCGCACAGCCGCAGGAACGAGGGCGGCACGATGGCCGACGCGGCCTTGGGCGGGCCGCGCAACGGGCCTTCGCCCAGCCCCACCGGGTCGGTGAAGCTGTCGCTGTTCTGCGCGTGCGCTGCTTCCCAATGCACGGCTTCCGGGGGCACCTGGTGCGCCAGCAGCGCACCGGCTTCTTCGCGGAAGCCTGCGAGATCGGTTTCGCTGGCCAGCCGCGCTTCCATGTCAGGTACCTTTAGCAGAGAGTTTCGGCTTCATGATTTCTCTCAACGGCGCGAGGCGGCAACGCCGGTGCGGCTGACGCGGCGGTGGCGCTTGGCATGGGCCTTGGCTGCCGGCGCGGTCTCGACCGCCGGGTCGCTGGTCGCACGCGTTGTCGTCCGTGGGGAGGCGAGCGTCTGAAACAGGCGCTGCTGGCGCGACAGCACCTCGCCGAAGCTGTTGCTGCCGGCCATGGCGACCAGCGCCGCCAGGTTGCTGAACCATTGCTGCCAGGCGCGGGTCATCAGGTCGTACTGCGCCGATTGCAGCCGGCTGACCATGGCCAGTCCTGAGTCGGTGACGGCACGCGGCTTGTCGGTGCCCAGCAGCGAATACTGCTTGAGTTCCTCCGGTTCGGCGTTGGCTCCGGCGCGGGTGAGCTGGTCGACGCGCGAGCCGATGACCTGGCCGGATTCGACCATGAGCTCGGTGGTTTTCATGGCCAGATCGGTCCAGGCCATGAAGGGGTTGGCCCAGGCCGGCTGAAACAGGTTTTGTGAGATGTCTTGGGACATGACGAGTGTTCCTTGAATGGGGTTGAGTGAGGGCGCTCGCTTCTCAGGCGTTGGCGCGCGCCCGCCTTTTGGCCTGGGTTTCCAAGACCAGATAAAGCACGGCCGCGATCATCAGCGGCGCGATGTAATAGAGCGCGCGATAGCCCAGCAGCGCGCCGATCAGGCGGCCTTCCGAAAGCTGGTGCGACAGCAGCGCCACGAAGATGAACTCGAGCACGCCCAGGCCGGCGGGCACATGGGTGATCACGCCGGCGATGGCGGCGATCAGCAGCACCGCCAGCACGTCGCTGTAGGCGATCTGCCGCTGCAACAGCATGAACACCACGCCGGCCATCACGCTCCAGTTGATGCACGAGATCGCCAGCTGCAGCAGCGCCATGCGGCCCGAAGGCAGAAACAGCTCGTGGCCGCGCACGGTCCAGACATGCTGGCCCGAGCGCATGCAGGCCACCACATAGGCCAGCGCCGCCAGCACCATCGCGCCGCCCAGCCATTGCAATCCATGATTGCCCATCTTCCAGCTCGGTGGCAGCTGCAGCGGATGAAGCAGGAACAGCAGGCCGCCCAGCAGCAGATAGCCCAGCCAGTTGGTGAGCATGCTCATCGTCAGGATGCGGGTGATTTCGCCGTTGTCCAGGCCCAGCCGGGAATAGAGGCGGTAGCGAAATGCGACCCCGCCGACCAGCGAACCCAGGTTCAGGTTGAAGGCGTAGCTGACGAAGTTCACCGACATCACCTGGGGGGTGGCCAGCTGGTGGCCGGTATAGCGCCGGCCCAGCAGGTCGAAGCAGCTGTACAGCAGATGGCTGCAGGCCGCCAGGCCGATCGCCGCCAGCAGGGCCGCCCGGGGAATGCCGCGCAGCGAGGCCAGCACCTCTTGCCAATCGACGTTGCGGGCGAAGCGCACCAGCAGCGCCACCACCGCGCCGAAGAACAGCAGGGTGAGCGCCCGGCGCAGCCAGGGCCACCAGGGCCGCGAGCGCCAGCCACCCGACGACGGGGCTGCGCCGCCGCGCCGGGGCGGCTTGGCCAGGGCGTTGCGGGGCAGTGTGCGGGCGCCCACGGGTCACTCCTTGCCCTGCTCGGCGTACTGCGGCTGCAGCGGTTCGGCCAGCGGCGACATCAGTCGCGGCTCGTGGCGCGGCAGCCAGGTGGCCCAGCCGGGGTAGCGCCGGATGAAGTGATAGGCCACGAAGCTGCGCACCACGTCCCAGGCGCGAGGCCTGGCCGCGCCTTCTGGCGCTTGCACCTGCTGGCAGCCGTTGCGCATCAGGCATTCCAGGCGCTGGTACAGGTGCGCGTTGAAGGCGCGGTCGCGGATGATCACGTTGGCCTCGAGGTTCAGCGCCAGGCTCAGCGGATCGAGGTTGCTGGAGCCGACGGTGGCCCACTCGTCGTCCATCAACGCCACCTTGCCATGCAGCGGCCGCTCGCAGTACTCGAAGATGCGAACCCCGGCCCCCAGCAGCTGGCGGTAAAGCAGGCCGGCGATGGTCTTGACGATCGGCATGTCCGGCTCGCCCTGCAGGATCAGGCGCACGTCGACGCCGCGGCGCGCGGCGCGGCGCAGCTCCTTGAGGAACCGGTAGCCGGGAAAGAAGTAGGCGTTGGCGATGATGACGCGGTGGCGCGCCGCGCGGATGGCCACCCGGTAGTGGCGCTCGATGTCGCTGGTGTGCTCGGCGTTGTCGCGCACCACCAGCATGGCCGCCGCGCTGCCGACCCGCGGCTGGCGCGTGGGGTCGAGCCGCATCCGGCTGCGCCAGCGCCACCAGTTGCGGCGCCGCTGATAGCGTTGCCCCTGGGCCAGCGCCAGGTGGGTGAAGCGGTGGATCTCGGCCACCAGCGGGCCGCGGATCTCCACCGCGTAGTCCTGCTTGGCCTCGGGGCCGTAATCGGCCAGGTGGTCGGCCGAGTAGTTGATGCCCCCGACGAAGGCGACCTCACGGTCGACCACCACGATCTTGCGGTGCATGCGGCGCAGCATGTTCCAGCGCCAGCCCAGCAGCCGCTTGCCGGGATCGAACACGTGGATTCGCACGCCCGCGTTCCCGAGCGAGCGGATGAAATCGTCCGACAGGTCGGGCGAGCCGAAGCCGTCGATGGTCAGGTCGATCTGCACGCCGCGCTGCGCCGCGCTCACCAGCGCTTTGTGCAGTTGCAGGCCGACCTTGTCCTCGAACAGGATGAAGGTCTCGATGATGACTTCCTGCCGTGCGTTGGCGATGCAGGAGAACACGCGCGGAAAGAATTCCTCGCCGTTTTCGAGCAGCGCAATGTCGTTGCCCTCGATCCAGCGCGGGTTCATAGGTGAATCTCCGCCGCCAGCGGGGCGTGGTCGGACAGATGCGACCAGGGCCGCCGCGGCAGCACCACCGGCAGGTGCACGGAGGCGTTGCGCACGTAGATGCGGTCGAGCGACAGCAGCGGAAAGCGCGCCGGGAAGGTCTTGGCCGACTCGCCGTAGGCGGTGACGAAGACTTCCTTCAGGCCGACCTCGCGCCACAGCAGGTCGTGGGCCCGGCGGCGCCAGTCGTTGAAGTCACCCGCCACGATCAGCGGGGCGTCGTCAGGCACCTCGCCGCGCACCATCTGGCACAGCAAGTCGAGCTGCTGCTGACGGTGGCTTTCAGCCAGGCCCAGGTGCACGCAGATCACATGCACGTCGATGCCGTGGCCCGGCAGGCGCAGCACGCAATGCAGCAGTCCGCGCTTTTCCGGGCCGGCAACCGATACGTCGTGGTTCTGGTAATGCACGATGGGAAACTTGGACATCACGGCATTGCCATGGTGCCCCTTGGGGTAGACCATGTTGCGGCCGTAGGCATACTGCGGCCAGATGCTGTCGGCTAGAAATTCATAGTGCGGCTCGTCGGTGTGGCCGTTGATCTTCTTGCGTCCCTCGGACTCGTTGGTGCCCATCACTTCCTGCAGGAACACCACGTCGGCGCCGACCTTGCGCACGGCATCGCGCAGCTCCGGCAAGATGAACTTGCGGTTGAAAACGGTGAAGCCCTTGTGGATGTTGACCGTCATCACGGTCAACGGCGGGGCGGTGGCCACGGTGTCTGTCATTGAGGAAAAGGCTCTCGGCAGGGGAGACTTTTCTTGTACTGCCGGGCACTTTTCGGAGGTGTAGGACAGCAGGCAGACTTGGTGTGGCTGCGGGTGCAGCGCGGCGCCGGGCGGCCTTGCGCATCATGCCGATATCATCGGGGCTCCACCGGAGGGCAGCGAATGGCAATCAAGATGGCGCGAATGATCTGGCTGGCGTCTTGCGCCGCGCTGTCCGGCGGCGCCCAGGCGCTGGACCTGTCTCCGGCCGGCGCCTTCGTGCAGCTGGGCGCGGCCGAACATGCCACCTACAGCCTCAGCGCCGGTGTGCTGTGGCCCTGGTCGTGGCGGCGTGAAGGGCTGGGCGGCGAATGGAGCGGCCTCACCGAAGCCTCCGTCGCTTACTGGACCAGCCGCGGCAGCAGCGGGCGCGACTCGTTCGCCCAGCTCGGCCTGCTGCCCCTGGTGCGCTACCGTTTTGCCCAGGGCCGCTCGGACTGGTTCCTCGAGGCAGGTATCGGCATCACGGTGACGGACCGGCTCTATCGCACGGCCCACAAGCAGTTCAGCACGCGCTTCAACTTCAACGACGTGGTGGGAGTCGGCTACAGCTTCGGCGCGCAGAGGCAGCGTGAACTGAGCCTGCGTCTGGCCCATCTGTCCAACGCCGGCATCAAGAAGCCCAACCCCGGCGAGAATTTCGTGCAGCTGCGCTACGCCGCCTGGTTCTGAGGCCCCCAGCCCTGCCGCTTCGCGTCAGGCCCCCGAGGGGGTGCAAGAAAACTTGGGACGGCCCGGCGTTTTCTTGAGCGCCTCACTTCGGCCGCGGATCCTTAAGCTGACGGTCGGGCGCGCTCAACTGGCCGGCCCTCAGTTCGCGCACGGCGGCGGCAACAGCGCGGGCCACGTTGCGCGTTTCCTCCTGCACCGCCGTGTCGCGGTCCAGCGCATCGTGGCTTTGCGCGTAGGGCTCGTAATAGCCGATGAAACGGTCGAGCCGCGCCCGCGGACCCGCGTCCACCAGCCCCATCCAGTCCAGCCAGTCGCACAGGGCGCGCCGCACGCCTTCGATGCCGGCGACATCGCCATG
>JAKFEZ010000313.1:0-1654 GCA_036675435.1 Ramlibacter sp. | reverse complement strand
GTGAGCGCCGCATCGGCCAGCACACCCATCAGCCCGACCTGCGCACCGCCGTACACGAGCCGCCATCCGCGCGCGCCTATGCAGCGGCCGACCGCGCGGGCCGCTTCGGCGAATGCCGGATTCACGCCGTCGCGCGAGCCGCAATAGACGCAGACGGTGAACGGGGCATTGAGGCGGACATTCATCCGCGCCTCACGCCGCGAAGCGATGCCACAGTGCAGCGGCCCAGATGCCGCCCCACAGCACCAGCGAGAGGAACACCGCCGCACTGGCGATGTCCTTGGCCCGCTTGGACAAGTCGTGCAGCTCGTAGCTGACGCGGTCGATCGCGGCCTCGATGCCCGAATTGAGCAGCTCGACGATCAGCACCAGCAGCACCGAGCCGGTCAGCAGTGCCACCTCGATCCAGCTGCGGCCCAGCCAGAACGCCGCCGGCAGCAACAACGTCGATGCCCAGACCTCCTGCCGGAAGGCGTTTTCCCCGCGATAGGCGATCTGCAGACCGTCGAGCGAATGGCCGGTGGCGCGAAGAACGCGGTCGAGTCCCGTGCGACCCTTGTAGGGGTTGGTGGTCATGGCACGCGATGGTAGCGGCTGACTTTGAACGCACGATGTGCGTTCCGCCCGCGAGGGTCGTTCAGGGCGCGGCAGCCGGGCGCGTGTCGACCAGCCGCGTGCCGCACAGGGCGTCGTGCCAGAACTGGCGCTGGGGGTGAAGCAACGCCAGCAAGGCATAGCCGACGACACCCGCTGCCAGCGCTGCGACCAGGGCGCCGGTGCTGCGCCACTCGGCAAGGTGCCAAAGTGCCAGGGCTGGCAGGAACCAGACCCAGCACGCGAGGTAACGAGCCGTGGCGCGAAGGCGCGACACGCGCCGGCCACTGGCGACCGTCAGGCGGATGTTCCAGGTCTGCATCGGAAGCGTCTGTCCGGTCTGCGACCAGTACCAGACCAGGTACAGACCCGGCATCAGGACGAGGGCGGTGATGAGCAGGCCCTCGCGGCCCTGCATTGCATTGCGCTGGTCGGTCAGCACGGCGTAGAGCAGGGCGCTGACGAACACCACGCCGAACAGCAGCACACCCTCGTAGAGAAAGCAGGCCATTCTCCTGCGCAGGCCGGGCGTTCGCGCAAGCACGGCAGTCGCCGGCACAGTGTCTGTCACGAGGACTCACCGGTTGCGGGGTCTTGCATCTTCTTCGCGTGTCGAGCTTGCGACGAGTCGAAGCGGAGAAAGGCGGGTGGGTGATTCATGGCTGCACTGCCTTTGCCTTCGGAGCTCCCTGCCGGGCCTTCGACCGCAGGCAGTGGATCATGTCGCCCGCTTGTGCTGGCGGCGAAAGGGCCAGGCAGCGGTGATGGTGAAAGCGGGCGCGATTATGTCATCGCGTGCTTTCGAGTCTGCTTCGCTGCAAAGCGCCGTGACGCTGATGCCATAATGCTGCTTCGCACAACGCTCTTTATGGTCTTCAACAGCGGCCCGACCCGGGCCGCTTTGCTCTAGATCGCGCAGGCCCCACATCCACCTCACAAGGGTGCGAAGAGGGGCACCGAAGGTGTTTCGTCAGAGAAATTCCAAGAGGTTCGAAATGGACATGTCTGCCGCGGAAATCAAGCGTGCCGCAACGGCACAGCCGCACCCCTCTCCCAACGC
>JAKFEZ010000194.1:0-1659 GCA_036675435.1 Ramlibacter sp. | reverse complement strand
ATGGGTTTTCCGCGCAGGCGCAGACGCTGCCGAAACCGAAAGAATTCTATTTCGACCAGGACCGCAACACGACCCGGTTGATCGTGGCCATCGAAGGCGAAGGCGAGCCCTTGGCCGAGCAATTGCTGAAGGCGATCGAACGCGGCCGCAAGCGGACCGAGGCCCAGGCCCAGCTCGCCCACGTGGCGATCGCCCAGAACCGGGCGGAACTGGGCAAGACGCTCTATCAGGAAGCGCTGAGCAGCACCGATATCGGTGGCACGCTGGGCCGTGCGGTGCGCTGGAACTACGCCTGGGATCTGTACCGCCTGGGCGAATCGCAGGCGGCACTGGACCAATGGGCCGCACTGGCCGGTGGTTTCGGCACCCCGTCCTGGGTGCCGCCGACCCTGGCACTGGGCTTGTGGAGCGTGGGGCGCAAGTCCGAAGCGGTGCAGTGGTATGCCGCCGCGGTGCGTACCGAGCCGCTGCTATGGGGCGATCCGGCCAACTTCCGGCGCCTGCTCCCGGCCTGGCGCGAGCAGGATCGCGTCAAACTGGCCGAAGTGCAGGCCGCCTGGCAGGCGCAACCGCCGTCCTGGCCCTGAGCCGGCCATGGCGTGACACAGGTGGCGTGAGAGAATCAGGCCGGTCCGGGCCGCGTCGGCCGGGGTCAACGCCGGATGGGACCCACTAGCCGCATGATCAGCAATGAGCTGGATATCGAGCCCTATCGCGTCCGCCTGAAGGACAAAGGCCGGGTCCAGATCCCCGGATTCCTGCAGGAGCCGTCGGCCCAGCGCCTGCGCCATTGCCTGCAGCATGAAGTGCCCTGGGAAACCGCGCAGCGCAGCGACCGTCCGCCGCTGCTGGATCCGGCACGGCAGGGGCTCGCCGCCGCCCAAGCGGATGCAGAGCGCCTGCGCGAGGCCTGCCGGCGCGCGCGCGACGGGTTCGAATTCATCTTCGACCGTTTCCGCATGATCGACGCGCGCCGCGATGGCCTGCACCCCGAGCTGGTGCTGCATGCGGTGGTCGATTTCCTCAATACCCCGCCGTTCCTCGAATTCGCCCGCGAGCTGGCCGGCGATCCCGCGATCCGCATGGTCAGCGCCATCGCCGCCCGTTACCGGCCCGGCCATTTCCTGCGCCTGCACGACGACAAGTCGTCGGAAGAGGAGCGGGCCTGCGCCTACGTGATCAACCTCAGCCAGGGCTGGGAGGCGGACTGGGGCGGTTTGCTGCAGTTCGTCGACGGGCGCCAGGAGGTGGTCGAAACCTTCACCCCGCACTGGAATTCGCTCAGCCTGTTCCGGGTGCCGCAGCGGCACCAGGTCAGCCAGGTGGCGCCATGGGCGGGGGAGCATCGTTACAGCATCACCGGCTGGTTCCGGCGCGCGTGATGTCGTCCTTGCGGACGTGGCGACATCGCCCGCGTCGCGATCCCAGGAGAACCCCATGCGCCACCTGATCTGCCTGTCCGTCCTGCTCCTGGCCCTGCCGGCCAGCGCCGCCGACCGCATCACCGGCCGCGCCTTCGCCACCCGTTCCGAAGTCATCGCGCCCAAGGCGATGGCCGCCACCTCGCATCCGCTGGCCACCCAGATCGCGCTGGAGGTGATGAAGCAGGGCGGCAGCGCCGTGGATGCGGCGATCGCCGCCAACGCGGCGCTGGGATTG
>JAKFEZ010000153.1:0-1660 GCA_036675435.1 Ramlibacter sp. | reverse complement strand
GGCCTCGGGCCGGTTGGCGATCTGGATGTGGCTCCAGGTCGCGCCGCCCTTTTGCGCCAGGCCGCCGGCGTCCTGCGTGACGATGCCCTTGCCTTCGAGGTGGGCCGCCATGCCGAGCAACTGGCCGATGGTGATGACGCCGGTGCCGCCGACGCCGGCGATGAGGATGCCCCAGGCGCGGTCCTCACCGCTGTCGCTGAGTGCTTGCGGCAGCAGCGGTTCGGGCAGTGAGGGGCCCTGGAACGGATCGCGCGCGGCTTCCTTCTTCGGCTTTCTGAGCGTGCCGCCAGTCACGGTGACGAAACTTGGACAGAAGCCTTTCAGGCACGAATAGTCTTTGTTGCAACTGCTCTGGTTGATGCGCCGCTTGCGGCCGAACGCCGTTTCCACCGGCTCGACCGACAGGCAGTTCGATTGCACCGAGCAGTCTCCGCAACCTTCGCACACCAGCTCGTTGATGACGACCGTTTCGGCCGGCATTTCAAGGGTGCCGCGCTTGCGCCGGCGGCGCTTCTCGGTGGCGCAGGTCTGGTCGTAGATGAGGATGGTGCAGCCGGGGATCTCGCGGAGCTGGCGCTGGATGTCGTCGAGCTCGTCGCGGTGGTGGACGGTGACGCCCGGGGCGAGGCCGCGCAGGCCCTCACCCCCGCCCTCTCCCAGAGGGAGAGGGAGTAATGCAGGGTCTGTATTGCTCCCTCGCCCCTCTGGGGAGAGGGCTGGGGTGAGGGGCTTTCCGACCTTGCCCCTGGCCCGCTCCTTCCCAAGGAACGAAGCCGAATATTTTTCCGGCTCATCAGTCACCACAACGATCTTCCTCGCCCCCTCGGCCTCCAGCTCGCGTGTCATCTGCGCCACGCCCAGGCTGCCATCGACCGGCTGCCCGCCCGTCATCGCGACCGCGTCGTTGAACAAAATCTTGTAGGTGATGTTCACCCCCGCCGCGATGGCCTGGCGCACCGCCAGCAGCCCCGAGTGGTAGTAGGTCCCGTCACCCAGGTTCGCGAACACGTGCTTGTCGGTCGTGAACGGCGCCTGCCCCACCCAGCTCACGCCCTCGCCGCCCATCTGCGAGAAGGTCACCGTGCTGCGGTCCATCCACACCGCCATGTAGTGGCAGCCGATGCCCGCCACCGCGCGCGAGCCCTCGGGCACCTTGGTGCTGGTGTTGTGCGGGCAGCCGCTGCAGAACCACGGTGCGCGCTCGCCGGTGGAAACCTTCATGGCCGCGAGCGACTTCTCCTTCGCGTCGATCAGCGCCAGCCGCGACTCGATGTGCGCGCGAGTGTCGCCGTCCAGCCCGCCCTGTTCCGCCAGCTTGAGCAGCCGCTTGCCGATGGCCCGCGCAATGATGGCCGGTGTGAGGTCGGCCTGCGCGCGCAGCAGCCAGTTGCCGCTCGGGTTGGGCTGGCTCCATTCGCCGCCGTGGCCGCCGAAGGGACCGTCGCGTTCGATATCGACCTCGCGCTCGTCGAACTTGCCCAGCACGTTCGGCCGCACATCCGGCCGCCAGTTGTAGAGCTCTTCCTTGAGCTGGTACTCGATGACCTGGCGCTTCTCCTCGATCACCAGGATTTCCTGCAGCCCCGTGGCGAACTCGCGCGTGATGCTCGCCTCCAGCGGCCACACCACGCCCACCTTGTGCAGGCGGATGCCCACGCGC
>JAKFEZ010000163.1:0-1668 GCA_036675435.1 Ramlibacter sp. | reverse complement strand
GATGCCCTACATGATGCAGCTGATGCCGCAGGCGTTCGAAAACCTGCGGATCCCGCTGCCTGCGCTCATCGTGCTGCAGGGCGTCCAGGCGCTGGTGCTGCTTGGGCTGTTGTCGCTGCTGGGTTTGCGCATGGGACATCGCGTCGGGCTCGGCAGCCCGCTGCTGCAGGCGTGGCTCGGGCGCCACGAGGCACCGTCATTGCGCGTGCTGAAACCACTGCAGGCGATCGTTCTTGGCGTGTTGGCCGCGCTCGCGGTGCTCGGCGCAAGCCTGGCGCTGGATCCGTTGCTGCCCAAGCCGCTGCACGCGATTGCCGATCCCGGCGCAGGCAGGTCGGTGCTCAACGGCCTGCTCGCGTCGTTCTACGGCGGCATTGCCGAGGAACTGCAGTTGCGGCTGTTCCTGATGACGCTGGTCGTATGGGCATTGGGGATGTTCGGCCGTCGCCAACCGCGGGCTGCGGCGTACTGGGTTGCGATCGTGGTTGCCGCGGTCCTGTTCGGCGCCGGGCATTTGCCTGCCGCGGCCAAGCTCTGGGCGCTGTCCGATATCGTCGTGTTCCGCACCATCGCGTTGAATGCGATCGCCGGCGTCGCATTCGGCTGGCTCTACTGGAAACGCGGCGTCGAGATGGCAATGCTCGGCCACTTCAGCGCGGACATCATCCTGCACGTGTTCGCCCCGCTCGCCTCCGTGGCACCAGCGGCATGACGCGCGAGTTCGCCATCACGGCGCCCGACGCCCGGCTGGTCTGGATGCTGCCCGCGCTCGCGACTTTGCTCGTGCTGGTGGGCATCGCAATCCTCGCCACGCAGGAGCCGCATGCATGGGTGGCGCTGCCGGTCGCGTTCATGGCCTTCGCCGTGCTCGCCGTGCTGCTGCGCCGCCGCCGGGTATCCGTCGATGCCGGCGTGCTGACCATTGCCGCCGGCATCAACACCCGGCGCGTCGCCCTGGCCGACCTCGATCTTTCCGCAGCGCGTATCGTCGACCTGCGCGAACACGGCGAATTGCGGCCGCTGGTCAAGGTCTTCGGTACGCGCCTGCCCGGCCTGGCGATGGGCCATTTCCGCCTGCGCGATCGCGGTCCGGCCTTCGTGCTGGTCACTGATCGCTCGCGCGTGCTGGTGTTGCCGGAGAAACCCGGCATGAAAGGGGCCGGAAAAACACTGTTGCTGAGCCTGCAGCAGCCGCAGGCCCTGCTCGATGCGCTGCACAAGACCGGCGCTTGATTGCATGCCAAACAGGAATGAATGGAGGAACGACATGAAACCTTTCACCACCCTCACCATCGTCTTCCTGGGCCTGCTGTCCCTGTTGCAACTGGTGCGCTTCCTGCAGGGCTGGGAAGTGATCGTCAATGGCGTCTCGATCCCCACATGGGCCAGCGGCATCGCCTGTGTGGTCGCGGGTGGGCTTGCCATCATGCTGTGGCGCGAATCCCGACGCTGACACCAGCTGTTGGCCGACAGGATGACCCCTGGCACGGGCACGGCTAAGCTGCGCGCATGCGCCCACAGCCACGCCTGTTGATCAACACGCCCGAGATCGAACTCTGGCCCGCCGGCCTGCTGCGCGCGCGCAGCAACCACGACGCTCGCGCCCTCGCCCGCGCCGGCCACGTGCTCCGGCGCAAACGCGATGGCCGCTACCTCGCAGCCGTGTTG
>JAKFEZ010000258.1:0-43541 GCA_036675435.1 Ramlibacter sp. | reverse complement strand
CCCTACCTGGCATATTCCCAGACGCTGGCCCTGGGGCGTCTCGTGAGCGACCACCTGAGCAATCACCCGAAGGCGCCCCGCCTCACGGAAACCATCGAATGCGATTCGGCGGACGCGTTGCTCGAGTACGCACTCAAGGGACTGGGCGTTGCATGGTTGCCGTGGTCTCTGGCCGCCGGCGCCTGCAAGGCAAGGCAGCTGGCGCCGGTGGGCAGCAAGGCGCTGGAGATCGGCTTCGAGGTCCGCATGGTGCGAGCCAAGCGCAGGCTCTCCCCGGCGGCGGAGTCGTTCTGGCAGACAGTGGACCCAGGCTGACCGGTACTTTCCGGCAAGGCATTGTGCCGAAACGGCACACCTGCGGTGTTTTCGGAAAACCAGAATCCGGACATCACAGGAGACAAACCATGAACCATCCGCTTGCCCTCGGCGTCGCAGCGCTGTCGATTCTTTTCGTGAGTCTGAACCAGGCCTCGGCCCAGGAGGCCACCTATCCGAACAAGCCGATCACCGTGCTGGTCGGGTATCCGCCGGGCGGGAGCACCGACCTGACGGGCCGCGCGGTGGCCGATCAGCTCGCCAGGAAGCTGGGCGTTCCCGTGGTCGTGGAGAACGCCAGCGGCGCGGGAGGCGCCATTGCCGCCATGAGAGTATCCAAGGCACAGCCGGATGGTTACACCCTGCTGCTAGGAGCCAACAACGAGATCGCGATCAATCGGCTGATCACTCCCGCAACCATCAAGTACAGCTACAAGGACTTCACACCGGTCGGCCTGGTCGCCTCCCAGCCGATGGTGCTGGTCGCCTCGACCGGCACCGGGATCAAGGATGCCAACCAGTTCCTGAGCGCGGTCAAGGCCAAGCCCGGGCGGTTCAGCTACGGCAGCAGCGGAGTGGGCACGGCACTGCACCTGGCCGGGGAGATGGTCAAGGAGCAAGGTGGACTGTTCATGACGCACATCCCGTATCGCGGTGTGGCACCGCTGACCATCGACCTGGTGGGTGGCGCCCTCGAATACGGCGTGTTCGTTCTCTCCAGCGGGCTGCCGCATATCCGCAGCGGCAAGGTGGTGGCGCTGGGTGTGACGCAGAAGAACCGATCGCCGGCTGCGCCGGACATCCCTGCCCTGTCCGAGTCGCCGAAGCTGAAGAACATGGACATAGACGTCTGGTTCGCCCTGATGGCGCCGCCCAAGCTGCCGGCACCCGTCCTGGCCAAGCTGCGCAGCGCGCTCAACGAGACCTTGCAGACAGCCGAGTTCCGCAAGAAGCTCGAGGACTCGGGTTCGACCATTGCGCCCCTGAATGTCGACATGGCCCGCTTTCTGGCCGATGAGACAGCCAAGTATCAGAAGATCGTCGACTTTGCGAAGATCAAGGAATGACGAGCCTGCGATTCGAGCTGGCAAAGCCGGACATCAGCACCTGGCGCGCGGGCAACACGGGAACGGAGGGGGTCTGGCATTTCGAGTCGGGCGTGCCCGGCCGTCGGGCGATGGTCACGTCACTGGTCCATGGCAACGAGCTTTGCGGAGCCTGGGCCGTCCAGGGCTTGCTCGAGGCTGGCGTGCGGCCAAGGCAAGGGAGCCTCACGTTGGCCTTCTGCAATCTTGCTGCCTTCGACCGGTTCGATCCGGCCGCGTTCGATGCGTCCCGCTTTGTCGATGAAGACCTGAACCGCCAATGGTCCCCCGAGAGAATCGCCCAGGCAAGCACCCTGGAGCGGCGCCGTGCGGGCGAACTGCTTCCGTTCGTCCGGCGCGCGGACTGGTTGCTGGACCTTCATTCGATGCACGAGCAGGGCGAGCCGCTGTTGCTGACAGGTCCTCATGCGCGCAACATCGAACTCGCCCGAAGGCTGCGAGCCCCCGAGCACGTCGTCGTCGATGAGGGCCACCAGGACGGAACCCGCATGCGCGATTTCGGCCGTTTCGGCCTGCCTGACGTGGAGGGCGGCGGCACTCGTTCGCTGCTTGCGGAATGCGGCTTTCACGGCGACATCTCGAGCCGGGATGTCGCGCGAGACCTGTCCGCTCGCTTTCTGATGGAAGCTCAGGTCGTCGACGCCAGAACCGTATCCGACGCGCTTCCCGGATGGCGCCGTCCGGACGCACCCCGGCAGTGCGTCCTGCGTGTTACCGGCGGCGTGGCGGCGCGCAGCAACAAGTTCCGATTCCTCGGCGCCTACAGCGGCCTTCAGGTCATTCGACAAGCAGGAACGCCGATTGGCGACAACGACGGAGAGATCGTCACCACGCCGTACGACGACTGCGTTCTTGTCATGCCCTCGCTAAGACAAGCACGCGCCGGCGTGACGGTTGTCCGCTTCGCGAGAGAAGAGCCATTGTGAGGGCTGCGCCACTCTAGTAGCCGTAGAACTCCTCGCTGCGGATGTCGTCGCTGTCGACCCCCGCACGTTCCAGCGTATCCCGCATGGCGCCCACCATGGCCGGGGGGCCGGCCACGTAGTAGACGGGACGAGCCAGGTTCGCCGCGACTCGCTTCAGGAGTGCCTCGTCGATCTTGCCGGTTTCACCCGTCCAGTGCAGGCGGGACTCTCCCATCTGCGTCATGGTAGCGACCAACCGGAAGTTGGGGTTGTCGCCTTCCAGCCGCTGCAACTCGGACAGGAACGCGCTGTCCTCGGGCCGTCGATTGGAATACAGCAGGACCAGGCGCTGCTGCCGGGCGCTGGCCCGGGCGTGCCGCAGCATGCTCACGAAAGGCGTGATCCCGATTCCACCGGCGATGAAAACGGCAGCCCGGTCCAGCTTGTTGTGCAGGGTCAGGGAGCCGAACGGGCCTTCGAGCTGGACAGGCGCACTGATGGGCAGCCGCGCCAGCGCATCCTTGAAGGGGCTGTTGCGCATGCGCGTTGCCACCACCAGTTCACCTTCGTGCGGCGCGCTGACGATGGAGAACGCATGACGAGCGCTTTCCGTGCCGGAAACTGCCGGATCCGACAAGATCAGATCGATCGCCTGGCCCGGCTTGAAACTGAAGCCGGCCGGCCTGTCGAAGTGGAAGGCCATCGTGCCGTGGGCAAGTTCCTCGCGGCGCTGCAGGTGGACTGTCATTGAGCTCATGATCTGCTCCCGGGCCGCCTGGTGTGCGCGGCATGCGTGGTGGTCTCGGCGTAGTGCCTTGCTAGTCGTTGGACGCCACGGGCCACGCGGAAGTGACAAGCCCCTGTACGCCGCATGGCCGGCCTACAGCGACCTCACTCCGGCTTGAGCAAGCCTTGAACCAAACGCCGCGCCAGCGGGCCGACCAGCAGAACGACTGGAAACGCGAGCAGCCAGGCCGCCAGCCAGGAACTCGTCCAGACGCTCACAAATCCACTGACGAAGCCCCTTGCAACGGCAGTCGAAACGGCCGATACCACGAGCGACATCAGACCCGAGAGGGCCAACCCGAAGAGGACAGGTTCGAACTTCCTGGGAATCATTGCGCCACCCCTGCTTCTGCCTTTGCCTCTCCCTCTGCCTGGCAAGTCATGCACGCCAGCGCCTTGGCGATGTTGGCACCGAAGACGCGCGCGGTCTTGAGGTCGCCTGGCGCCAACGCGCCCGCCCCCGGCGAGTGTCCGGCTTGTGCCATCAGGCCCGACCATGATCCCAGCCGATTGACGGCGTGTTCGTAAGGCACGCCGCTGTGCTGCTCGGGCAGGATTGCGTTGCCGACCCAGAACATCCCGTGCTGCATAGCGAACACGAACATGGAAATGAGCGTCGACTGCTTGTCGCCGGACGGCAGCGCCGAGACCGTGAAACCCGAAGCCAGCTTGCCTTTCAGCGCATGGGTTTTCCAGAGGCGCCCGGTAGCGTCCATGAACGACTTGAAAGTGGCGGAGACACCTCCCAGGTAGGTGGGCGATCCGAAGACAAATCCGTCGAACGCCAGCAGTTGCTCGGGCGCGCAGATCAAGTCTTCGGCCCGGAGCAGATAGACCTGGACGCTCGGCACGGTTCGGGCTCCCTCGACGATGAGACCGGCGATGCGAGCGGTGTTGCCCTGAGCGCTGTGATAGATGACGGCGAGTTTTTTCATTGCATTGTCCTTTCGTTGCAAAACTGTTCCTGAACTGTCCTCACCGCGAGATCCAGGCGGCGGCGAGTGCGGCCGCGTAAAGGCCAAAGCCGAAGATGGCGTGGTTAACAAGGCTCCTGGCCCGGTTCCTTGCGGGCGACGGGGTCCTGGATGAAGCAATGCCGGCACCCATGGCCGGCTGCATGAGAAGCCAGGGGGCGATCACTGTCGCCATGCCCACGCCGAGCGCCGGCAGGAGCGTGGGACTGAGGGTCCATTGCATTCCAAAGATGCCGACCAGCAGTCCAGCGAATGTCACGCCAGTCGCGTAGTGCACCAGCCAGCCAAGGACGAGCTCGCCCTGCACAGGAGCAGCCTTCGCGATTGCTTCGTGCCTCCAGACCCCACGGCGCCAGTGGCCCACCCAGCGGCCAATCATGGCGAAGTTGAGAGAAGGCACGCCCAGCCGCTGAAGCAGGAGTAGCCAGAGGTCCATGGTTGCCGTGGCACCGATGCCGATCCACGCGACTCGTACGATGTTTTCCGTCAGTGTGTTCATTGCCTTTCCTTGTTGACTCGATGCGGTATGGGCGTACTATGCAAGTTCAAGTCAACTTGAGGTCAAGAGGTATCTTGAATATTTCTGAAGTTGCCAAAAAGTCGGGCATTCCGGCCTCGACCTTGCGCTACTACGAAGAGAAGGGCCTGATCGCTTCGATCGGCCGGGACGGCCTGCGCCGCCGTTTTGCCCCGGCTGTGCTAGGCCAGCTGTCTTACATCGCGCTGGGACAAGCGGCGGGTTTTTCGCTGGACGAAATCGCAGCCATGTTCTCGTCCGATGGCACCGCCAACATTGATCGGGAGTCTCTGAAGCGCAAGGCTGACGAGATAGACACGACGGTCAGGCGGCTGCAGGCGCTGAGCAATGGGCTGCGCCATGCGGCCGTCTGCCCGGCAACCAACCACTCGGAGTGCCCTACTTTTCAGCGCCTGCTGCGCGCTGCTGGCGCGTCAAAGCTGGCGCCGCAGCCAAAGCGACTTGCTGTGAGACGCAAGTGAGCGTGTCATTGCATGCTCCTGCCGCGCAGGTTCGACTGAAGGTGCTCTACCAGGGCGCGCACGCGTGCGGGCATCCCGCTGCGCGCCGGAACCAATGCAATTGCCGGGGCGCTACCGAAGTCCCATTGCGGTAGCAGGCGAACCAGGGCGCCGCGGGCAATGGCAGGTGCTGCATCCCATTCGGAGCGCAGAACCAGGCCCAAGCCGCGCTCGCACCACTGCCTTGCCACGCCGCCATCGTTGGTGGTAAGCGTCGGGATGATCCGCAGTGACTCGCGCTTGGTCGCCGGGGCATGGCGCTTCGTGCGCTTGCGGTAATGCCATAGAGTGACGTCCTCGTCGTTCTCGCGGATGCAGATGCACGGGTGCGCAACCACCTCGCGGGGATCTTGCGGCATGAATCGGTGCGCCTTCAGGTAGGAGGGGCTCGCGCACAGCCAACGCTCGTTGGGCAGCAGCGGGTGCGCGATCCAGGAGGAGTCGCGCACCTCCCCGATGTGCACCACCACATCGGCATTGCGGTGGTCGGGCCAGGGCGTCTCCAACAAGTCGAGGGCCAGCGTAATGCGCGGGTGTTCAGCGGAGAAGGTGGCCAGCAGCGGCGCCACGTGCGCCCGGCCGAAGCCGAAAGGCGCCGAAATTCGCACGCGACCACCCAGAGCGCGACCCTCGCTTTGCAAGGTGTCGGGAAGTTCCTCTAGCCGCTGGAGCAACGCGGCGCCTTCGACGGCGAGCCGCTCGCCCTCGGGCGTGAGGCTGAGGCGATGAGCGCTGCGAACCGCGAGATGGAGGCCGAGCTGTGCCTCCAGGCGTTTGAGCCGAATCGACAGTGCCGGTGGCGTAACGCTCAGGGCGCGCGCCGCCGCACTTAACGAAGGCGCCTTCGCGAGGGCCGCTGCCAGACGCAGGTCTTCGAGCTGAATCATTAATACGTCCTTAACGATTGTTTGGTTTCCATTTAACCAACGACCCGCCCCCGGTGTCTACAGTTGCTTCCATGACACCCACATCCAGCACCCCCCGTTATCCGCAGGCCGTCCTGTTCGACCTGCTCACCGCGCTGCTCGACTCCTGGAGCGTCTGGAACGCCGCGGCCGGAAGCGAGGCGCGCGGTCGCACGTGGCGCGCCGAGTACCTGCGCCTGACCTATGGCTGCGGCTCCTACGTGCCCTATGAGGAGCTGGTGCGCGCGGCAGCCGAGAACACTGGCCTGCCGGCGTCTAGCGCGGACGAGCTCGAGGAACGATGGACCCAGCTTCCGGCGTGGAGCGGGGCGCGCGAGTTGCTCGGACAACTGGCGCCGCATTGCCGCCTGGGCGTGGTCACGAATTGTTCGGTGCGCCTCGGCCGGCAGGCGGCGGACCTGCTCGGGATCGACTGGGATGTGGTGGTGACGGCCGAAGACGCCGGCTTCTACAAGCCGGACCCGCGGCCCTACCAGAAAGCACTCGACGCGCTGCAGGTCAACGCCCCGGACGCTGCCTTTGTCGCTGGCTCGGGCTTCGACCTTTTCGGCACCTCGCGCGTCGGGCTGCGAACCTACTGGCACAACCGCGTGGACCTCGCGCTACCCCCAGGAGCGCCAGCGCCCGATGTGATTTCGACCACGCTCGACGGCGTGCCCGCATGGTTACTCCAGGAGAAGACATGATCCCTATTTTTAGACACGCCTTGATGCTCACTGTAGTGGCGGCCTCCGCCTGCCTGCCCGCCGTGGCACAGCAATCGCCGTTTCCGACACGGCCGGTCAGTCTGGTGGTGCCTTTCCCCGCGGGCGGGCCGAGCGACGCCTTGGCGCGCGCGGTGGCGCAGCGCATGGGCACGCATCTCGGCCAGCCGGTCGTGGTGGAGAACGTTGGCGGGGCAGGCGGCACGATCGGCCTGACGAAGGTTGCCAAGTCGCAGCCCGACGGATACACCCTCGCGTTCGGAACGATCGGCACGCACGTCGCCAACGTCGCGGTGTACAAGAAGTTGCCGTATGACCCGGTGGCGGATTTCCGCCCCCTCGGCTTGGCCGGAACCGCCCCGCTGGTGCTGGTGGCGCGCGCTGCGCTGCCGGCATCGAATCTGCGCGAGTTCGCCGGGTGGCTTGCCAAGAGCAGCAACAAGGCGTCGTACGGCAGCGCGGGCATCGGATCGATCTCCCATTTCGGCTGCGTGATGCTGCTGTCTGCATTGAAGCAGAACGTGATGCACGTGCCTTACCGCGGCGTCGCACCGGCGATGAATGACCTCATGGCGGGGCAGGTCGACTTCATGTGCGACCAGAGCACCACCGCTTTGGCGCAAGCCTCGGGTGGTAGGGTGAAGGTGATCGCGGTGCTGGGTGACCGCAAGCTGCCTCAGTTGCCAGGCGTCGACACTGCCATGGCGGCCGGGCACGACTTACACTTGCAGGCCTGGAATGCCCTTTTCGTGCCGCGGGGGACACCGGAGCCGGTGGCGAAGCGCCTGGAAGCCGCGCTCACGGCAGCGGTGACCGACCCTGAGCTGCGGCGGCAGATGGAAGCGGTGGGTGTGAGCCTGCCGACAGCGGAGACTGCGGGTCCGGCGGCCGTGTCGTCGTTGATCGAGCTCGGACTGAAACGCGAAGTGCCGGCACTGAAGGCGCGCGGCGAATACCTGGACTGATCCATGAACCTGGACCAACTCGACACCCCCGCCGCGCTGGTGGACCTGGACCGCATGCAGCGCAACATCGCGCGAATGCAGACGCGCGTTGATGGCCTCGGCGTGCGCTTCAGACCGCACGTGAAAACGTCCAAGTGCGTGCAGGTGGTGCAGGCGCAGCGCGCCGCCGGCGCCCAGGGAATCACTGTTTCCACATTGCGGGAGGCAGAGCAGTTCTTCGCTTCTGGCGTCACCGACATACTTTACGCGGTGGGCATGGTGCCGACGAAGTTGGCGCAGGCGCTGGCTCTGCGCCGCAAAGGCTGCGACCTGAAGCTGATCACGGACAACGTCGACGCCGCGAACGCGATCGCCGCCTTCGGCCGCGAGCACGGAGAGACTTTCGAGGTGTGGGTAGAGATCGACTGCGATGGCCATCGCTCGGGCATAGCGCCGGAAGCCGCGGTGCTGCTGGAGGTGGGCCAGGCGCTCGCGCAGCCAGGCGCAAGGCTGGGTGGCGCGATGACGCACGCCGGCTCCAGCTACGAGCTGGACCAGCCCGAGGCTCTTGCCGCGATGGCGGAACAGGAGCGCGCCGGCTGCGTCCGTGCTGCCGAGCGCCTGCGCGCAGCGGGGCACGCATGCGCGAACGTGAGCGTGGGATCCACCCCCACCGCGCTGTCGGCGCGGTCGCTTCCCGGCGTCACCGAAGTGCGCGCGGGCGTCTACGTGTTCTTCGATCTGGTCATGGCAAATGTCGGCGTGTGCACGCCGGCCGACATCGCGCTGAGCGTTTTGACCACTGTGATCGGGCATCAAGCCGAGAAAGGCTGGGCGATCCTGGATGCGGGCTGGATGGCGATGAGCCGCGATCGCGGCACGCAGAAGCAGCGGCACGATTACGGCTACGGGCAGGTGTGCGCCCTCGACGGCACGCCGCTGAGCGGTTATGTCATGAGCGGAGCGAACCAGGAGCACGGCATCCTGTCGCGCGAGGACGATCCGGACCATGAGATCGTGCAGCGCTTTCCCGTGGGGACACGCCTTCGCATCCTTCCCAATCATGCGTGCGCCACGGGTGCGCAGTTCCCCGAGTACCGGGCGGTGGCGGCTGACGGCGCCGTGTCCACCTGGCAGCGCTTTTATGGGTGGTGAGATGGACCTGCCGCAACGCGTGAACCCCGATGCCGTGGCGACGCCGGGTGGCCACTACAGCCATGCGACGATTGCGCAAGGCCTCGTCTTCGTGTCTGGCCAGCTGCCGATCACGGCGAGCGGCGTGAGGCTGGTGGATGCGAGCTTCGAACAGCAGGCGGAACAGGTGTTGGCGAACGTGCGGAATATCCTGCTCGCCAGCGGCAGCGACGTCCAGCAGCTGGTGCAGGTGCGCGTCTACATCGACAACATGGAGAATTGGCCGACGTTCAATGCGGTCTATGCGCGCTGGGCCGGAGATGCGAAACCCGCCCGCGCGGTGGTGCCGACGGGGCCTTTGCACTTCGGGCTGAAAGTCGAGGTGGAGGCTGTGGCGACGCTGGCGTAGCCGCCGCCACCCTATTGCACTGGATAGCGGCGCGCGATCATCACGTAGAGCATGGCGCCGAACATCAGCAGTCCTGTGGCGATCGAAAGCGAGGTATTGAAACCGATCGCCGCACTCGGGCTGCGCGCGACCAGCCCGGCGGCAAGCGGCGGACCCACGATCTGGCCCACGCCGTATGAGGCGGTGAGCAGCCCCATGAAGGTGGTCGCTTGCAGCGGCCGCACGCGACGAATCTCCTGCATGGCGAAGAAAGTGATGGCGGTGAAAGGCAGTCCAAGCAGCAGGCTGCCGATCGCGAAACCGGCCAAGGTGGGGCTCACGAGACTTGCGGCCACGCCTGCTGCTTGCACGACGTAGCAGGACGCCAGGCGCAGGCGCAGGTCGCGCGCGGGACGCAGCCGGGAAGCGCCGAGCGCGCCCAGCATCACGCCGATTCCGAACACCGGCCAGAACAAGTCGAGCCAGTGAGACTCGGGCATGGCCTGCCGCGCGATGACCGGAAGGAACGTTGCCGTGATGATGTAGCCGATGCCGGCGAGGCCGTACGCCAGCGTAAGCAAGCTCATCTCGCCGGTTCCGGCGACCCCCCGCGATTTTTCCTGGGCTGCGCCAGCCGTCGTGGGTGACGGCGCCGCGATGCCCTTGCCTGTATCGAAGACGCGCCACACCACGGCGGTCAGCAGCGCAGCCAGCACACCGAAGGTCAGCCAGCCCAAGGCGGCCGGCGCTTCCATCTGCACCAGCGCTGTCGCAGCCAGTCCACTCGCGACGATGCCCAGTCCCGGTCCGACATAGATCAGGGCGCCCATCGCCGGAACAGCGCGGCGTGCCAATTGCTCCAGGCAGAACCCCGACGTGTAGATGAAGACGACTGCACTCGCCACGCCGGCGGCAAAGCGCAGAAGTGTCCAAGCTGCCGGAATGTTCGCCACCATGCCCAGTGTGAGCAGCGCGGTGGCTACAAGACCGCCGCGCACCAACCGTGTTCCATTGATGGTGCTGGTCAACCCGATGCGGCGCCAGATCCAGGGCTGAAACGTGCAGGCCAGGGCGCCCAACAAGTAACCAAGGTAGTTGGCGCTGGCCAGCAGGCTTGCGCCGGGCAGGTCGATCGATTGCTCCGCCAGCATCATGGGCAATAGCGGTGTGAACGCGAACCGGCCTATGCCCATCGCCACCCCCAGCGCGATGAGACCACCCAGGGCGATGGTGAAGGGCGCCAGGGCTTTTGCTGTTCGCATGCGCGCAGTGTCGCACGCAGTGGCGAGGGCTGCGACGGCATGAGCAAAGTCCCGCGGGGTTGTCAGCAGAGCTCATGCAGATGACCGGGATGGCGACCAGCTCAGGAAGGGGAAATCTCTTTCTTTCGTTAGACTTCTCCTGAATCGCACCCCCTCGGGGCCGAGCCATGACAACCACGATCATCAAGACCGCCACGGCATCCGATGAAGCTTCAGCTATTGCTACCGTGGCATTGGCGTTCAGCACGGACCCTGCGGCACGTTGGGCATGGCCCGATCCGGGTGAGTACCTCAGGCATTTCCCGAGCTTCGTCAAGGTATTCGGTGGCAACGCGTTTGCCCACGAGAGCGCCTACTACCTGAACGGCTTCGCCGGCGCGGCGCGGTGGCTGCCGGCCTACGGCCTTCCCATGCTCCGCACACCGCGGCCCTGAGAAGCCGCGGGAGTTTTCAGGAGTGCGGGACACAAGCTCGCCAAGTCGCGGGCAGGACCCGCGGCACCCGGCGAGCAAACTGGAATCAGCGTCCGTCTTTGTCCGAGTCGCCCGGAATTGCGCGCTCGGTGGCATTGCTCACTCGGTCCCAGGCGTCGCGCGCCGCTGGCCGGGCATGCTCCCATTCCAGCGATGAGTTGCCGCGCGCACGGCCCCAGTCGCGACTGAGCTCAGGTTCAACGTCGTCCCACGACCGGCCGGGGTTGCGGTTGTATGACTCCACGCCGGTTCTGTAGGCGGGTTGATAGTGGTCGAACTCCACGTCCTTGCGGGCATAAGGGCGGCTCGCATGGTTCTCGCGCCAGTACTTTTCTTCAACGGCTGGATCCGCCGCCTTCTTGCCCATGACCGCGCCCGCCACTGCGCCGACGGCAGCGCCCACTGCAGCGCCCACCGGGCCGGTTACACCGCCCGCCAGAGCGCCGGTCGTGGCGCCAGCGGCCACGCCACCGACGGTGGCGCCCGCCACAGCGCCGACGCCCGTGCCGGCCGCCTTCTTCTTGGTGTCTGAATTGTCTTTGTCCATGTCGATCTCCATTGATTGCGGAAACCATGACGGTAGGGCATCTGGGGGCGGAGCCCGCCTAGGAGCTGACCGCATGTGGGCGGTGAGGCATGCCTACGGCCGCGTCGTCCAATGCAGACACAGCAGCAAAGGCCTCCGGACGTCAGCCCCTCTCGCCAAATCGCGCAACTGCCCGCTCGCGAGCCTTGGCGGCCTCGACTTCACGCGTCCGGGGCTCGGCGCTGGTCACCAGCGACTGGATCATCTTTCTCGCCGACGCCGCAACTTCTTCAACCGCGCGCTCAAAAGCCGCTTCATTGGCCTTTGACGGCACATTGAAGCCACTAAGCTTGCGGACAAATTGCAATGAGGCGTCGCGAATCTCGAGCTCGGTCGCAGGTGGCTCGAAGTTAAAGAGGGTCTTGATGTTCCGGCACATAAGTCTGCTCTCCGCATCTACAGCTGCTACATCATATTCATGAAGGGTTTCCACGCGCGACCGCGGCTTGGGAAGCTCCAAGCTCAACAGAGCCTCGCTCGCAGGCCGGGTTTCCCCTCATCGTCCGGTTTGTCGATTTCGCGCAGGCTCGTTCGTCGTGTGAACAGAGGGTCATCCTCTGCCTTCAGGAGAACACAACCATGGCTACCAACACCGTCCGCCTGCATCGCGTGCTACGCACCTCGCCAGACCGGCTCTACCGTGCCTTTGTGGAGCCCAGTGCTTTCGAGCGTTGGCTCCCACCTTTCGGATTTACCGGCAAGGTCCACAGCATGGAGCCCGTGGTCGGGGGCGTCTGGCGCATGTCTTTCACCACCTTCGGCACCGGCCACAGCCACTCCTTCGGCGGGAAGTACCTGGAACTGGTCCCCGGCCAGCGTATTGCGTACGACGCAGCGTTCGACGATCCCAATCTACCGGGCACGATGAAGACCACCGTGACACTGACCCTGGTGTCCTGCGGCACCGAAATGTCCATCGTGCAGGAGGGCATCCCCGACGTCATTCCGGCAGAGATGTGCTATCTCGGCTGGCAAGAGTCGCTCGTCGCGCTGGCCCAACTGGTTGAGCCGAACATTCCCGGTTGAGCACGCCGCCTGCGGCGCAGCCTTACCGCACCGCCTCCCACCACCGCGTCGACTCGAACGGACGGTCTGCATCCACCACCTCGCCCACTCGGGGCGTCACCAGTTCGACGCCCACGCGAGCGGCCTCTTCCGCCGTTCGGCGGATCGGCTCATCCCAATCGTGATAAGCGAGGTTGAAGGTTGACCAGTGGACGGGGAACATGCGCCTGGCCCGGACATCGCGGTGCACCTGCACCGCTTGCTCGGGAGTCATGTGGATGTCGATCCACGCAGCGCCGGGCCCATAGGCGCCAATCTTGACGAAGGCCATGTCGAACGGGCCGAGGCGCGCGCCGATGTCCTGGAACAGCTTTCCATAGCCCGTGTCACCGCTGTAGAAGAAGCGGTGCTGCGGACCGATTACTGACCAGCTCGACCACAGAGTCGTGCTGCGGTTGTCCATCGCGCGGCCGGAGTAGTGACGCGTCGGCGTGCACACGATCCGCACGGACCCGATCGACCGCTCCTGCCACCATTCCAGCTCCTCGATCTGCGCGAGCGGAACGCCCCACCGCTCCAGATGGGCGCCGATGCCCAGCGGCACAAGGAACCACGAGCCGCGTTGCGCAAGGTGGCGCACCGTGTCCATGTCCAGATGGTCGTAGTGGTCGTGGGAGATCAGCACGGCGTCGATTCTGGGCAGGTCGGCCAGCGCAATCGGAGGTGCATGGAAACGCGCGGGGCCGATGGGCAACGGCGACACGCGCTCGGCGAACACCGGGTCCAGCAAGAACCGCAGCCCGTCGATCTCGACATAGGTGCTGGCGTGGCCGATCCAGAACGCGCGCAGGCCGCTGGGTGGGGGCGTCGCCTCCAGTGCATTCTTGTCTATTGCCAGGACAGGGACCGGCGCCGGCGGCTCGCGCACCTGTTCGCCGGAGAACTGCCGCAGGGTGTAGTCGACCAATGACGTCGTGCTGGGGGCCTCTGGCTCCAGGTTGACGAAGCGCCCGTCACGGTACTGGGGATTGGCCAGCGCACGCGCCAGCCGCGCATCAGCCATGGGCGCGCCGAACTGTGGCTGGGACAACACCGCCCACCCCGCCGCAATCAGAACGGCAACGACCGCTGCGAGCGTGAGGGCAATACGCACAAGCCACCGTGCAAGCCTGGATCTCATGGGTTCTCCGGCGGATGTCAGGGCCATCTTCATTGTGCATCAGCCGCGGGAAGCGCCGTGTGCGAGGCAGAGCGTCGGCGCGGCGATGAAGACGGCCCCCGCCGGCTTGAGACAGGAAATCCAAGGGGCCGAGGCTATCCCAGCGTCGACCCGGCCGGTCAGGCTTCCTGAACGGTCGTCGCCACCTCCGCGCGACGGCTCTGAATCCTGCCGCCCAGCGTGGCCAGTTCCATGCCGCAGGACTTCGCCTTCGTGAAGATGTCCCGGCGCTCCTCTTCGATGTGCTCCAGTGCATGCCGCCAGATGGCTTCCATCGCGCCGTCAAGGTTCTCGGCTTTCGGCACGTTGGCGATCAGATCCTTCACGTGCTGGTGCTCCTTGCGCGCGTGTTCGACAAGCTGCTCATCGCCGGTCGCGTGCGCGAAAGCGGGGTAGAAGATCTCCTCCTCGACGGAGGCGAACGAACTGCGCCGTCCGACGAAATCCCTATCGCCTGGCTTTCAGGCGTCAGAGTCGAGACGCACGGCCGAGACCTTCATTTCCCCGATTTCGAGCCAGAAGCGCCACTGCGCGCCCTCCACGGAAAGCCCGAGCCTGAGGGCCCCCACCATCTGGCCGCACTCGATTCGTTTCCCCCCGGAGCCAAGTACCGCGTCCCGCGCCGACAGTGACGCCATCTCCACGGTGAGCCCCTGCCCAACGGCTTGCGAGGACAGACGAATCGAATTCTGGCCATCGGCGCGGCCCACGAGGTCGACTTGCGCGGCAGGCCCCGCGAACCTCCCATCGCTGAGTAGCAAATTGCCCGACACCGCAGTTCGCTCGAAGAGGCGGCGGGCCTGTTCAGTGACACCGTGGGCCTGACCGCCAAGAGGTTGGTGCAACAACCACTCACCGAAGGGCTGAAGCCGCAAACTGCCGCGCTCCGTGACGAACGGTCCTAGCAGCGCGCCACGCTGTTCGTACTCCACGCCGGCGACTGGCGGAGTCGAGAACTGATAGAGATAGCTGCGGCCGTTGGGGGCATCGACATAAAGTCCGAGGCGGCTGACCCCCATGCGCGAATCTGGCCCAACGTGCTCGACGGTGGCGTCCTTGAAGTCGATTCGCCCCTGGCGAATCGGCACCGTCACTTCCGCGTCGAACAGCAGGTGCGCGTCGACGATTTCCGCGCGGATCGCGCCCTCGGCAGCAGCGAGAGGGCCGAGGTGCCAGGCCGCGGCAGTCACTAGACCCGCTGTGCTGTCGCGTCCCGTTAGCTGCGGGATAGAGAGAGGACCGTGTACCTTGACGCCTGAGAGCTCAGCGGTCGCCGCCTCCAGGGACGATAGGTGCCGTGTGCCACCCTCGATGCGAATCACCGCGACCACCTTGTCCAACACAAGTTGGCTGACCTCCAGCACGAGTGGTCCCGATTCAATGCGCAGCGAAGCCGCCTCCAGCCTGCGAATCCCGATCTCAAGGGATCCGTCTTCTCTGGCACCCCATGTAACGCCATCGAGCGACACTCGGTTGTTCAGGCCCTGGCCGGTGGCTCCCAGCGTCGAACCCAGGAGCAAGTCGATGATCGAAAGTGCAAGCGCTGTGGTCATGTGGGTTTGCTTGCAGCAAATCTACCGTACTACGCGGAAAAATGGGGCGATCGCCCACTGGTTGGGCGGTTCGTGGCAGACTATCTCGCGCGTACGCCAGCCTGTGCAACCCGTTGCCGGAGAAACCGGGCAGTCTCACGCACACATCTGTCATCAGTTGGAGAACGAAGTGATCAGCAAGAACACGATCTGTCTCTGGTACGACGGCACCGCTTTGGAGGCCGCGCAGTTCTACGCGAAGACGTTCCCGGACAGCGCCGTGGGCGCCATCCTTCGCGCGCCCGGTGACTATCCCGCCGGCAAGCAAGGCGAAGTCCTGACGGTCGAGTTCACCGTCGCAGGCATCCCGTGCCTCGGACTGAACGGGGGCCCCGCGTTCAGGCATACCGAGGCCTTCTCGTTTCAGATTGCGACCGACGATCAGGCCGAGACCGATCGCCTGTGGGACGCGATTGTCAGCAACGGCGGCCAGGAAAGCGAATGCGGTTGGTGCAAGGACAAATGGGGCCTGTCGTGGCAGATCACGCCGCGGGTCCTCATGGAAGCGATCGCGGATCCTGACCGGGTGGCAGCCAAGCGCGCTTTCGAAGCGATGATGCAGATGGGGAAGATCGACATCGCTGCGATCGAAGCGGCACGAAAGGGCTGAGGCCCAACTGGCGCCAGCTTCCGTCGGCTTCAAACGCGCGGTTGACGCTGAGGCGGATACGTCAGCGCAAGCAGCGGCTCTATCACGGCAGTATCGCCGTCCAGCCTCCGTTGCATTCCGATAAAACTCAGTGCTGCGCCTGAGTCGCTGCGGGCGCTGGAGATGCCTAGAATGGCCCCCCAGCCAGCGGCCCGCGCCGCGGATGGCTGGAATGAGTCAACTCTTCGGAGGTCATCATGAGGATGCTGTCAGTCTCCTGTTCCCTGCTGGCACTTGTTTTTTGCGCGGGCTGCGCGCAGCAACCCCGCACCACCGAAATGGGCGCCAGCTCTGCCGCTGTGAACAAGGTCTATTGCAGGGACGGAGCCTGGATGCCGAGCACCGCCGGATGCGGTGACCATGGCGGCGTCGAGCGCGCCATGAGTGCGCCCAGCCAGAAGTAGGCTCCCGGCACAGCACTGCGGTGATGTCGAGCAGCAGTCGAGACTAGCCGCAGGCCGCGCCTCAAGACGCGGACAGCCTCGACAGCGTGAAGATCACGAGCAACCCCGCCGCGGCCGCGAGGGCGGAGGATTGCTGGAACTGATGGCTCTCTGCTTGGGGCACCAGTTCTGTCACCGTCAGGTAGAACATGGCGCCGGCTCCGCCGGCCAGCAGCAATCCCAGCATTGCGGGGGCCAGGTTGCGCAGCAGGAACCATCCGGCCATGGCGGAGACGAACAGCGCCGCGCCGATCAGCCCCGTCCATCCAAGGATTCGCCTGGCCTGGTCTTCGCGGCTTTTTCCCCGAATCAGCTCGCCAATGCTCAGCCCTTCGCTCAGGTTGTCAATGACGATTGCCAAGCCGACGATCAGCCCCAGCGACGGATCAGTCGCCGCGCTCACGCCTATGGCAATGCCCTCGACCAGCTCCTCGGCGCTGGTGCCGCCCGCCAGAACGGTGACCTCATCGCCCCGCGGCGACTGTCGCCGCCGAACGCGCAGCACCCAGCTCCTCTGCGCCGCTTTCTCACCGACGGTCCAGCCGCGATGTACGAACAGGTCCAGCGCGTAGAGACACGCAACACCCGCGGCGAAGCCTGACAGCGCGATCGGCAGCGACGCAACCTCCACCGCCTTCGGCAGCATTTCGAAGGCGAAGGCGCCGAGCAGCGCGCCTGCGGCAAAGCCGACAGCCATCGACAGTGCCAGCGTGGTCGGCCGCATCCACAGGGCCACGGCGCCGCCCAACGGAGAGGCGAGCGCGCCCGCAAGTGCGACCAAGAACAGCGTGGAGAAATCCATGACAGTCGGCGGCCGGGGTAGACCGATGGCGACAGGTTACACCAGCGGTGCTGGGACCCTTTCCGTCCTCCAGCGTGCGAATCAGCCACCGGACGGCCCGTGGATCACCTCACAATGCCATCTCGTACGTCACCGTGATCGGCGCGTGGTCGGAAAACTTTTCCTGCTTGTAGATCGACTCGCTGCGCGCCAGCGACGCAGTAGCCGGCGTCGCCAGGTGATAGTCCAGCCGCCAGCCGACGTTGTTGGCGTAGGCCTGGCCGCGGTTGCTCCACCAGGTGTAGGCGGTCTCGGTAGCGTCGGGCTGCAGCACCCGGTACACGTCGACCAGGCCGGTTTCGTCCAGCAGCTTCGTCATCCAGGCCCGCTCCTCGGGCAGGAAGCCGCTGTTCTTGCGGTTGCTGCGCCAGTTCTTCAGGTCCTGCTCCTTGTGGGCGATGTTGACGTCGCCGCACAGGATGAACTCGCGCTGGGTCTTCAGCCGCGCCAGGTGCGGGTCGAACTCGTCCAGGAACCGGAACTTGGCCTGCTGCCGCTCCTCGCCCGACGAGCCGCTGGGGAAATAGCAGCTGATGATCGAAAACTTGCGGCTGGGCGTGTCGAAACGCAGCTCGGCGTAGCGCCCCTCGGCGTCGAACTCGCCCGAGCCGTAGCCCACGATCACGTCGCTGGGGGCATGGCGGGTGTATACGGCAACGCCCGAATAGCCTTTTTTCTCGGCGAAATGAAAGTACCCCTTCAGGCCGGCCAGTTCCTCGAAGCGGCCTTCCAGGTCCACCGCCTGCGCCTTGACCTCCTGCAGGCAAATACAATCCGGTTGGGTCTTGGCGACCCAGGCTTCTACGCCTTTGCTGGCGGCCGAACGGATGCCGTTCAAGTTGAGGCTGGTCAGTTTGAACAAGGATGTCCCCATGGCGGTCAATGATGCGGGCCAGGATGGCCTGGCCCTCGATTTCGTGCAGTTCGCAGTGGATTCGGGCGTGCTTCGCTTCGGCCAGTTCCAGACCAAGGCGGGACGCCTGTCGCCGTACTTCTTCAACGCCGGCCTGTTCGACGACGGCGCCAAGCTTGGGCGGCTGGCGCAATTCTATGCACAACGCATCCTGGCCAGCGGCATCGAATTCGACATGATCTTCGGCCCGGCCTACAAGGGCATCCCGTTGGCCGCGGCGGTGGCGATCGAGCTGGCTCGCCTGGGGCACAACCTGCCGTTTGCCTACAACCGCAAGGAAGCCAAGGATCACGGCGAGGGAGGAACTTTGGTGGGCGCACCGGTCAAAGGCAGGGTGCTGATCATCGATGACGTGATGTCGGCCGGGACGGCGGCGCGTGAATCCATCGCCATCATCCAGGCCGCCGGAGCCACGCCGCACGCGGTGGCGATTGCCCTGGACCGCCAGGAGAAAGCCACCGAAAATGGCGCCGATGTTGCGCATTCGGCGGTGCAATATGTCCGGGACACCCTGGGCCTGCAGGTTTGCGCGATTGCGCGACTGGCGGATTTGCTTCAATATTTGCAAAAGCACAGTGGCGATAGTCTTGGCGCCTACCATGAGCAGGTACTCGCTTACAGGCAACGCTACGGAGTGGATTAAGGACCAGTCGTGCCGCGCTCAACGGGCCATGTGATCGTTGCGGGTGTGTTGTGGGGTGGCCTGCTGGCGCAGGCTTCGGCCCAGGGCATCTTCACGTGCGTGGACGCCAAGGGACGGCGCCTGACCGCCGACAGGCCGATCATGGAATGCCTGGACCGCGAGCAAAAGGAACTGGGGCCCACCGGCATCGTCAGGCGCAAGATCGGGCCAGAACTGACGGCGCAGGAGCGAGCGGTAGAGGAAGAAAAAGCGCGCCGCGCCGCCGATGAACGGCTGCGTGCGGCCGAAGACAAACGGCGCGATCGAGCCCTGCTGACGCGCTACCCGGACCAGGCGGCGCATGACAAGGAGCGCGCGCTGGCGCTGGCTCAAGCCGAAGAGATCATCGCCACCGCCAGCCAGCGCGCGGCCGACCTGGCAAAGCAACGCAGACGTCTCGACGCCGAGCTGGAGTTCTTCAAGTCCGATCCCGCCAAGGTGCCAGAAAAGCTCAAGCGCCAGATTCTGGAGACCGAGCAGCACATGGAAGCCCAGAAGCGCTTCATTGCAGACCATCAGGCCGACCGGCAACGGACCAACACCCGCTTCGACGAAGAACTGGCCACGCTCAAGGCGCTCTGGGCCCAACGCGCGGCGCCGGTCGCCGACAGACGTTAAGGTCTTGTCCCCCTCCCCCAGCGGGGGAGTGTCTTGTCCCCTCCCCCGCTGGGGGAGGGTTAGGGTGGGGGCACACGGCTTGGCTCGCAGCCCCCACCCCCGCCCTCCCCCAAAGGGGGAGGGAGCAACTCCCTCAATCCCCGAGAGAGCCTCGCAATTCCCTCAACCCAGCTTCTTGCGCAGCAGTTCGTTGACCTGCGCCGGGTTGGCCTTGCCCTTGCTGGCCTTCATGGCCTGGCCGACCAGGGCGTTGAAGGCCTTGTCCTTGCCGGCCCGGAACTGGGCGACGTTGTCCGGGTTGGCGGCAATCACCTCGTCGATGATCTTCTCCAGCGCGCCGGTGTCGTTCATCTGCTTCAAGCCCTGGGCCTCGATGATCGCGTCGACTTCCGTGCCTTCGCCGCCCCACAGCGCGTCGAACACCTGCCTGGCGGCGTTGTTCGAAATCGTCCCGTCTGCTATCCGCTGGATCAGCGCCGCCAGCTTCGCCGGGCCCACGGGCGCGCTCTCGATGGCGATGTCGCCGGCGTTGATGCGACGCGACAACTCGCCCATGATCCAGTTGCTGGCCACCTTGGCCTGCCCGCTCGCCTGGGCCGCCGCCTCGAAGTAGGCCGCCATGGCCTTGCTCTGCGTCAGCGTGGTGGCGTCGTATTCCGGGAGGCCATAGGCCTTCACGAAACGCGCGGCCATCACGCGCGGCAGTTCCGCCATCTCGGAGCGCACCCGCTCCACCCACTCGGCGGCCACCACCAGCGGCGGCAGGTCGGGGTCGGGGAAGTAGCGGTAGTCGGCGGCGTCTTCCTTGGTGCGCATGGCGCGCGTCTCGCCGGTATCGGGGTCGAACAGCACGGTGGCCTGCTGGATGGCGCGGCCCTCCTCGATCTCCTCGATCTGCCAGCGGACCTCGTAGTCGATCGCCTGCTGCATGAACTTGAAGCTGTTCAGGTTCTTGATTTCGCGGCGGGTGCCCAGTTCGGCGCCCGGCTTGCGCACCGATACGTTGGCGTCGCAGCGGAAGCTGCCTTCCTGCATGTTGCCGTCGCAGATGCCGATCCAGGTGACGATCTTGTGCAACTCCTTGGCATACGCCACGGCCTCGTCCGACGAGCGCATGTCGGGTTCGGTCACGATTTCCAACAGCGGCGTGCCGGCGCGGTTCAGGTCGATGCCGGACTGTCCGACAAAATCTTCATGCAGCGACTTGCCGGCGTCTTCTTCCAGGTGGGCGCGCACCAGCCGCACCGATTTCTTTTCCTCACCAAGATAGAACTCCACCGTGCCGCCCTGCACCACCGGGATCTCGAACTGGCTGATCTGGTAGCCCTTGGGCAGGTCGGGATAGAAGTAGTTCTTGCGCGCGAAGATGCTGCGCGGCGCGATGTGGGCGTTGACGGCCAGCCCGAACTCGATGGCGCGTTCCACGGCACCCTTGTTCATCACCGGCAGGGTGCCGGGCAGGGCCAGGTCGACCGGGCTGGCCTGGGTGTTGGGCTCGGCGCCGAAAGCGGTCGGTGCGCGACTGAAGATCTTGGACTGCGTGGACAGCTGCGCATGCGTCTCGAAGCCGATCACGACTTCCCAGCCTTGAATGAGTTTGGTCATGGCTTCCTCCCTCCCGCCTCGGGGGAGGGTTGGGGCGGGGGCACGCGAAGATGGAAATCCGTGGCCTGCTGGAAGCGATGCGCCGCATTCAGCAACTGCGCTTCCTTGCAGTAGTTGCCAATCAATTGCAGCCCCACCGGCATGTTGCCGGCGCCGAAGCCGCAGGGAACGCTCATCCCCGGCAGGCCCGCCAGCGATGCCGGCAAGGTGAAGATGTCGGCCAGGTAATCGGCCAGCGGGTCGTTGCCGTGTTCGCCGAGCTTCCAGGCCACGGTGGGCGCCACCGGCCCTGCGATCACATCGCATTGCCTGAAGGCCTGCTGGAAATCGTCGGCGATCATGCGCCGGATCTTCTGCGCCTGCAGGTAGTAGGCGTCGTAATAGCCGTGCGACAGCACGTAGGTGCCGATCATGATGCGGCGCTTGGCCTCATCGCCGAAGCCTTCAGCGCGGGACTTCTTGTACATGTCCAGCAGGTCATCGTACTGCTTCGCGCGGTGGCCGAACTTCACCCCGTCGAACCGCGAGAGGTTGGACGATGCTTCAGCCGGCGCGATGATGTAGTAGACGGGAATAGACAGCTCGGTGAGCGGCAAAGAGATATCCACCAAAGTGGCGCCGAGCTTGCGGTACTGCGCCAGCGCCGCATCGACGGCGGCGCGCACGTCGGGAGCCAGGCCTTCGCCGAAGAACTCTTTGGGCACGCCGATGCGCAGGCCTTCGATGGAGCCGTTCAGCGACTGCGTGAAATCCTCCGCCGGCACGTCCAGCGAGGTCGAATCGCGGTCAGGGTCGGGGCCGCAGATGGCGGACAGCAGCAGCGCGCAATCTTCCGCCGTGCGAGCCATCGGCCCGGCCTGGTCCAGGCTCGAGGCAAAGGCGATCATGCCGTAGCGCGACGCGCGGCCATAGGTCGGCTTGATGCCGGTGATGCCGCAGAACGACGCCGGCTGGCGGATCGATCCGCCGGTGTCGGTGCCCGTCACCGCCGGGGCCAGCCGCGCGGCGACGGCCACCGCGCTGCCGCCGGAGGAGCCGCCGGGAATGCGCGATACGTCCCAGGGGTTCATGGCCGGGCGGAAGGCGGAGTTCTGGTTGGCCGAGCCCATCGCGAACTCGTCGCAATTGAGCTTGCCCAGCGTCACCATGCCGGCGGCCTGGAGGTTGGCCACCACGGTGGCGTCGAAAGGCGAACGATAGCCTTCCAGCATCTTCGAGCCTGCGGTGCTGGGAAAGTCCTTGGTGACGAAGATGTCCTTGTGGGCGATGGGCACGCCGAGCAGCGGCGCGGTGTCGCCGGCGGCGAGGCGCGTGTCAGCCGCGCGAGCCTGGGCCAGCGTCGCTTCCTCGTCCACCGCCAGATAAGCGCCCAGCGCCTCGTTCTGCGCGCCGCGCTCCAGGAAGTGCCGCGCGGCCTCTTCGGCCGAAACCTCCTTCGCGCGCACCCGCGCGGCGAGCTGTGCCACGGTCAGTTCGTGCAGTTCGATCATAGGACCCCCACGCTTGCGGCCAATGCCGCGGCGCTGCCCCCCGAGGGGGTGCGAGCTTGCTTGAAGCGGTTCAGCGCGGCGCTCATTCGATCACCTTCGGCACCAGAAACAGCCCGCGCTCCACCGCCGGAGCGCTGCGCTGATTGGCCTCGCGCTGGTTCGGCTCGCTGGCGACGTCGTCGCGCAGGCGCAGGGCCACTTCCTGGACGGCGGCCACCGGGTGCGCCAGCGGCACGATGCCTGCGGTGTCCACGGCCCGCATCTTCTCGACGATGTCGAAGAAGCCGTTGATCTGGGTCAGCATGCGCTCGCTCTCGGCGCCACTCAGCTCCAGTCGGGCCAGGTTGGCGATGCGGGCAATGTCTTGGGAGGTAAGTGCCATGGCGGAAAAAGGCGCGGCGATACACATGGAAACGCGAAAAATTGGCTCGCTACAGACCAGCTATTCACAGGGGATCGGGTATTATCCCGCCTTTAGTGCAACGCCCGCGAAAGCGCCGGCATTTGCAGGAAAACCGCAGCTTCCCCACCAACAAACATGATTGACACGGCAAAGGCAGCTGGGTGTGCCTGCCTTGCTTGCGAGAGGACTTCCTGATGTTCGGAGCTTTCCGTCGGTACTTTTCGACCGACCTGGCCATTGACCTGGGCACCGCCAACACCCTGATTTTCGTTCGCGACAAGGGCATCGTCCTGGACGAACCCTCGGTGGTGGCGATTCGCCACGAAGGCGGCCCCCAGGGCAAGAAGACCATCCAGGCCGTCGGCCACGAAGCCAAGGCGATGCTGGGCAAGGTGCCGGGCAACATCGAAGCCATCCGCCCGATGAAAGACGGCGTGATCGCCGATTTCACCGTCACCGAGCAGATGCTCAAGCAGTTCATCAAGATGGTGCACCCGCGCTCGATGATGAGGCCCAGCCCGCGCATCATCATCTGCGTGCCGTGTGGCTCGACCCAGGTCGAGCGCCGCGCCATCCGCGAATCGGCCCTGGGCGCCGGCGCCTCCGAGGTCTACCTGATCGAGGAACCCATGGCCGCCGGCATCGGCGCCGGCCTGCCGGTGTCCGAAGCCTCGGGCTCGATGGTGGTCGACATCGGCGGCGGCACCACCGAGGTCGGCGTGATCTCGCTGGGCGGCATGGTCTACAAGGGCAGCGTGCGGGTGGGCGGCGACAAGTTCGACGAAGCCATCATCAGCTACATCCGCCGCAACTACGGCATGCTGATCGGCGACCCCACCGCCGAAGCCATCAAGAAGAACATCGGCTCGGCCTTTCCCGGCAGCGAAGTCAAGGAAATGGAAGTGCGCGGGCGCAACCTGTCGGAGGGCGTGCCGCGCTCCTTCACCATTTCCTCCAACGAAATCCTGGAAGCGCTGACCGACCCGCTGAACAACATCGTCTCGGCGGTGAAGAACGCGCTGGAGCACACGCCGCCCGAGCTGGGCGCCGACATCGCCGAGCGCGGCATGATGCTGACCGGCGGCGGCGCCCTGCTGCGTGACCTCGATCGCCTGCTGTCCGAGGAAACCGGCCTGCCGGTGCTGGTGGCCGAAGACCCGCTGACCTGCGTGGTGCGCGGCTGCGGCATCGCGCTGGAGCGGATGGAGCGGCTGGGGTCGATCTTCACCAGCGAATGATCCCCTTCCCTCCCCTTCGGGGGGAGGGTCAGTGTGGGGGAAAATAGCCTATGCCGCTCGGTACCCTCGACCGCAATCCGCCGCCCTTTTTCAAGCAGGGCCAGTCGGCGCTGTCCAAGCTCACGGTCTGCGGAGCCCTGGCCTTGTTCCTGATGGTGGCCGACACCCGCTTCCATATCGCCCAGCCGCTGCGCGCCGCGGTGGCCACCGTGCTCTACCCGATCCAGTGGGTCGCGATGCGGCCGGTGCTGGTGGCGCGCTGGGCCGGCCAGTACTTCGAGTCGCTCGAGAGCGCGCAATTTGCCGAAGAGGCGGCACGCATCAAGCTGGCCTCGCAGTCCCAGCGCGCCAACCAGGTCGAACTGCTGGCCCTGGAGAACGAACGGCTTCGCAAGCTGCTGCAGCTGCGCGATCGCATCGGCACCCCCGGCCTGGCCGCCGAGGTTCTGTACGACGCCGCCGACCCGTACACCCGCAAGATCATCATCGACCGGGGCCAGGCCCACGGCGTGGAGCCCGGCTCGCCGGTGATCGACGAGTCCGGCGTGCTGGGGCAGGTGACGCGGGTCCACCCGCTGATCAGCGAGGTCACGCTGGTCATCGACCGCGACCAGGCGATTCCCGTGCTGAATGCCCGCACCGGCGCCCGCAGCGTGGCCTATGGCGACCCGTCCGCCCACAGCGGCTCGCTCGAACTGCGGTTCATGGCGGGCAATGCCGATGTGCAGGTGGGCGACCTGCTCACCACCAGCGGCGTCGACGGCGTCTATCCCCCGGGGCTGCCGGTCGCCCGGGTCGAGAAGATCGAGCGTGGGCCCGAGTCGGCCTTCGCCCGGATTTCGTGTTCGCCCCAGGCCCTGGTCGCCGGCGCGCGCCACGTGATGGTGCTGGCGCCCATCGCGGTCCAGCTTCCTGCCCGGCCACCGCCGGATGACCCGGCCGCCGCGCCGCGCAAGGCGGGCCGCAAATGAACCTGGGAATCCGGCCATGATCATGCGACCGGGGCAGCAACTGCTGCTGCCCGCCAACCCCGTTTTCATCTGGGGCACCTTGATGCTGGCGCTGGTCGCCAGCATGCTGCCGCTGGGCCGCACGCCGTGGATGCCGGACGTGCTGGCCCTGGTGCTGGTGTTCTGGAGCGTGCACCAGCCGCTGCGGGTGGGCATCGTCGCGGCCTTCGTGTTCGGCCTGGCGATCGACGTGCACGAAACCGCCCTGCTGGGCCAGCATGCGCTGGCCTACACCGCCCTGAGCTACTTCGCGATCACCATCCACCGCCGGCTGCTGTGGTTCTCGGTGCCCTCGCAAGCAATCCAGGTGCTGCCGCTGTTCGCCGCGGCGCATGCCATCGAACTGGCGATCCGGATGCTGGCGGGCGGCGCTTTCCCCGGTTGGACCGTGTTGCTCGCACCCGTGATCGAATCCCTGCTTTGGCCCGTCGTCAGCGTGATCCTGCTCGCGCCCCAGCGCCGAGCCCCCGATCCGGACGAAAATAGGCCCCTTTAAAACTTTGCGGGACAGACCAAAGCAGCGGCGCGCAGCGCGGCGATTTGCTCTGTCCCCAACTGGCTAGATCTCCCGTAACGTCGAACCCGACCCCGAATGACCGAGCTGCGTAACGTCGAAGCCGATCTCTCGCTTTTTCGCGTGCGGGTGCTGGTCGCCAGCCTGGCGGTGGTGGCGGGCTTTGCGCTGGTGGCCAGCCGGCTGGTCTACCTGCAGGTGGTGCGGCATTCCGACCTGAGCGAGCAAGCCGAGAGCAACCGCACGGCAATCGTGCCGGTGGTGCCCAATCGGGGCCTGATCCTGGATCGCAACGGCATCGTGCTGGCCACCAACTACTCGGCCTACACCCTCGAAATCATGCCTTCGCGGCTGCCCGGCAGCCTGGACAAGACCATCGACGATCTGTCCGAGGTGATCGAGATCCAGCCGCGCGACAAGCGGCGCTTTCGCAAGCTGCTGGAAGAATCCAAGAACTTCGAGTCGCTGCCGATCCGCACCAAGCTCACCGACGAGGAAGTGGCGCGCTTCACGGCGCAGCGCTTTCGCTTCCCCGGCGTCGACATCAAGGCCAGGCTGTTTCGCAGCTATCCATGGGGTGAGCTGGCCAGCCACGTGATCGGCTACATCGGCCGGATCAACCAGAGCGAGAAAAAAGTCATCGAGGAATGGCCCGAGGAAGAACAGGGCAACTATCGAGGCACCGAATACATCGGCAAGCTGGGCGTGGAGCAGAGCTTCGAGAAAGAGCTGCACGGCACTACCGGCGTCGAGCAGGTGGAAACCTCGGCGGGCGGGCGGGCCGTGCGCAAGCTCGCCAGCAAGTCGGCGACCCCGGGCGACACGGTGGTGCTGGCCATCGACATCAAGATGCAGAAGCTGGTGGAAGACCTGTACGGCGACCGTCGCGGCGCTCTGGTGGCGCTCGACCCGCGCAGCGGCGAGGTGCTGGCGTTCGTGAGCAAGCCGACGTTCGACCCCAACCTGTTCGTCGACGGCATCGACAGCGAGAGCTGGCAGGCGCTCAACGAATCCATCGACAAGCCGCTGCTCAATCGGGCGCTGCGCGGCACCTACCCGCCCGGCTCGACCTACAAGCCCTTCATGGCGCTGGCGGCGCTCACCACCGGCAAGCGTTCGGCCAGCCAGGTGATCCAGGACAACGGATCCTGGAGCTATGGCGGCCATGTGTTCCGCAGCCACGGCGACCACGGGCTGGGCGCCGTCGACATGTACACCAGCATTGTCAAGTCCAGCAACGTCTACTACTACTCACTGGCCAACGAGATGGGGGTGGACGCGATGCACGACTTCATGAAGCCGCTGAGCTTCGGCCAGTTGACCGGTATCGACATCCAGGGCGAGGTCCGGGGCATCCTGCCCAGCACCGAGTGGAAGCGCAACTACTACCGGCGCCCGGAACAAAAGAAATGGTATGGCGGCGAGACCATCTCGCTGGGCATCGGCCAGGGCTACAACAGCTTCACCATGCTGCAGCTGGCGCAGGCCACGGCGGTGATGGTCAACAACGGGGTGAAGCACAAGCCGCGCGTGGTGATCGCCACCCAGGATCCTTTCAGCCATGCCCGGGCGCCGGTGGCATCCGAGCCGCCGCAGGACCTGGGGTTCAACCCGGAACACGTGGCGGTGATCCGCAAGGCCATGGTCGGCGTGACGCAGCAGGGGACCTCGGCCCGGGTGTTCGCCGGCGCCGCCTACCTGTCGGGCGGCAAGACGGGCACGGCCCAGGCCGTGACCATCGGCCAGCGCGAAAAATACCACGCCAGCAAGCTCGAGGAGCACCAGCGCGACCACGCGCTGTACATCGCCTTCGCGCCGGCCGACCAGCCAACGATCGCGATTGCGGCCGTGGTGGAAAACGCCGGTTTCGGCGCCGCCAGCGCCGCCCCGATCACCCGGCGCATCTTCGATTACTGGGTGCTGGGCCAGTACCCCAGCGAGGAAGACATCGCCGCCGTGCGCAAGGGCCAGGGCGGGCCACCGGTCGGCAAGCCGCGCAACGCGGCCGAAGTGGCCTGGCCGCCGTCCAGTGCCGCCACGCCGGCAGCGCCCGCCGCCTCGGCCGCCAGTGCGGCCAGCGCTGCCGTGGGCCGAGCCCAGCCTTGAAAACACGCTACTCTCCCTGATCCATCGGATCAATCGGAGAGGCCATGAAATCCAAAGCCGCAGTCGCCTGGAAAGCCGGCGAACCCCTGACCATCGAGACAGTCGACCTTGACGGCCCCAAGGCCGGCGAGGTGCTGGTGGAGATCAAGGCCACCGGGATCTGCCATACCGACTACTTCACCTTGTCCGGCGCCGACCCGGAGGGCATCTTCCCGGCGATCCTGGGGCATGAGGGCGCCGGCATCGTCGTGGACGTCGGCCCGGGCGTGACCACCCTCAGGAAAGGCGATCACGTCATTCCGCTCTACACACCCGAATGCCGCCAGTGCAAGTTCTGCCTGTCGCGCAAGACCAACCTGTGCCAGCTGATCCGCGGCACCCAGGGCAAGGGGCTGATGCCCGACGCCACCAGCCGGTTCAGCCTCGACGGCAAGCCGATCTTTCACTACATGGGCACGTCCACGTTCAGCAACTACACGGTGGCGCCCGAGATCTCGCTGGCGAAGATCCGCTCCGACGCGCCCTTCGACAAGGTCTGCTACATCGGCTGCGGCGTCACCACCGGCATCGGCGCGGTGCTGTTCACAGCCAAGGTCGAGGCCGGCGCCAACGTCGCAGTGTTCGGCCTGGGCGGCATCGGGCTGAATGTGATCCAGGGCGCGAAAATGGTCGGTGCCGACAAGATCATCGGCATCGACGTCAACCCGGCGCGCCAGGAGATGGCGCGGCGCTTCGGCATGACCCACTTCATCAACCCGAAGGACACGCAGAACGTGGTCGACGACATCGTGCAGCTGACCGACGGCGGCGCCGACTACAGCTTCGAGTGCATCGGCAACACCCAGGTCATGCGCCAGGCGCTGGAGTGCACCCACAAGGGCTGGGGCCGCAGCATCATCATCGGGGTGGCGCCGGCCGGCGCCGAGATCAGCACCCGGCCTTTCCAGCTGGTCACCGGCCGCAAGTGGGAAGGCTCGGCTTTCGGCGGCGCGCGCGGGCGCACCGACGTGCCGCGCATCGTCGACTGGTACATGGAGGGCAAGATCGAAATTGACGCGCTGATCACCCACACCATGCCGCTGGAGGACATCAACCATGGCTTCGATCTCATGAAGCGCGGCGAATCGATCCGCGGCGTGGTGTTGTACTGATATGACCCCCACGTTTGCGGCTTTGCCGCTGCACTGCCTGACATGACACTCGAAACCATCAGTACGCACGCCTGCTTCGGCGGCGAGCAGCGCTTCTATCGCCATGCTTCGCAGGAGATCGGCCTGCCGATGCGCTTCTCGGTGTTCCTGCCGCCGCAGGCCCTGGCGCCCGCGGCTGCGCCGGTGCCCGCCCTCTTGTTCCTGGCCGGCCTGACCTGCACCGAGGAAACTTTCATGATGAAGGCCGGCGCGCAGCGGCAGGCCGCGCAGGCCGGCCTGGCGCTGGTCTCGCCCGACACCAGCCCGCGCGCCACCGGCATTGCCGGCGAAGCCGACGACTGGGAGTTCGGCACCGGCGCCGGCTTCTACCTGGACGCAACGCGCGCGCCCTGGTCGGCCCACTGGCGCATGGAAAGCTGGATCGTGCGCGAGCTGCTGCCGCTACTCGGCCGCGAGCTGCCTATCGACACGGGCCGCATCGGGCTCAGCGGGCATTCGATGGGCGGTCATGGCGCGTTGACGCTGGCGCTGCGCCATCCCGGCCGGTTCAAATCGCTGTCGGCCTTGGCGCCGATCTGCTCGCCCACGCGCTGCCCCTGGGGCCGCAAGGCCTTCACCGGCTACCTGGGCGAGGATCCGGCCGGGTGGGCAGCGCACGACGCCAGCTTGCTGATGCAGGCACAGGCCGCGGCGCCCTATCCGGACGGCATCCTGGTCGACCAGGGACTGGCCGACAAATTCCTGGCCGAGCAACTGAAGCCGCAGTTGTTCGAAACGGCCTGCCAAGCGGCGGGCCAGCCGCTGGTCCTGCGGCGCCACGCGGCGTATGACCACGGCTACTACTTCATCGCCACCGTCATCGCCGATCACGTAGCGCACCACGCGCAGCATTTGCGCTGAGCGGGCTCGCGCCCGCACCGCATCCATCCTGGCCGCTCGACTTGACAGCACCTTCGTCCGCCCAGCAGCCGGTTGCCGTGGGGCTTCCTGCGGGTCACCCCACCGACATCCTGCTGCTGTCCCTGGCCGCGTTTTTCAGCGGCGCCGCGCTGCGGGTGTGCGACTCACTGCTGCCCCGGCTGGCCCATGACTTCAACCGCACGCCGGGCGCGGCAGCCCAGGTGATCATCAGCTTCTCGGTCGCGTATGGCCTCATGCAGTTGCTGTTCGGCCCTCTGGGGGACCGCTATGGCAAGGCACGGCTGGTCTGCCTGGCGCTGTTCGGCTGCGCCATCGGCGCGCTGGCCTCGGCCCTGGCGCCGGGCTTCGACGCGCTGGTGGCCACGCGCGTGCTCTGGGGCATGGCGGCTGCCGGCGTGATCCCCCTGGCAATGGCCTGGATCGGCGACGTGGTGCCTTACCAGCAGCGCCAGGCCACGCTGGCGCGCCTGCTGGCAGGAACACTGGGCGGAATGATGTGCGGACAATTGGCCGGCGGCCTGTTTGCCGACTCGGGCCCGGGTTGGCGCGGCGCCTTCTTCACGCTCGCCGCCGGCTACACCGTAGTCGCCGTCCTGCTGGCCTTGCGCTTGCGCGCCATGCCCTCGGCCGAGCCTGCGGCCGGACAGCCACGGCCGACGTTCGTGGCGCAGCTGTCATCGGTGCTGGGCACGCGCTGGGCCCGCGTGGTGCTCGCCGCCGTGCTGTGGGAAGGCATCTTCCTGCTGGGGCCGATCGCCTACATGCCCCTGTATCTGCACCAGCGCGATGGGCTGTCGCTGTCGGCGGCTTCGGCGCTGCTCGCGCTCTACGCCGTCGGCGGGCTGGTCTACGCCGTGTCGGCCCGGCGCATCCTGCCCTGGCTGAGCGAGCGGCGCATGGTCCTGACGGGCGGGCTGATCATGGGCGCGGGCTACCTGGCCTGGTGGCTGTCGCCGGTCGGCTGGCTGGCGGGCCCCATCGCACTCGTGATGGGGTTCGGCACCGCTCTGTTCCACAACACGCTGCAGACGCACGCCACGCAGATGGCGCCGGCGGCACGCGGAACCGCCGTGGCCCTGTTCGCTTCGTGCCTGTTCGCCGGCCAGGCAATCGGCGTCAGTCTGGCTGGCTACGCTTACGACCGGGTCGGCGCCGCGCCATTGCTGCTGGCGCCGGCCGTGGCATTGCCGCTGGTAGCGGGCTGGTTCGCACGCCGGCTGCGCACCCAGGCGCCGGCCGGCGTCCCGGCCGCCTGATCACAGGCGCGACCCCGCTTCCGGCGGCGCCTGGCCCAGTGTCTGCAGCAGCCAGTCGCCCACCGCCTGCGGCATGCGCCGCACGTGACCCGGCGGTGAGCCGTCGGTGAAGCCGACGTGGCCGCCGCCCTGCGGCTGCCACAAGGTCACGTGCGGGCCCACGTCCTCGCGGCGCGGCAAGCTGGCCGCCGGAACGAAGGGATCGTTCAGTGCATTGAGCGCGAGCGCGGGAATTCGGATGCGGTGCAGATGCGGCTTGGCCGAAGCGCGCGCATAGTAGTCGTCCACGTTGCGAAAGCCGTGCAGCGGCGCCGTGAAGATGTCGTCGAACTGGTACAGGTCGCGCGCGGCCAGCAGCGTGTCGCGATCGAACAGGCCGGGGTGCTGGTCGAGCTTTTGCAGCGCCTTGGGCTTCATGCTGCGCAGGAACATGGCGGTGTAGACCAGCCGGTTGAACCCGCGACCGATGGCACGCGAGCCGGCCGCCAGGTCGAGCGGCGCACACACTGACGCTACCGCGTCGACACTGGCCGCCGCCCTGTCGCCGGCTTCGCCGGCCCAGCGCATCAGCGCGTTGCCGCCCAGCGACACGCCCACGGCCAGCAGCGGACCGGCATGCTCACTGCGCAGTCGCGCCAGTATCCAGCCGATCTCCTCGTGGTCACCCGAGTGGTAGGCGCGCGGCCCGTGGTTCAGCTCACCGCTGCAGCCGCGGAAATGCGGCACCACGTAGGCCAGACCCCGCTCGGCCGCGAAGTCGGCGAAAGCCTCGGCGTAGTGGCTGCGCGACGAGCCCTCCAGGCCATGGAACAAAACCAGCAGCGGAACGGCCGCATCGGGGGGCAGCGCAGCCCCCGCGGGGGCAAGCGTGGGGGCCGGCCGCCGCGCCGGGCCGCCCCAGGCAAGGCCAGCCCCCTCGGGGGGCAGCGCAGTCCCCGCAGGGGCAAGCGTGGGGGCCGGCCGCCGCGCCGGGCCGTCCCAAGCAAGGCCAGCCCCCTCGGGGGGCAGCGCAGTCCCCGCAGGGGCCAGCGTGGGGGCCACATTCTCGAGGAAGTCCAGGTCGATGAAGTCGCCATCGGGGGCAATCCAGCGCTCGCGCCGAAATTGCGGCGGCCGGCCGAACCCCCGGCGCGCGCCCAGCGCCGGCCAGATGGTTTGCAGGTTGCCGCCGGGCAACCACCAGGGCGCGTCGTAATTCACGGCCTGATCGGTTGCTCCATCACACCCAGCGCGATCTGCAAGAATGCGCGGGCCACCGCGGAACCAGCTTTGCCGGGCCGCTGGTGGCGCCCCCTGAGGGGGAGGCGCCGCAGGCGCTTCGGGGGGGAACATTCTTTCAATGCAGCACCTGCGGGGTGCCGGAGACTTCCTGGATTTCGCTGGGGGTGCCTGGACTGGCATGGTGCGCGACCATGCGCCAGCCTTGCGCCGTGCGGTGATAGACGTTGGTGGCGATGACCCAGGCCTGCGCCGGCCCCTGCGGCCCGAGCACCTCCACCCGCTCCAGCACGTTGTGGACGGCCGCAGCCACCGCCTGGGTCTTGCGCACGCGCTCCGGCCAGGCCCGGATGCTGCCGTTGCTGAACATGGCCTCGAAGGTGGCGCGGATGGCCATCGCGCCGACCACCCGCGGCCCGCCGGGGTGGATGCAGACGATGTCGTCCTCGTCGGCCCAGCAGGACATCAGCTTGTCGATGTCGCCGTTCTGCAGCGCGCTGTAGAACGCATCCTCGACGTCATCGGCGCTGCCGTCGACGTTGGCGATCTGGAGCTTGTCTTTCTTGCGCATGAAGCTGTGCGGTGAGTGGTTTCGATTCTGCCGTGCTTTTTTATAGGCGCAGCCACAGCCGCACCGCGCCGCGCAAGTCGCCCTGCGCCGCGTGCCATACAGTTTCGGGTGCCGCAATATGGATGCCCGGCGGCGCAAGTTGCAAGGCCAGGGCCGCGAACTCGGCCACCTTCACGGCGCGCACCGGCTGCTCGCTGCTGGGCACCATGTACTTGAGGATGGACAGCATCCAGTGCGCCACGCTGTCCAGCCGCCCGCGCGCCGCGGCGGGACCGGGTTTTTGCGCCGAGCGAATGATCAGCAGCCGCTGGAAGCCCAGCGCGGCCACCGCATGCTCATCCAGGTTGGCCAGCCCGCGCTTGAGGCTCTCGGGCAGCCGCCCCTGCGCGTGCGGCAGGACGACGGCCAGTGTCTGGACGCCGCTGCGCCGCAGCCATTCGGCCAGTTGCGGCAACTGCTCGGGTCGGGGCGTCCACAAGGCGCGCTCGCGGTCATAGAAGAGCCGGGGCGGGTCGAACAGGATCACCGCCATGTCGGCCGCCTCGGCCGCCCAGCCGAGCGGATCGTCGCCATCGATCACCTGTGTGGCGACCCCGCGCATCCCGGCCGTGATGGGCTCGCGCGCCAGCACGCGGGTACTCTCGAATTGCCCCAGGCCGACCAGCCGGCGCAGCATTTCATTGCCGAGCACGCCTGTGGCGCCGGCGATCAGCAGCCGAGGCCGGCGCTGCGCCGGCAGCGGCCGCGAGGCGCCGCGCAACACTTGAAAGGGCTCTGCACGCATCCATCTATGCTACCGTTGCCCTGAAAGTACAAGGAATAACGATGAAGCGCTGGTTACTGATCCTCCTTGCCGCCATGACGCTCACTGGCTGCGGCTACAACGATTTCCAGCGGCTGGACGAGGCGTCCAAGTCGGCCTGGAGCGAGGTGCTCAACCAGTACCAGCGGCGCGCCGACCTGGTGCCCAACATCGTCGCCACCGTCAAGGGCGAGGCCAACTTCGAGCAGGAAACGCTGACCAAGGTGGTCGAGGCGCGGGCCAAGGCCACGTCGATGCAGGTCACGCCGGAGACCCTCAACGACCCGGAGGCCTTCGCCAAATTCCAGCAGGCGCAAGGTGAGCTGTCGGGCGCGCTGAGCCGTCTGATGGTGACGGTGGAGCGCTACCCCGACCTGAAGGCGAACCAGGGCTTTCGCGATCTGCGGGTGCAGTTGGAAGGCACGGAGAACCGCATCACGGTGGCGCGCAACCGGTACATCCAGGCGGTGCAGGAGTACAACGTGCTGGCGCGCAGCTTCCCGACCAACCTGACCGGCATGGTGTTCGGCTACAAGCCCAAGGCCAGCTTCACCGTGCAGAACGAGGCGCAGATCTCCACGCCGCCGCAGGTGGACTTCGGCCCCAAGAAGTAAACGGTGCGGAAGCTGGCTTTCGCGGGGCTGTGGCTGCTGGCGGCCTGGCTGGGGCTGGCGTTTGCCCAGGGGGTTCAACCGGTGCCGGCGCTCACCGCGCACGTAATCGACCAGACCGGCACGCTCGACGCGATTCAGCTCAAGGGGCTCGAGGACAAGCTGCTGGCATTCGAGCAGGCCAAGGGCACGCAGATCGCCATCTTGATGGTGGCCAATACCCAGCCGGAGGACATCGCCAGCTTTGCCAACCGGGTCGGCAACGAGTGGAAGATCGGCCGCAAGGAAGTGGGCGACGGCGTGCTGGTCGTGGTGGCCAAGGACGATCGCCGGGTTCGCGTCGAGGTGGCCAAGACACTCGAGGGCGCCATCCCCGATCTGGCTGCGCGCCAGATCATCGAGGACGCCATCACGCCCAACTTCCGTCGTGGTGACTACGCCGGCGGCCTGCACGCCGCCGTGGACCAGCTGATCGCGCGCGTTACAGGTGAAGCCCTTCCGGCGCCGAGCCAGCGCCCCGGCGGCCGCGGCAGTTCCGGCTTCGACTGGACCGACATGGCCATCTTCCTGTTCATCGCCGTGCCGGTGGTCGGCGGGTTGCTGCGCGGCATGTTGGGGCGCAAGCTGGGTTCTCTGGCCACCGGCGGCGGGGTTGGTGCGCTGGCGCTGCTGTTCACCTCCAGCCTGCTGGTCGCCGGCATCGCGGCCGTCGTCGCCTTGTTGTTTTCCTTCATGTCCGGCGGTGCCGGTGGCTTCGGCTCACGCCGCACCGGCTGGGGCGGCGGTCCCTGGATCGGGGGCGGCGGTTTCGGCGGGGGTGGCTGGAGCGGCGGCGGCGGTGGTGGCTGGGGTGGCTCGGGCGGCGGGGGTGATTTCGGCGGCGGCGGCGCCTCGGGAGACTGGTGATGGGCCAAGCGAGAAATTGGAAGCGCATCTTCAGCCGAATGCTGCGGCACCGCTGGCTGGACGAATCCGATACCGCCCGGGCGATTCCCCCCGAGCTGGTGGAACAGCTGGCGCGGCGCGTGGCCGCCAGCGAAAAACGGCATACCGGCGAGGTCAAGATCTATGTCGAAGCGGGCTTGCCGATGAGCTACGTGCTGCGCGATGCGAGCCCGCGCGAGCGCGCCGTGGCCATGTTCGGCAAGTTGCGGGTCTGGGACACCGAGCAGAACAACGGCGTGCTGATTTACCTGCTGCTGGCCGAACACGCCATCGAGATCGTGGCCGACCGCGGCCTGAGCCGGCGGGTGGCGCACGAGGTCTGGCAGCAGATCGTGGACCGGATGGGCCGCGCTTTCCACGAGCGGCGCTTCGAGGACGGCTTGACCCAGGCCCTGGCCGAAGTGTCGGCGCTGCTGGTGGCGCACTTCCCTGCCGCGCCGGGGGACGACAATGCCAATGAGCTGCCGGACCAGCCGGTGCTGGGTTGAATCAGTCGGCGGCCGCTGATCCGCCGCTGTACCAGAAGCCGTCCTTGTCGGCTTCCTTCACGTTCTTGCTGCGGAAGTCGACCTCTACCGGTTGCGTGATCCTTCGCAGCGTCTGTGCCGAGATCAGTGAACCATCTCGGTTGTGCAAGCGATACCAGAACAGAGCCACCCCGGAAAGCCGGAGCTTCTGGCCTGTGAAGATGTTCTCCTTGGTGATCGCGAGCCCGTCGAGACGCAGGCTGAAGTCAAGCACTTTCGAAGTGCTCGTTCGCTCGTCCAGGGCCAGGAACCTGGCTGCGTTATACAGCGGCGCCTTGTCCGAAACGTCTGATGGCTTCAGCGCCTCGATGAACGCGTCGGCTTGCTTCAACGCACTGCTGCTTTCCGCCGCCAATGCGTCGAGACGCGCTTTCTCGGCGTCCTTGGCCTTCTCAGCCGCCCTCTTGACCTGGGAGATTCTGTCGGAGAAGGCGTATCGGGCATCCATCAGCTCGATGACGGATTTCTTCAGCGCCATGTACTGGGTCGTGTCGAGTTCGCCCATGTAGCCGCCCCCCAGGCTGGTGATCTTGCTGGGGCAATTTTCCGCGAGCGCGCTGGCGAACAACGCCCTCGGGTCATCCGAATAGGTCGCACTGGCAAGCGAGATATTGGTCTTGAACAGTGAAGCGAGATCGGCCATCGCCTTGATGGCGCCGGTGGCGACACCGATGCCCACCAGGGCGCCCATTATCTTCATGTCCTGGCTCGGCGCTTTGGCCGCCTGCTCAAGGGAGGCATTGGCCTTGCGCAAATTCTCGGTAATGCGCTGGATCTCGTCTCGAACAAGCCTCGCCTGCGCCACACCGGCGCTGTGCGAAGCGTCGTAGATGGCGTACGTTTCCGTGGCGGGAAGGTCCTTGCAAACAGTCTGTGCCAGGCTCTGCGCCAAATCAAAAGCCTTCACGAGGCCAGCAGCCCCAAAACTCTTGCTGTCGATGCTGCCAGCGAGCGCCTCGGTCTTGGTAGCCGGCACTTGGGCGGCGGCCTCGGCCTTCTGCGCTTCGGCTATGGCCTTCCGGGCCTCCGCCGCAGCCTTCTCTACGGTGAGGTCGGCGGTGGCCTCGTAGGTGCGCAAGTCGATCGCGTTCTTCGCTGCGTCCACCTGATCCTTGGTGACTAGTTGCGCCTGGGCTGCCGGCATGCCACCCAGCATGGACACGAAAGAAAAGAAAAGGATCCGCAAAACCATGGCCTATCTCCGGAGCTGATGTTCGGCGCGATCATGCCCGCCAAGGCGGCAAGCGTCCTCCCCCATTGTGCTGAGGCGAAGCCGCATGGCCGCCGACCACCTAGAGGGGTGATGGCTCCCTCTCGCTGTGGGAGAGGCCTGGGATGGGATCGCGGCGCACGCCGGAAATAAAAAGGCCCCGGTCTTGCGAACGGGGCCGAGGGCGCGGTTTTTAGCGCTTCTTATTTCAAACTTCTGATCATCAAGATTTATTCAGTTGGGGACAGAGCAGATCGCTGCGCTACTCCGATCCGTCCCACAAGCTCTCTGATCAGTTGGGGACAGAGCTAAAGATCTGTCCCACAAGTAATTTACTTTTTCTGCCGATACTTCCGCAGCGCCGCGATCTGCGCGGCCATGACGGCGAGTTCCGATTGTGCCTTGGCAATGTCGAGTTCGCCCTTGGCATTGCGTAAAGCCTCTTCGGCCGCGGCCTTGGCGGTGTTGGCTTTCTCTTCGTCCAGGTCCTTGCCTCGTATGGCGGTGTCGGACAGCACGGTGACGCAGTTGGGTTGCACTTCGAGCACGCCGCCGGCGACGAAGACGAACTCCTCGCTGCCGTCGGCCTTCTCGATGCGCACCGAGCCGGGCCGGATGCGCGTGATCAGCGGCGTGTGGCGCGGGTAGATGCCGAGCTCGCCGGCCTCGCCGGGCAGGGCGACAAAGCGCGCCTCGCCCGAAAAGATCGACTCTTCGGCACTTACGACATCGACTTGGATGGTGTTCATAAATTCCTCTAGTCAGTTGGGGACAGAGCTGAAGATCTGTCCCGCAAAAACACTTCGATGGACAAAGCTAAATATCTGTCCCGCAAAGTCGTCAGACTTTTTTGGCCTTCTCGAACGCTTCGTCGATGGTGCCGACCATGTAGAACGCCTGCTCGGGCAGGTGGTCGCATTCGCCGGCCGTGATCATCTTGAAGCCGCGGATGGTTTCGGCCAGCGGCACGTACTTGCCGGGCGAGCCGGTGAACACTTCGGCCACGTGGAACGGCTGCGACAGGAAACGCTGGATCTTGCGGGCGCGGGCAACGGCCAGCTTGTCCTCGGGGGCCAGTTCGTCCATGCCCAGAATCGCGATGATGTCGCGCAGTTCCTTGTAGCGCTGCAGCGTGTTCTGCACGGCGCGGGCCGTGTTGTAGTGGTCTTCGCCGACGACCAGCGGGTCGAGCTGGCGGCTAGTGGAGTCCAGCGGGTCCACGGCGGGGTAGATGCCGAGCGCGGCGATGTCGCGCGACAGCACCACGGTTGAATCCAGGTGGGCGAAGGTGGTGGCAGGCGACGGGTCGGTCAAGTCATCGGCGGGCACGTAAACGGCCTGGATGGAAGTGATCGAGCCGACCTTGGTGGAGGTGATGCGCTCCTGCAGGCGGCCCATTTCCTCGGCCAGCGTCGGCTGGTAACCCACGGCGGAAGGCATGCGGCCCAGCAGGGCGGACACTTCGGTACCGGCCAGGGTGTAGCGGTAGATGTTGTCCACGAAGAACAGCACGTCGCGGCCTTCGTCGCGGAACGATTCGGCAATGGTCAGGCCCGTGAGCGCCACGCGCAGGCGGTTGCCCGGCGGCTCGTTCATCTGGCCGTACACCATCGACACCTTCGAGTTGGGCAGGTTCTCCAGGTCCACCACCTTGGAGTCGGCCATCTCGTGATAGAAGTCGTTGCCCTCGCGGGTGCGCTCACCCACGCCGGCAAACACCGACAAGCCGGAGTGAGCCTTGGCGATGTTGTTGATCAGCTCCATCATGTTGACGGTCTTGCCGACGCCGGCGCCGCCGAACAGGCCGACCTTGCCGCCCTTGGCGAACGGACAGACCAGGTCGATCACCTTGATACCGGTCTCCAGCAGCTCCTGCGAGGGCGACAGCTCGTCATAAGCCGGGGCCTTGCGGTGAATCGAGGCGGTGAGCTCGGCGTTGACCGGGCCGCGCTCGTCGATCGGGTTGCCCAGCACGTCCATGATGCGGCCCAGCGTGGCCTTGCCCACCGGCACCATGATCGGCTTGTCGGTGTTGTAGACCATGTTGCCGCGGCGCAGGCCGTCGGAGGAGCCCAGCGCGATGGTGCGCACGATGCCGTCGCCCAGCTGCTGCTGCACTTCCAGCGTCAGGGCCGTGCCTTCCATCTTGAGTGCGTCGTACACCTTGGGCATCCGGTCGCGCGGAAATTCCACGTCGACCACGGCGCCGATGCATTGAACGATCTTGCCCTGAACTTGACTTTGACTTTGCACTTGAGCCATGACTTTTGCTCCAAAAATTTGAATCTTGCTAGCTTCGCGACAGGGGCTCAGGCCCCGATCGCCGCGGCTCCGGAAACGATCTCGGACAGTTCCTTGGTGATCGCCGCCTGACGGGTTTTGTTGTAGATCAGCTTCAGCTCGCCGATCACGCTGCCGGCGTTGTCGGTGGCGGCCTTCATGGCCACCATGCGGGCCGACTGCTCCGAGGCCATGTTCTCGGCCACGGCCTGGTAGACCAGCGCCTCGACATAGCGCAACAGCAGCTCGTCGATGACGGCCTGGGCGTCGGGCTCGTAGATGTAGTCCCAGCCCGGCTGGCCCTCATCGGCCTTGAAGCTCTCCGCCGTGAGGGGCAGCAGTTGCTCGAGCACCGGCTCCTGGCGCATGGTGTTGATGAACTTGGTGTACGACAGGTACACCGCGCTCACCTTGCCTTGCGCGTACGCGTCCAGCAGCACCTTCACCGGGCCGATCAGCTTGTCGAGGTGCGGCGTGTCACCCAGCTGGGTCACATGCGACACCACCTTGGCGCCGATGCGGTTCAGGAACCCCAGGCCCTTGTTGCCAATGGCCACCGCGTGCGTTTCCACCCCGGACGCCTGGTGCTCCCGAAGCTTGGTCGTGACCAGGCGCAGCACGTTGGTGTTCATGCCGCCGCACAGGCCCTTGTCGGTGGTGACCACGATGAACCCGGCGGTCTTCGCATCGTTCAGTTTCATGAACGGGTGCGTGTATTCCGGGTTCGCCTTGCCGAGGTTGGCGGCGATGTTGCGGACCTTGTCGCTGTAGGGCCGGGCCTGGCGCATCCGCTCCTGCGCCTTGCGCATCTTGGAGGCGGCCACCATTTCCATGGCCTTGGTGATCTTCTTGGTGTTCTCCACCGATTTGATCTTGCCGCGAATCTCTTTACCTGCAGCCATTTATCTGGCCCCCACGTTTGCCGCCAAGGCGGCTGCTCTGCCCCCCGAGGGGGCGCGAGCTTGCTTGAAGCGGTTCTGCGCAGCGCTCATTGGCTCCACCTGTCTTAAGCGAACGACTTCTTGAACGCGCTGATGGCCGTGTTCAATTCAGCTTCGGCATCCTTGTCCATGGCCTTGTCGGCTTCCAGCTTGGCCAGCAGGGCCGCGTGCTTGTCCTTGAGGTAAGCGTGCAGGCCATGCTCGAACGGCAGGATCTTCTTGATCTCGACGTCGTCCATGAAGCCCTTGTTCACCGCGAAGAGCGTGGCGGCCATCAGGCTGATGGGCAGCGGGCTGTACTGGGCCTGCTTGAGCAGCTCGGTCACGCGGGCGCCGCGGTCCAGCTGCTTGCGGGTGGCTTCGTCCAGGTCGGAGGCGAACTGCGCGAAAGCAGCCAGCTCGCGGTACTGGGCCAAGTCGGTACGGATGCCGCCGGACAGGTTCTTGATCAGCTTGGTCTGGGCGGCGCCGCCGACCCGCGACACCGAGATACCGGCGTTGATGGCGGGGCGGACACCGGCGTTGAACAGGCTGGTTTCCAGGAAGATCTGGCCGTCGGTGATCGAGATCACGTTGGTCGGCACGAAGGCGGACACGTCGCCGGCTTGCGTCTCGATGATCGGCAGCGCGGTGAGCGAGCCGGTCTGGCCCTTCACGGCGCCATTGGTGAACTTCTCGACGTAGTCGGCGTTTACGCGGGCGGCGCGCTCGAGCAGTCGGCTGTGGAGATAGAACACGTCGCCGGGGTAGGCTTCGCGGCCCGGCGGACGGCGCAGCAGCAGCGAAACCTGGCGGTAGGCCACGGCCTGCTTGGACAGGTCGTCATAGACGATCAGCGCGTCCTGGCCGCGATCGCGGAAGTATTCGCCCATCGTGCAGCCCGAGTACGCCGAGACATACTGCATGGCGGCGGATTCGGAAGCCGAAGCGGCGACCACGATGGTGTATTCCATCGCGCCGGCCTGCTCCAGTGCGCGCACCATGTTCTTGATCGTGGAGGCTTTCTGGCCGATCGCGACATAGACGCAGGTCATGTTCTGACCCTTCTGGTTGATGATCGCGTCGATCGCCACGGCGGACTTGCCGGTCTGGCGGTCGCCGATGATCAGCTCGCGCTGGCCACGGCCGATCGGCACCATCGAGTCGATCGACTTCAGGCCGGTCTGCATCGGCTGGCTCACCGACTGGCGGGCGATCACGCCCGGGGCGACCTTCTCGATCACGTCGGTCATCTTGGCGTTGACCGGACCCTTGCCGTCGATCGGCTGGCCCAGGGCATTGACGACGCGGCCGATCAGCTCGGGGCCGACCGGCACTTCCAGAATGCGGCCCGTGCACTTGACGGTGTCGCCCTCGGAGATGTGCTCGTACTCGCCCAGGATCACCGAGCCGACCGAGTCGCGCTCCAGGTTCAGGGCCAGCCCGAAGGTGGGCGTGCCGTCGGCGGTGGGCGGGAATTCCAGCATTTCGCCGGCCATCACGTCCGACAGGCCGTGGATGCGGCAGATGCCGTCGGCAACCGACACCACGGTGCCCTGGTTGCGGATGTCGGCGCTGGCGGCCAGGCCTTCGATGCGGCTCTTGATCAGTTCAGAGATTTCTGCGGGATTGAGTTGCATGACTCTTTCCTTTCCTAGGGGTTAGCTGACACAGCCTCAGGCGCCATCAGGCGGTGAGTGCGACTTTCATTTGTTCCAGGCGGGCCTTGACCGAGGTATCGAGCACCTCGTCGCCGACCACCACGCGAATTCCGCCGATGAGAGACGGATCTTCCTGCACCGTGAGGTTGAGCTTGCGCCCGAATCGCTTTTCCAGGCTGCCCGCGACCTCGCCGAGCGCGGCGGCCGGGATCGGGAAGGCGCTATAGACGACGGCGTCGGACGATCCGCTCTGGGCATTCTTGAGCGCCCGGAATTGCGACGCGATCTCGGGCAGCGCGGGCAGGCGGCCGTTCTCGATCACGGCGCGCAGGAAGTTGGTCGCCGCGGCGGGCAACTGCACCTTGGCCACGTCGGACACCACATCGAACACCTGCTGGTCGGTGACCTTGGGGTTGCTCGCGAACTGCAGCAGCTGCGGATTGCCCGCGACGGCGCCCAGGGCGTCGAGCCACTGGGCCGCGCCGTTCAGGTCACCCTTGGCGGACTTGAACAACGCTTCTGCGTACGGGCGGGCGATGGTGGCGAGTTCGGCCATTGCGTCGTCCCTTTTACAGTTCTGTCTTCAAGCGGCCGAGCAACTCGGCGTGAACGCCGGCGTTGACTTCCTTGCGCAGGATCTGCTCGGCGCCCTTGACGGCGAGCGCGGCCACCTGCTCGCGCAGCGCCTCGCGCGCCCTGACGGTCTGCTGCTCGGCTTCGACGCGGGCGGCGGCAACGATCTTGCTGCCTTCCTCGGTCGCGCGGGCCTTGGCCTCTTCGACGATGTGCTGGGCGCGCCGCTCGGCATCGGCCAGCAGGCCGGCCGATTCATTGCGGGTCTTGGCCAGTTCCTCCTCGACGCGGCGGTCGGCCGCGGCCAGGTCGGACTTGGCCTTGTCGGCGGCGGCCAGGCCCTCGGCGATCTTGCTGGCGCGCTCGTCCAGCGCCGTGGCGATCGGCGGCCACACGAACTTCATCGTGAACCCGACCAGGATCAGGAACACGATCATCTGAATGATCAGGGTACCGGTGATGCTCACTTTTTCATCCTTCACCCCGCAGCGCAACCGCCGTGGGGCATGACGTTTCTGGGGCGCTTACTTGGGCAGGTTGGCGATCTGGGCCAGGAACGGGTTGGCGGTGGCGAACCACAGCGCCACACCGGTGCCGATGATGAAGGAAGCATCGATCAGGCCGACCAGCAGGAACATCTTGGTCTGCAGCTCGCCCATCAGCTCCGGCTGGCGGGCGGCGGACTCGAGGTACTTGCTGCCCATGATGCCGATGCCGACGCAGGCACCGAACGCGCCCAGGCCAATGATCAGGCCGGCGGCCAGTGCGACAAAGCTGATAACTTCCATGATGACTCCTAAAGGTCTTGGTTAAAAAAGAAAAGCGAAAGGGGAAACGGAAACTGGTGGACCGGGCTCAGTGGTGATCGTGGGCCTGGCCGATATAGACCAGCGTCAGCATCATGAACACGAAGGCCTGCAGCACGATGATCAGGATGTGGAAGATCGACCACACGGTGCCGGCGATGATGTGGCCGATGGCCAGGCCGATGCCCGTGGCCGACAGCGTGAAGGCGCCGCCCATCAG
>JAKFEZ010000199.1:0-1677 GCA_036675435.1 Ramlibacter sp. | reverse complement strand
CCCGGCAACAACTCGCTGGTGATCACCGACTACGCCGACAACCTGCAGCGGCTTGCGCGCATCATCGCGGCGCTGGACATCTCCAACGCGACCGATGTCGAGGTGATCCCGCTGCAACATGCCCTGGCGGCGGACCTCGCCCCCATCGTCCAGCGGCTGTCCGAGTCCGGCGGCGCCGCGGCCGCGCCCGGCCCTGCGGGGCAAGGGGTTTCGGATACGTCATTCCGCACCACGGTCATCCCGGAAAACCGCAGCAACAGCCTGATCGTGCGGGCGTCCAACCCGGCCCGATTGAACCTGGTGCGTTCGCTGGTGCAAAGGCTCGACCAGCCCGGCTCGCAGAGCGCTACCGGCAACATCTACGTGGTGTACCTGAAGAACGCGGACGCCAGCAAGCTGGCCGTGACATTGCGTGCCGCGCTGGCGGCCACCTCGCCCACGGGCGGGGGGGCGCCGGGCGGCGGCGTGAGCGCGCCAGCTGTCCCCACATCAACGGCGGCCGGCGCCAGCCCGTCCACCACCCCGACCCAGCCTTCCGCGCAGCCCTCCACCGGCGGGCAGATTCAGGCCGACCCCGCCACCAACGCGCTGATCATCACGGCCGCGGAGCCGCAATACAGGCAGCTGCGCGCCGTCATCGAGCGGCTCGATGCGCGCCGCGCCCAGGTGTATGTGGAAAGCCTGATCGCCGAGGTCAACGCCGACAAGGCGGCTGAGTTCGGCATCCAGTGGCAAAGCCCGATCGGTAACAGGGGCGACAAGAACATCGGCGTTCTCGGTACCAACTTCAGCATAGGCGGCACCAACATCATCGACCTGGCGACCAAGGCCGCCTCGGGCGCTGTACTCCCGGCCACCGGCGTCAACCTCGGGCTGGTGCGCAACTTCAACGGCACCTACATCCTGAGCATGCTCGCGCGGTTCCTGGAGTCCAACGGCGACGGCAACATCCTGTCGACCCCGAACCTGCTCACGCTGGACAACGAGGAAGCCAAGATCGTCATCGGCCAGAACGTGCCCTTCGTGACCGGCCAGTACACGAACGCCAACACGGGCACCGGCGGTTCGGTCAACCCTTTCCAGACGATAGAGCGCAAGGACGTCGGCCTCACCCTGCGAGTGAAGCCGCAGATCAGCGAGAACGGCACCGTGAAGATGCAGATCTTCCAGGAAGTCTCCAGCGTGCAGGCATCTTCCATCAACTCGGCCACCGGCCTCATCACCAACAAGCGCTCGATCGAGTCGAGCATCCTCGTGGAGGATGGCGCCATCGTCGTGCTGGGCGGGCTGCTTCAGGACGAGTATTCGGGCAACCAGGAAAAAGTGCCGGTGCTCGGCGACGTACCGGTGTTCGGCAACCTGTTCAAGAGCGAAACCCGCACCCGCCGCAAGACCAACCTCATGGTGTTCCTGAGGCCCGTCGTGATCCGCGATGCCGGCGACAGCGACGCCCTGTCGCTGGACCGCTACGACCTCATGCGCGGCAAGCAGGAGGGCGCCCAGCCCCCGTCCAGCATCGTGGTGCCGGTGAACCAGGGGCCGGTGCTGCCGCCGGCGCGCCGGCCCGACCAGCCTGCCATCGCGCCCGCAACTACAGCGCCGGTGGCGCCTGCGAGGGCCACGCCCGCTCCGCTGGGGCAATAGTCGATGCGTTATCCCCTGCCATACGCATTCGCG
>JAKFEZ010000237.1:0-1682 GCA_036675435.1 Ramlibacter sp. | reverse complement strand
GAGGTCATGCCGGCGCGGGCGCGGCCCGTGCCCTTCTGCTTGAACGGCTTCTTGGTCGAGTGCTTGACCTGCTGGCGGTCCTTCTGGGCGCGCGTGCCCTGGCGGGCGTTGGCCTGGTAGGCCACGACGATCTGGTGGACCAGGTCCTCGTTGTATTCACGGCCGAACACGGTCTCGGGCGCGTCCACCTTGGACGCGGCCTGGCCCTGCTCGTTCAGGAGTTCGAGTTGCATGTGGCTTCGCTCCCTTACTTCGAGGCAGCCTTCGGCTGCGCGGCGGCGGCCTTGGCCTTGACGGCCGGGCGCACGGTGACGAAACCGCCCTTGGCGCCGGGCACGGCGCCCCGGATCAGCAGCAGCTGGCGCGCTTCGTCGATGCGGACGACGTCGAGGTTCTGGGTGGTGACGGTCTCGTCGCCCATGTGGCCGGTCATCTTCTTGCCCGGGAACACGCGGCCCGGGTCCTGCGCCATCGAGATCGAGCCCGGCACGTTGTGCGAACGGCTGTTGCCGTGCGAGGCGCGCTGCGAGCTGAAGTTGTGGCGCTTGATGGTGCCGGCGAAGCCCTTGCCGATCGAGGTGCCCTGCACGTCGACCTGCTGGCCCACGGCGAACACGTCGGCCACGGGCACGGTGGCGCCGGCTGCGTACTTGCCGGCCGCTTCGGGCGACACCTGGAATTCCTGGATGATCTCGCCGGCTTCCACGCCGGCCTTGGCCAGGTGGCCGGCCAGCGGCTTGCTCACGCGCGAGGGCCTGCGCTTGCCGAACGTGACCTGCAGGGCCACGTAGCCGTCGGTTTCCTGGGTCTTGACCTGGGTGACACGGTTGCCCGACACGTCCACCACCGTGACAGGAACGGCGTCCCCGTCATCGGTGAACAGGCGCATCATGCCCACCTTGCGGCCCAGCAACCCGAGGGAGTTGCTCTGACTCATGTTCTTGACTCCTGAGCTTCCGCCGCAGCCGCTGCAATTGGCTTCTGCGTTTGACGTCGCCCCGGGAGGGTGACGGCGAAAGAAGGTTGAAAAAAGCCCCGTGCCCGAAAAGGCGCGGAGCCCGAAATTATAGCCCGCTCCCGACAATCCTGCCAAGAGCGGGCGCTGACTTCGTGGTGCGGGTCCTTACTGCAGCTTGATTTCCACGTCGACGCCGGCGGGCAGGTCGAGCTTCATCAGCGCGTCGACGGTCTTGTCGGTGGGGTCGACAATGTCCATCAGGCGCTGGTGGGTGCGGATCTCGAACTGGTCGCGGCTCGACTTGTTGACGTGCGGCGAACGCAGGATGTCGAAGCGCTTCATGCGCGTCGGCAGGGGCACCGGGCCCTTGACGATGGCGCCGGTGCGCTTGGCGGTGTCGACGATCTCGGCGGCGGATTGGTCGATCAGCTTGTAATCGAAGGCCTTGAGGCGGATGCGGATCTTTTGCTGTGCCATTTCTGTTTCCTAGTCAGTTGGGGTCGGAGCACATCGCTTCGCGAGTGATCCGACCGCAAAGCCTCATTCCATGATCTTCGCAACCACCCCGGCGCCGACGGTCTTGCCGCCTTCGCGGATGGCAAAGCGCAGGCCCTCTTCCATGGCGATCGGGGCGATCAGCTTGACGGTGATCGTCACGTTGTCGCCGGGCATCACCATCTCCTTGTCCGTGGGCAGCTCGATGGCCCCCGTCACGTCCGTCGTG
>JAKFEZ010000131.1:0-1688 GCA_036675435.1 Ramlibacter sp. | reverse complement strand
GGCGCCGACACCATGAACGGCGGCGGCGGCCGGGACGTGTTCGACTACAACCGGCTCAACGATACGGGCAGCACGGCCGGCACGGCGGACACGATCACCGGCTTCGTTTCGGGCGAGGACCGCATCGACCTGCGGACGCTGGACGCCAATGCGGCGCTCGACGGCAACCAGGCGTTCTCCTTCGTCGGGGACACGTTCAGCGGCAATGCCACCGGCCAGGTGCGCTTCGAAGCCGGCGTCCTGTACGGCAGCACCGACGCCGATACGGCTGCGGAGTTCGTGATCAAGCTGACCGGCGTGGACACGATCGCCGCGGGCGACCTGTTGCTGTAATCCAGAAGCCTGCGCGCAGGCTCATCCGGCGCGCTTCGCCGGAAGTAAGAGCTGTCTTCAACTGCAAACCGTTGAGCCTTTTGCGCGACAAAAGGAGGCAGACTTACACAAATAACTACCACAGGGAAGAAAGCGCCCAATGGCTCGGCGGGTGTTTCTGGTCGAGGACTTGAGAGGCATGCGGGCGCTGCTCGCCGACCTGTTCGCCACGATCGGCGGACTCGAGATCGTGGACGCTTGCACCACGGAGGCCGAAGCGCGGCTCTGGCTGGACGAACATCCGGGAGCCTGGGACCTGGCCATCATCGACCTGGTGCTGGCCGAGGGCTCCGGCATGGGCGTGATCCCGCAGGCGCGGCGCAGGGCCGGGCCGGGCGCCAAGGTGGTGGTCTTCAGCGGCTATGCCTCGCCGGGCATCCGGGCCCATTGCCTTTCGCTCGGCGCCGACGCCGTGTTCGAAAAGAGCGAGACCGCGCAATTCATCGGCTGGCTGGGCGGGGACCTGCGCGGCGAGCCGCGGCCCTGAGCCAGGGTGTCACGCAGCCGGTGCCGTTTCGCGGACGCACTTCTTGACGTTGCTGGCCTTGGCGGCGCCGGCCAGCTTCTTCTCCCCTGCCGCGAGCTCGCACTTCGCCAAGACATCCTTCTCGCACTTCGTGACGAAGGACGTGCGTGCGGCGCCAAAGAGCTTCTTCTCCTTCGCTGCGGTCATGCAAGCGCTGTCCGGCGCCGGCTCGGCGGCGTAAGTGAGGGACGAAAAGGCGATCAAGGCCAGGGTGCAGAGTCTTTTCATGGTGTGTGTCTTCCTGCGCGTGAAGCTGCGCAACGTGATTCTTTCACACGGGCAGCGACAATAGGTCCGTTGACGGTGACGGCAGGTAAGATGTTTGCTCTACAACCGCCGCCATGTTCAACGTCAGTGTTCAGGAAGGCTCCGGGTACCTGCTGATCGTGACGAGTGGCGCGGGAACGGTCGCGCCGCTCTGCGCGGCCAACCGGTTCATCGAGGAAATGCTCCAACGCACGGGCGCCAAGCGCGTGCTGCTGGACATGATGGCCCTGACTCTCCTTGTCGCCGACCAGGAGCGCAGGCAGGTGGTCACCTCGCTGCATGAAGGCATGTCGAAGCTCGAGCGGCTTGCCGTGCTGGTACCGCATGGCTCCAGCCTCGGCATGTTGCTGGAGGCCGCGCGCGCCACGGGCGTTCAGGCGGCGGAGTTCGACAACGTGCTGGATGCGGAACGCTGGCTGGTTGCGTGACCGCGTGATGGTGTTGGTAGGCCGTGCTGGGCTCGAACCAGCGACCAAGGGATTATGAGTCCCCTGCTCTGACCAACTGAGCTAACGGCCCGCCA
>JAKFEZ010000186.1:0-10209 GCA_036675435.1 Ramlibacter sp. | reverse complement strand
ACAATCGATCCCATGTTTGTATTGTTTGAAGAAGCTGGCAAATTCCAGGCTGGCCGCGTGCTGTCCGAAGCCGAGTCGTCCGCCCAGGTCGAACTCGACAGCGGCAAGCGGGTCAAGGTCAAGGCCGCGAACATCCTCCTGAAGTTCGACAAGCCCTCGCCGGCCGACCTGTTGCGCGAGGCGCAGGCCATCGCCCAGACCATCGAGCTGGAACTGGCCTGGGAATTCGCGCCCGAGGATGAATTCGGCTTCGCCGACCTGGCTCGCGAATATTTCAGCGACAAGGCCACGCTGGCGCAGCAGGCCGCCGCCTTGTTGCGCCTGTTCGAGGCGCCGCACTATTTCCGCCGCGCCGGCAAGGGCCGCTTCAAGAAGGCCCCGGCTGAAATCCTGCAGCAGGCGCTGGCCGGGATCGAAAAGAAAAAGCAGCTCCAGGCCCAGATTTCGGCGTGGGCGGCGGAGCTGGCGGGCGGAAACTGTCCCGAGCCGATCAAGGAGCAGCTGTTCAAGATCCTGTTCCGGCCGGACAAGAACGCGCCCGAATACAAGGCCGTGGTCGAAGCATCGCGAGCCGCCCAGGCCGCGCCGCTGGACCTGCTCAAACGCGCCGGCGCCATCGCCAGCCCTTACCAGTTCCACTGGAAGCGCTTCCTGTTCGAGAATTTCCCGAAAGGCACCGCCTTCCCGCTGCTGCAGCCTCCCGTCATCCAGGACGAACTGCCGCTGGCCGAGGTGCGGGCGTTCTCCATCGACGATTCCAGCACCACCGAGATCGACGACGCCCTGTCGGTGCAGGGGCTGGGCTCCGGCACGGTGACGGTAGGCATCCACATTGCCGCGCCGGGCCTCGCCCTGCAGCCCGCCGACGCCATCGACCAGGTGGCGCGGCATCGCCTGTCCACCGTCTACATGCCGGGCTACAAGATCACCATGCTGCCCGACGACGTGGTGCATGCCTACACGCTGCAGGAAGGGCGCGACTGCCCGGCCGTCTCGCTGTATGTGTCGTTCGACGAAACCAGCCTGGAGCTGAAGGAAACGCAGACCCGGCTGGAGCGGGTGCCGATCGTGACCAACCTGCGTCACGACCAGCTCGACGCCCTGGTCACCGAAGCCTGGCTGCAGGACCCCTCCGTCGCCGAGCCCGATGGCGTTCACGCCTTGTCGCCATTGCGCAAGCCGCTGTCGTTCCTGCATCGGCTGGCCTTGCATCTGAAATCGCTGCGCGAGGTGGTGCGCGGCAAGCCCGAGAACTTCACCCGCCCGGACTACAACTTCCGCCTGGTCGGCAATGAAGGCGGCGAGCCCACGGGCGAAGAGCAGGTCGTCATCACGACCCGCCAGCGCGGCGCGCCGCTGGACCTGATCGTCTCCGAGGCCATGATCCTGGCCAACAGCACCTGGGGCAGCTGGCTGGGCGAGCTGGGCGTGCCGGCCATCTACCGCAGCCAGGCCAGCCTGGCGCCGGGCGTGAAGGTGCGCATGGGCACCAAGGCCCTGCCGCACGCCGGCATCGGCGTGAAAAGCTACGCCTGGAGCACCTCGCCCCTGCGCCGATACACCGACCTGGTCAACCAGTGGCAGATCATCGCGGCGGCGCGCCATGGCCGCACGGCCGCCCTGGCCGCGCCATTCAAACCGAAGGACGCGGAGCTGTTCTCCATCATCTCCGGCTTCGACTCCGCGTATGCGGCCTACAACGGCCACCAGGCCGGCATGGAGCGCTTCTGGACCCTGAAGTACCTGCGCCAGCAAGGCGTGAGCGAGCTGGTGGGCACCCTGTTCCGCGAAGGCCTGGTGCGCGCCGACGACCTCCCGCTGGTGCTGCCGGTGCTGGGCGGCGCCGACCTGCCGCGGGGCGCCAAGGTGCGGGTGAAACTGGGCGAGATCGACGAAATCACCCTGGACGTCAATGGAACGGTCATAGAACGGCTGGATGCGGCGCCGCAACCGCAGGCACTGGAGGAAGAAGCCGAGGACGAGCCGGTGGCCGGGCCGATTGCCATCGCGGTCGATGTCAACGACACTGAGGAAACTCCCGCCGTGGCCGGAGAAAACCTGTCTTCGTGAACTTGCGCTCGTTCAGTACCCTGCAGATCGCGCTCGGCGTTTCCTTTGCCGTGCACGCCGTCTTGCTGACGGTGCGCTTCGTCGACCCCGAAGGCTTCAACCGGGTGTTCAGGGACACCCCGCTCGAGGTGATTCTGGTGAACACCAGGACGAACGAGAAATCCGACACCAAGGCGCGCGCCATCGCCCAGACCTCGCTGGCCGGCGGCGGCGACGCCGCCCGGGGCCACGCCACCTCGCCGCTGCCGCCTTCCGCCCTCACGGCCATGGGCGACGCGGCCGAAGATGCGCAAAAGAAGATCGAAGCGATGCAGCAGCAGCAGACGCTGCTGCTGGCGCAGGTCAAGAAGATGCTGGCCGCGCTGCCGCCGCCCGATCCCAAACAGGCCAACAACAACCCGCAAGCGCAGGCGCGCGAGGACAAGCGCCGTCAGCTGGTCAAGATACTGGCCGAGATCGAGCGGCGCATCAGCGAAGAGAACGCGCGGCCCAAGAAGCGCTACATCAGCCCGTCGACCCAGGGCAAGGCCTACGCCGTGTACTACGATTCGCTGCGCCGCAGGATCGAGGAGAAGGGCACGCGCAACTTTCCCGAAGTGGCCGGCAAGAAGCTTTATGGCGAGTTGACGATGGTGGTGACGGTGAATTTCGACGGCAAGGTGCTCGACACGGAGGTGGCGCAAAGCTCGGGCAGCCTGACGCTGGACCGACGTGCCATGACCATCGCCCGAAGCGCGGGCCCGTTCGGGCGCTTCAACGACGCCATGCGCCGCGAAGCCGACCAGATCGTCATGGTGTCGCGCTTCAAGTTCACCCGCGACGAGACGCTGGAAACGCGCCAGCTCACCAACCAATGAACGCCGGCCGCTACTGCCTGATGGGCAACCCGGTGGAACACAGCAAGTCGCCGTGGATCCACGCCCGGTTCGCGCAGCTCACGGGGCAGGAACTGCAATACGCCAGGCGGCTGGTGCCGCTGGATGGCTTCGCCCAGGCCGTGCAGGTGTTTCGCGCCGAAGGCGGCAGCGGTTGCAACGTCACCGTTCCCTTCAAGTTCGAAGCGCCCGCCCTGGCCACGCGGCTGACCCCCCGCGCGAACCTGGCACAGGCCGCAAACACGCTGCGGTTCGACGGCGACAGCGTGGTTGCCGACAACACCGACGGCGTCGGGCTGGTCAATGACATCCAGCTGAATGCCGGCGTCGATCTGGCCGGGCTCGACGTGCTGTTGATCGGCGCCGGCGGCGCTGGTGCGGGCGTGCTCGGCCCCCTGATCGAAGCCCGGCCGCGCCGCATCGCGGTGGCGAACCGGACCCAGGCCAAGGCCACAGAGCTGCTCCGGCGCCACGCAGCACTGGCGGCCGCGCAGGGTGTCGAGCTGGCGGCGCCCGCGCTCGATGACATCCGCGACGCGTTCGGCATCGTGATCAATGCCACCGCCAGCAGCCTGAGCGGCGCCCGCGTTCCGGTGTCGGCCGGCGTCCTCCAGCCCGGCGCCCTGGCTTGCGACCTGATGTACGGGCCCGCCGCGCAAGGTTTCATGCGCTGGGCCCGGGAGAACGGGGCACAGGCGCGCGATGGCCTGGGCATGCTGGTCGAACAGGCCGCCGAGTCGTTCCTGCTGTGGCGCGGGGTCCGCCCGCCGTCCGGGCAGGTGCTGGCTGAATTGCGGGCGTCGCTGGCCTGACATCATGAAGCCCTGGCTGCGTTGGATCGTCCTGGTGCTGATTGCGGCCGCGGCCTTGCAGATGTTCTTCCTGGTGCGCATCGCCTTGTCGGCTACGCTCGATCCCCAGTCGACCAGCTTCCAGCGCTCCGAAGCCTGGCGCATTGCCACCCAGAAGGACAAGCTGCGCTGGCGTCAGCAATGGACCCCATACGAGCAGATCTCGGATCACCTCAAACGCGCCGTCATCGCCTCGGAAGATGACAGCTTCAGCAATCACGACGGAGTCGACTGGGAGGCGATCGAGAAGGCCTGGGAGCGCAATGCCCGGGCCGAGGAGCGCGCCTCGCGGCAGCGCCCTCGCCCATCGGTGCAGTCGCAGCTGGCGCCAGCCCGCGCCCCCAAGATCGTCGGCGGCTCCACCATCACCCAGCAACTGGCCAAGAACCTGCTGCTCTCCGGCGAGCGCACCCTGCTGCGCAAGGGCCAGGAGTTCGTCCTGACGTTCGCACTGGAGAAAATGCTCTCCAAGGAGCGCATCCTGGAGATCTACCTGAACAGCGTCGAATGGGGCGAGGGCGTGTTCGGTGCCGAAGCGGCGGCGCAGCACTACTACCGCAAGAGCGCGGCACGCCTGTCGGCCTACGAGGCGGCCCGGCTGGCGGTCATGCTTCCGCGGCCGAAGTACTTCGAGAAGCGCCCCCACTCGGGCTACCTGGCCAGCCGCGCCTCGACCATCACGGCGCGCATGCGATCGGCCGAGCTGCCCTGAACGCAATGCCATGCTCGCCAAACTGATGAGCCTGTTTCTGCTGGGCCTGGTGCGAATGCTCACCGGGGCGCAGGCGCGCTGGTACGGCTGTCCGCCGAAGGCCGAGCAGCGGATCTACTTTGCCAACCACCAGAGCCACGCCGACCTGGTGATGATCTGGGCGGCGCTGCCGCAGGAGTTGCGCAGCATCACGCGGCCGATCGCGGCCAGGGACTATTGGACCCGCACGCCCTTCAAGCAGTGGATCACCACCGCGGTCTTCAATGCCGTGTACGTGGCGCGCGAACGCACGGAGGGCGAAGACCCGCTGCAGCCGCTGATCGACGCGCTGCAGGCGGGCGACTCGCTGATCATCTTTCCCGAAGGCACGCGCGGCCACGCCGACGAGCCGCAGCCGTTCAGGTCGGGCCTGTACTCGCTGGCGCAGCGCTTTCCCCAGGTGGTGCTGGTGCCGGCCTGGATCGACAACATCCAGCGCGTGATGCCCAAGGGCGAAGTGGTGCCGGTGCCGATCCTGTGCTCGGTGACCTTCGGCGCGCCGGTTCAGCTGGAACCCGGCGAAGAGCGCCGGCCCTTCCTCGACCGCGCGCGACAAGCCGTGATCGCCCTGCGCGAAATCTGACGAGAACAACGAGTACCCGCCTTGAACCAGTTCCTGCGCAGCCTCACCCCCACCCAACAGGTGGCGACGCTGTTCTTCATCGTGTTCGGCCTGCTGGTGGTGGTGAGCGTCACCGCGTTTCTGCTCACGTTCCGCGAAAAGGCGAGCGAACACGACGACGCCTGGCAGGGCGAGCTGAAGAACTTCCGCAAGCTGCTGGCCACGTCGTGGTTCATGGTGGTGGTTTTCTGGATGGCGTGGGCCGCCGGGGAGACGGCGGCCACGACGCTGTTCGCGCTGATCGCATTCTTCGCCCTGCGCGAATTCATCACCTTGTCGCCCACCCGCCGCGGCGACCACCGCAGCCTGATCCTGGCCTTCTTCGTGGTGCTGCCGCTGCAGTTCTGGCTGGTGCGCACCGAACGCTTCGATCTCTTCACCGTTTTCATCCCGGTCTACGTGTTCCTTGCCATTCCGGTGGTGAGCGCGCTGGCCGGCGACACCCAGCGCTTCCTGGAGCGCAACGCCAAGCTGCAATGGGGCATCATGGTCTGCATCTACGGCATGAGCCACGTGCCGGCCTTGCTGCTGCTGGACTTCAAGAACTACCAGGGCAAGGGCGCTTTCCTGGTGTTCTTCCTGGTGTTCGTGGTGCAGACCTGCATGCTGGTGCAGCACCTGCTGACGCGCCGCCTCAAGCGTCCGCCGAGCGCGCCCGAGGTGAGCAAGAGCTTCAACTGGTACAGCTGGATGCTGGGGATGATCGTCGGCAGCATCGTCGGCGGGCTGCTCTCGTTCATCACGCCCTTCAAACCCGGCCAGGCGCTGGCGATGGCCTTCGTGGCCTGTGTCGCCGGATCGATGGGGCACCTGGTGATGAAAGCCCTCAAACGGGATCGCGGCGTCACCGCCTGGGGCCACCGCGGCATGTCGGTGACCGGCGCCAACGGCCTGCTCGATCGCGTGGACGCGCTGTGCTTTGCGGCGCCGATATTCTTCCATTCGGTTCGCTGGTACTTCGGGGCGTGAAACCATGAGAATCCTCGGCATCGACCCCGGCTTGCAGACCACCGGCTTCGGCGTGGTCGATGTGGCGGGGCACGCCCTGACCTATGTAGCCAGCGGCACCATCACAACCACCCACCTCGACCGCGGCAACCTGCCGGCCCGCCTGAAGGTGCTGTTCGATGGCATCGCCGAAGTCAAGCAGCGCTACCAGCCCGACGTGGCGGCCGTGGAGATCGTCTTCGTCAACGTCAATCCCCAGGCCACGCTGCTGCTGGGCCAGGCGCGAGGCGCCTGCGTCACCGCCCTGGTGTCCTGCAACCTGGCAGTGGCCGAATACACGGCGCTGCAGATGAAGCAGGCGGTGGCGGGCCACGGCAAGGCGGCCAAGGCGCAGGTGCAGGAAATGGTCAAGCGGCTGCTGCGCCTGCCCGGCTTGCCGGGCAAGGACGCGGCCGATGCGTTGGGGCTGGCCATCACGCACGCTCACGCCGGCGCCGCCATGGCCCGGATCGCCCAGGCGACCACCACGGCGCGCAAGACCAGCGGGATGTACAAGGGCGGTCGCACTTACTGAGTGAGTCACTCGTGGCGGGGTCGACTGGCCTTGCCATACGGCAGTCGTGGGCATTCCATTCTCGCTTACCCTCGGGGCAATCCAACGGGAGCCGGCGAATGCGAATTGCAATCATGGGATCGGGTGGCTTGGGCGGGTACTTCGGTGCGCGACTGGTCTTGGGCGGCGCCGACGTGCATTTCGTCGCGCGCGGCAAGCACCTCGAAGCGATGCGCCGCGATGGCCTGCGCGTCGAGGGGCCGGAGGCCCTGCACGCCAGGCACGTGAATGCCACCGACGACCCCCGCGAGATCGGGCCCGCCGACGTGGTCATGCTGTGCGTCAAGCTGTGGGACACGGAACAGGCCATCGAGCAGATCCGCCCCCTGGTGAGGCCGGATACGGCCATCATCTCGTTTCAGAACGGTGTGCTGAAGGACCAATACCTGCGCGCGGCTTTCGACGAGAGCCAGCTGATGGGCGGAGTGGGCTATGTGGCCACCACCATCGAGGCGCCAGGTGTGATCCGCCAGACCGGCCCCATGCAGCGGCTGCTGTTCGGCGAGTTCGATGGCACGCGGTCGGCCCGGGGCGAGGCGCTACTGGCAGCGTGCCTTGCCGGTGGCATCCAAGCGGAACTGTCCGATGACATCGTGCGCGAAATCTGGCAGAAGTACGTCTTCCTGGTCGGCCTGTCGGGAACGACCAGCACCATCCGCATGCCCATCGGGCCGATTCGCTCGCATGCACAGACCCGCGCCTTCCTGCACGACGTCATGCATGAAGTGGTGATGGTGGGTCGCGCCCACGGCGTTGCCCTGCCGCAAGACTACGCGCAGGTGCGGCTGAAACTGGCGGATGACGTGTCGCCGGAGATGACATCCTCGATGCACCATGACCTGCAGAAGGGCAACCGGCTCGAGGTGCGCTGGCTGGCGGGCGGCGTGGTCGAACTGGGACGAGCCAAGGGTGTGGCTACGCCTTTGAACCGCGCCATCGCCGATATCCTGGCATTGCACGCCGAAGGAGCCCGCGATGCATGAAGCGGTTGCACTGCCCAGGCTGCGGCTGCGCGGCGTCGCCTGCACGCCCGTCGAAGTGCCGTTGCGCTATGTGCTGGGCACCAGTGCGGCAGTGGTTCGGGCGGCTCCCCTGTTGCTGGTCGAAGCGCAGACCGAGGAAGGCATTCTCGGCCGCTCCTATGTGTTCGCGTACCGCCGCAGCGGCGCCAAAGCCATCGCCCTGGTGCTGCAGGAGGCTGCTGCCATGGCACAGGGCGAGGACATCGCGCCGCTGGCTATTGCAACCAAGGTCCACCGCCGCTTCGACCTGCTCGGCGTGACCGGCGTCGTGCGCATGGCGTTGTCTGCCTTGGACATGGCCCTGTGGGATGCGCTGGCCGTGGCGGCCGGGGCGCCGTTGACGCGCCTGCTGGGCGGCACGCCAAGGCCCTTGCGTGCCTACAACTCCTGCGGGCTGGGCTTGATGAGTCCGCAGGCCGCCGCCGACGAGGCCGAAGCGCTGCTCGAAGGCGGCATGACCGCGGTGAAACTGCGACTGGGACACCCGACTCTAAGCGAGGACCTGGCAGTGACGCGGGCCGTCCGCTCTCGCCTGCCGGACGCCGTGGAGTTGCTGGTGGACTACAACCAGGCGCTGTCGCGGCTGGACGCCCTGGAGCGCGGCCGCGCTCTGCAGCAGGAGGGTGTGGCCTGGCTCGAAGAGCCGATTCGCCACGACGACTTGCCCGGCAACGCCGAGATCGCACGTTCGCTGAACCTGCCCCTCCAATTGGGCGAGAACTTCGACGGGCCCAAGGACATGCTGCGCGCCCTGCAGGCCGGCGCCTGCGACCTGGTGATGCCTGACGTGGCGCGCATCGGCGGCGTCAGCGGCTGGATGCAGGCAGCAGGCGTGGCGCAGGCGCACGGTGTGCCCATGAGCTCGCACCTCATGCCGGAAGTCAGCGCGCAGTTGCTCGCCGCCACGCCCACCAGTCACCTCTTGGAGTACGTGGACTGGACCGACGCCATCGCACGGGAGCCCGTCAAGATAGTGGACGGCTGCTGGCCCATGAACGATCGCCCCGGCACCGGACTGGATTGGGATGCGCAGGCAGTAGAGCGCTTGCGCATCCAGTAGGCGCCTGCTACTCGTCGATCGCATTTCGGCAACCGCGGTGTGAAGCCACCGCTGCACCTTGCCAGAGCGCCTGCTCGGCCTTAGCCATGAATGCTTCTCGACGTCAGTCTTTCCTTGCATTGCCGCATCCCCGGGTGTACAAAAGAGAACGTCGCTGCCTCGACAGAGCCGGGGCGGTTTGCGCGAATTTGTCGTTAGCTACTGTCGTGCACAGGGAGGTCATCCATGGACACTCTGCTGGGTTTGCGCCGTTGGAGTTGGCGTGCGACTGACTGGGCCGCGGCGGCCGTTTCAGGGTTCGCGGCCGGTGCGGTGCTGATGGTGCTGGACCTGATCTGGTCCGCCCTCTACCACCCCGACGGTCCATGGCGAACATCGCACATGATCGCGCCGATCTTCACCGGGACCGACAGCCTGCCGACGTCCGGCTTCGAATTCAGCCTCGGCGTCGTCGCCATCGCACTGGCCATCCACTACGCACTGGGCATCGTCTTCGGCCTGGTGGTGGCCGCGGTGCTGGTGCAGCTCAAGCTTGACTCGTCGCCCGGCATCGCGGCGGTGGCGGGTGCGAGCATGGGCTTTGCGCTCTACCTGATCAATTTTGACCTTCTGGTGGTCTTCTTCCCCTGGCTGGTGGCATTGCGCGGCGTGGCCACCATTGCCGCGCACGTGGTCTTCGGTGTCGTGGCCGCTCTGCTCTACTGCCGGCTCAAGAGAACCGCCACGGAGCCCTGAGCCATGGCGATCGCCATCGCACTTGCGTTGCTGGCCCTCGGCTCGGTTTTGTTTCATTTTTTGAGTCCCTGGTACTTCACGCCGATAGCTTCCAACTGGCACGCCATCGACACTACGATCGCCATTACGTTCTGGGTGACGGGGATCGTGTTCGTCGCGCTCAGCCTGTTCATGGGCTGGGCGGTGATCCGCTATCGCCACCGCGAGGGCGGACGTGCCACCTACCAGCCGGAGAACAAGAGGCTGGAATGGTGGCTCATGGTCCTGACGGGCGGCGGTGTGGCCGCCATGCTCGCGCCGGGCCTGCTGGTCTGGGCGGAGGTCATCGACGTGCCGAAGGACGCGCAGATCGTGGAGGCCGTGGCCCAGCAATGGCACTGGAGTTATCGAATGCCCGGCAAGGACGGCAAGCTGGGGACCGTGCACGCCCGCTTCGTGAACGACGCGAACCCGTTCGGGATGAATCCGGCCGATGCCCACGGACGCGACGACGTGCTGCTGGCGAGCCCCGAACTGCATCTGCCGCTGGGCCAGCCGGTCAAGCTGCTGCTTCGCTCCAAGGACGTGCTGCACAACTTCTCGGTGGCGCAGCTGCGGGTCAAGATGGATCTGGTGCCGGGCCTGGTGACCTACTCCTGGTTCACGCCCATACGCACAGGCTC
>JAKFEZ010000062.1:0-1696 GCA_036675435.1 Ramlibacter sp. | reverse complement strand
GAGAGTACGTCCATGAACATGCCCAGGATCAGGTAGAACGCGATCAGCGCGAAGATGAGGCCGGTGGCGGAGAGCCCCAGCCCGGTCACCCACTTCGTCATCGCGTCGGCCACGCCGGTGAGGCTGATGGTGAGGTTCAGGATGAACGCCGCCGTGATGATCAGCAGGATCATGCCGCTGATGCGGGCCGTGGAGATGAAGCAGGTACGCATCACCTCTCGCGTCAGCTTGCCCGACTGCCAGACGAAGAACAGCGCCACCACCACGCCGAGCGCCGCGCTCTCGGTGGCCGTCGCGATGCCGAAGTACAGGCTGCCCATCACGATGCCGAACACCACCAGCGGCGGCACCAGGAAGGTCAGCGTGTGCAGCCGCTCCTTCATCGGCACCGGCTCCTCGCGCATCGGCTTGCCGCTGGCGACGTTGGAGACGTAGATCCACGCCATGAAGGCCGCCGTGAGCAGCAGGCCGGGGATGATGCCGGCGATGAACAGCTTGCCGATCGAGGTGCTGGTGAGCGATCCGTAGACGATCATGTTGACCGAGGGCGGGATCAGGATGCCCAGCGTGCCGCCGGCCGCCAAGGTGCCGAGCGAGGCGCGCATCGGGTAGCCGCGCTTGCGCAGCGACGGCAACGCCACGGTGCCGATCGTCGCCGCGGTGGCCACCGAGGACCCGGAGGTGGCGGCGAACAGCGCGCAACTGCCGATGTTCGTGTGCAGCAGCCCGCCGGGCATGCGGCCCAGCCAGGCCGACAGCGCGATGTACATGCGGTCGGCGATGCCGGAGCGCAGCAGCAACTCGCCGAGCAGCACGAACAGCGGGATGCAGGTGAGCAGGTTCTCGTTCTGCACGCCCCAGACCACCGGCGCGATCGAGTCCATGAACGGGATGCCGTAGGCCGCGATGCCGCCGACGATTCCCACCAGCACCATCGACACCGCGATCGGCATGCCGACCAGCATCATCGCGAGCATCGCGAAGAAGGCGAGGGAAATGATGCCGACGTTCATGGCCGCCTCCCGGCTGCGCCCTGGCGCACGCTGAGGTCCTCGAGCTCCGCCTTCAGTTCTTCCTTGGTGCTCTTGGGATGGAAATCGCGATTGAGCGTCGCCAGGTCACCGCCGAACAGCAGCCTGGTGGCACGCAGCGCATACCCTGTCGCCACCAGCGCGAACACCACCAGCCCCGCGTACCACACGCTCTGCGGCCAGATCAGCGGCGTCTGCCAGGGTGTGGGCGCGGTGCTGCGGTACTGCAGCGTGTCGGTAATGACCTTGAACGCGACCACCGCTATGAAAATGGCGAAGGCGGCCATGGAGACGATGGCGATCCAGTTCAACCAGCCTTGCACGCGCCGCGGAAGCATCTCGTGGAACACGTCGACCCGGATGTGGTTGCGCCCCATCAGCGCGAGGCTGAAGGCGATGGTGCAGCCCACGGCCAGCGCGTAGCCGCCCAGTTCGTCGGCACCTTGCAGCGAGACGTTGAACAACTTGCGCGCGAGCGTCTCCACGGTCACCACGACGGCCAGCGCCAGGAAGATCAGGCCGAAGAGCGTCCCCAGCAGGCTCTCGATGCGCTCCTTGGTGGACGTGCCCGCCGCGGCGGCGGGCGCGTCCAGCGGGCGCGCGCCGAGCAGGTCGGTGCTGTCGGCGCGTGAGCTCATTTCATCCCGATCGCGGGGCCGACGGTG
>JAKFEZ010000290.1:0-10251 GCA_036675435.1 Ramlibacter sp. | reverse complement strand
CTCGACCTGGGTCTGGCTTGGCACAACAGCTTTGCCCGCATGGGCCCGGCTTTCTACACCGAACTCCAACCCACACCCCTGCCGGCGCCCTACCTGGTCGGGTTGAACCACGCCCTGGCGGCCGAGCTAGGCATTTCGCCTCAAGTTCTGGCCAGTCAAGAGGCCATCGAAGCCTTCACCGGCAACCTCCCGCTCGCTGGCGCGCAACCGCTGGCCAGCGTCTACAGCGGCCACCAGTTCGGCGTCTGGGCGGGACAGCTCGGCGATGGCCGCGCCATCCTGCTGGGGGAGGCGCAAACGGCCGCCGGCCCACAGGAAATCCAGCTCAAGGGCAGCGGGCGGACGCCTTACTCGCGCATGGGCGACGGCCGCGCCGTGTTGCGTTCCAGCATTCGCGAGTTCCTGGGCTCCGAGGCGCTATGGGGCCTGGGCATTCCCACCACCCGGGCGCTGCTGGTGACGGGTTCCGACGCCCCGGTGCGGCGCGAGGAGATTGAGACTTCGGCCGTGGTGACCCGCGTGGCCCCCAGTTTCGTGCGCTTCGGCCACTTCGAGCATTTCTCCGCACGCGAGCAGTACGGCGAATTGCGCACGCTCGCCGATGACGTGATCGACCGGTTCTACCCCGGGTGCCGGCTGGCGGAAAAGTTCTCCGGCAACGCGTACGCAACGTTCCTCGAGCAGGTGAGCGAGCGCACGGCCGCGCTGGTCGCCCAGTGGCAGGCGGTGGGGTTCTGCCATGGCGTCATGAATACCGACAACATGAGCATCCTGGGCCTAACCATCGACTACGGCCCCTTCCAGTTCCTCGATGCTTTCGACCCGGGGCATATCTGCAACCACAGCGACGAGCAGGGACGCTACGCCTACAACAAGCAGCCCAACGTCGCCTACTGGAACCTGTTCTGCCTGGGACAGGCGCTGTTGCCCCTGATCGGCGACCAGGAACTGGCGCTGGCCGCGCTGGAGTCGTACAAAACCGTCTTTCCGCGTGAGCTGGAGGCCAGGATGCGCGCCAAGCTCGGCCTGTCCGACAGCCGGCCCGATGACCGCGAACTGGTGGAAACCACGCTCAAGCTGCTGGCGCAGGACAAGGTCGACTACACGATCTTCTGGCGGCGTCTGTCGCGGCACGTGGCGGGCGGGCCGGCCGACGCGGTGCGCGACCTGTTTCTGGACCGAGCCGCCTTCGACACCTGGTTGCTACAATATTCAGAGCGCCTTGGAAAGGCAGAGATTGACAAGGCAGCCAGCCTGATGGCCAGGACGAACCCCAAGTACGTCCTTCGCAATCACCTGGGCGAATTGGCCATACGGCAGGCGAAACTCAAGGACTATTCCGGGGTCGAAGAATTGCTCGCGCTGGTCCAGGCGCCCTACGACGAACATCCGGGCCACGACGACAAGGCCGGCTTTCCGCCCGACTGGGCGACGAACATTGAAATCAGTTGCTCATCATGACTTACAAGATTCAGAAATCCGAGGCCGAATGGAAGCAGGTGCTGGCCCAAAAAGGCGCCGAGCGCGGCGCCTTCGAGGTCACACGCCATGCGGCGACCGAGCGCCCCTTCACCGGCAAGTACGACGCCGTGTGGGATGACGGGAGCTACCATTGCATCTGCTGCGGCGCCAAGCTGTTCGATTCCGTGACCAAGTTCGACGCCGGCTGCGGGTGGCCGAGCTTCTCGCAGGCCCTGCCCGGCGCAATCAAGGAGATCACCGATGCCAGCCACGGCATGGTGCGCACCGAAACCGTTTGCGCTTCCTGCGGTGCGCACCTGGGCCATGTCTTCCCTGACGGGCCGAGCGACACTGGCCTGCGCTACTGCATGAACTCCGCCTCGCTCGACTTCAAACCCGAATAATCCCGCCTGAACACCTGAACAAGAAGCACGCCCACGCCTCATGAAACTGCTGATCGATTTCTTTCCCATCATCCTGTTCTTCGCCGCCTTCAAGGTCTGGGGCATCTACGTCGCCACGGCGGTCGCCATCGTCGCCACCATTGCCCAGATCGCCTGGCTGCGCCACAGCACCGGCAAGGTCGAGCCGATGCAATGGATCAGCCTGGGAGTGATCGTGCTGTTCGGCGGCGCCACCATCGTGGCGCAGAACGAAACGTTCATCAAATGGAAACCCACCGTGCTGTACTGGCTGATGGGGGCCACGCTCATGGCGGGCCAGCTTTTCTTCAGGAAGAACCTGCTGAAATCGCTGATGGGGTCGCAGCTCGAGCTGCCGGACGCGGCCTGGCGGGTGACCAACTGGAGCTGGATCGCATTCTTCGGGGTCATGGGCGTCGTCAACCTCTGGGTGGCCTACAACTTCGACACCGACACCTGGGTCAACTTCAAGCTGTTCGGCGGCCTGGGCCTGATGCTGCTGTTCGTGGTCGGGCAGGCGCTCTACCTGGGGCGCTACATGAAAGCCGACGAAGTGCCCAAACCTTGAGGCAGGCGACATGACGACGGGCATCACGGCGCAGGCACTGCATGCGCGTCTGACGGAACTCCTGGCGCCGACGGCGCTCGAAGTGCTGGACGAAAGTGCGGCGCATGCGGGCCATGCAGGGGCCGACGGCAGCGGCTTCGGCACCCATTTCCGGGTGCGGATAGCCTCTCCCCGCTTCGCCGGTCTCGGCCGTGTGGCGCGGCATCGCCTTGTGTATGATGCGCTGCGAGATTTTGTCGACCGGGGCCTGCATGCCCTGGCGATCGAAACCAATTGACCCTCTCTGTCCTGACCCTCTAGGGAATCCCATGAAGCACTATCTCCTGTCCGCAACGGCGGCAGCCCTCCTCAGCATGGCGCTGCCCGCCGCGGCGCAGAACGTGGCCATCGTGAACGGCAAGCCGGTGCCCACGGCCCGTGTCGATCAGCTCGCGGCCCAGCTGGCCAAGTCCGGACGCCCGGTGTCGGTCGAGATGCAGGGCCAGCTCAAGGATGAAGTGATCGCCCGCGAGATCTTCATGCAGGAAGCGCAAAAGCGCGGCCTCGACGCCAGCGACGACTTCAAGGCCCAGATGGAACTGGCGCGCCAGACCCTGCTGATCCGCGAACTCTTTGCCGATCACCAGAAAACCAATCCGGTCACCGACACCGACATCAAGGCCGAGTACGACAAGTTCGTATCCTCCAATGGCGGCAAGGAATACCGTGCGCGCCACATCCTGGTCGAGAACGAAGCTGACGCCAAGGCCATCATCGCGTCGCTGAAGAAGGGCGGAAAGTTCGACGAGATCGCCAAGAAGCAGTCGAAGGACCCAGGCTCCGGCGCCAATGGCGGCGACCTCGACTGGGCCAATGCGTCCAGCTACGTGCCCGAATTCTCCGGCGCTCTGACCAAGCTCAGCAAGGGCCAGACGACGCAGGAGCCCGTCAAGACCCAGTTTGGCTGGCACGTGATCCGACTCGAAGACGTGCGCGATGCCCAGCTGCCCAAGCTGGAAGAAGTCAAGCCGCAGATCACGCAGCAGCTGCAGCAGCAACGCCTGGCCAAGTTCCAGGAAGATCTTCGCGGCAAGGCGAAGATCGAATAGGCTACGCGCCGGAACCGGTGTCTCGGACCCGACCTCAGGGTTCCTTGAAGCGGCCCGAGGGCCGCTTCTTCATTGTGTATTGCCACAGGCGCAGCAATGGCGTCCGGTCCTGGGCTTCAGCCGGGAATGGCCCTTATTTCCCCGATTCAAGTTCCTGCTGGCGCTCGCGTAGCCGCCCGGCCACCCCTAGCAGGTTGAGCCCGCTGGCGGCGCTGGCCTTGGGGAACAGAAGGTCGCGCTCTTTCTTCACGTGATGCTCGATGGCCACGTTCAGCTCGGCCACGAGGGTGTCCATGGCGTCGTCGGTGGCCTTCATGCCCTGCAGGCGTGCAATCATGTCCTTGGCCTCCTGGTGCTCGGCTTGCGCCTCGGCAAGCAGGCCCGCCGCATCCGGCGCCGCTTCGCGCAAGGCCGGGTAGAAGATTTCCTCCTCGATCTGCGCGTGAACTGTGAGCTCCTGGCAGATCTTCATCGCCAGCGCCTGGCGGTCGGCCGCGCCCGGCGCGCCTGGCGCGGCCGCGAGTCTCGCGTATTCGACGAAAAGGTGCTTGACGGCGATGTGATCGGCGTCAAGCAGCTCGCACGCATCCTTGTCGGTCAGAGTGGGCATATCGGTGTGCTCCTGGTGGGGGTGGATGCGCGGGGTCAAAGCAGCGGCGGGTCCATCTCGCGGCCGAAGTGCCGGTGCTTGCCGAGCGCCTCGATGAAGGCTGCGACCGCCTGGCTGGCATCCCTGGCCTCGGCGATGAAAAGGCCCGTGCCGCCCTGGGCCTGGCTCTTGTCCATGCTGACGGGCAGCCCGGCCTTCAGCAGCAGCCGCCGTGACGCACCCAGCGCCAGGATGGTCTTGCAGTGCCGGAACTGGTCCCTGATGAACTCCATGGTGTGACCGTCCTGCGCCAGCGCCGCCACGGCTTCGTCGCCATCAGGTAGCACCAGGCCGTCGAACAGGAAGCCCGGTTCGTTCTCCAGCGACGCGTCGGCATCGAGCGTTTCTCCGCTCATGGTGGGCATCGGGCCGATGCGCGTGCCGACCAGGCGCGCCACCGCCCCCTGCTCGACCAGCGCGGCCTGGGCCGCGGACACGGACGTGCCCTCCACGCCGGGCGCGACCAGGATGGCCACCTTGCGCCCCCTGATGGAACCGTCGCCGGGACGCGCCAGCAGCGAAAGGGCCGGTGACTTGCGCACCTCCGGCTCGGCGGGATTGGGCAGCGCCAGCGGCATCGGGTCGGGCATCGGGTCGATCCCCAGGCCCATCGCTACTTTTTTCGCCAACACTTCGGAGGCGTTGCGCAGCGACGCGACCATGCGTTCGCGGATCGCCGGCACCGTCACCTTGGACAGCTCGAACCTGAATGCATTGGCGATGTGGTCCTGCTCCACTGGTGACTGGCTCTCGTAGAACAGGGTGGCCTGCGTGTAGTGGTCGGCGAACTTCTCCGGTTTGGCCCGCACCTTGCCCTGTTCCTCCTTTGCCTGCAGCCGCGCCGGTACCGACACGAAGCCCTGGGCGGCGCCGGCCTGGAACGGGCAGCCGCCGGCCAGGGAATTGGGCTCGTAGGCCACCCGGCCGCGCGCAATGGCCTGGCGGTGCATGCCGTCACGCTGGTTGTTGTGCACCGGCGCGATCGGCGCATTGATCGGGATCTCGTGGAAGTTCGGGCCACCCAGCCGCGAAATCTGCGTGTCGGCGTAGGAGTGGATGCGGCCAGCCAGCAGCGGGTCGTTGGAGAAATCAATGCCGGGGACCACATGCGCGGCGCAGAAAGCCACCTGCTCGGTTTCGGCGAAGAAATTGTCCGGGTTGCGGTTCAGCACCATACGCCCCACCGGCCGCAACGGCACCAGCTCCTCCGGGATGATCTTGGTCGAGTCCAGGATGTCGAAGCTGAATTTGTCGGCCATCTCTTCGGTGAAGATCTGCAAGCCCAGCTCGTACTCGGGGTAGGCGCCGGCTTCGATGCGCTCCCACAGGTCGCGGCGGTTGTAGTCGGGGTCTGCTCCGGAAATCTTCACGGCCTCGTCCCAGACCAGCGAGTGCGTGCCCGCCGTGGGCGTCCAGTGAAATTTCACGAACACCGACTCGCCGGCGTCGTTGACCATGCGGAAGCTGTGCACCCCGAAGCCCTGCATGGTGGCGAAGCTGCGGGGAATGGCGCGGTCGGACATTTGCCACATCAGCATGTGAGTCGATTCGGGCATCAGCGAGACGAAATCCCAGAAGGTGTCGTGCGCGCTCGCGGCCTGCGGCATCTGGTGGTGCGGTTCCGGTTTGACCGCATGCACCAGGTCGGGAAACTTCATCGCATCCTGGATGAAGAATACCGGCATGTTGTTGCCCACCAGGTCCCAGTTGCCCTCGTCGGTGTAGAACTTCACGGCAAAGCCGCGCACGTCACGCGCGGTGTCCTTGGACCCGCGTTCGCCCTGCACGGTGGAAAACCGGACGAACACCGGCGTGACCTTGCCGGCTTCCTTGAACGGCGCCGCCCGGGTGATGTCCGTCAGTGGCTCGTAGCACTCGAAAAAGCCGTGCGCGCCTGAGCCTCGCGCATGCACGATCCGTTCCGGGATGCGCTCGTGGTCGAAATGCGTGATCTTCTCGCGCAGGATGAAGTCCTCCAGCAGCGCGGGGCCGCGCGTGCCGGATTTGAGCGAATTCTGGTTGTCGGCGACACGCACGCCCTGGTTGGTGGTGAGCATCTGGCCGCTGGAGTCCACGCGCACGCGGTCCAGCGGCTCGATCGTGGCGTTCACCCCTTCGGGCGCGATGCTGCCGGTCTTGTCGCTGCTGTTGGCCTCCGACAAGGTGCTGGCGCCGGGCAACCGGGATTGCGGCGTGACGGTCGCCCCCGGTTGGGGAGCCAGTCCGTTCTCGAAGCCATGCTCGCCCGCTTTGTTCGGGTTGTACGGCATCGAGGCGGCGAGCGCCTCCACCTGGGCCATCTTCTCGGCAGGCAGGTCGCCCCCTGCGGGGCTCACGCGGCCGGGGCCGCTGTCGGTGTTACGTGCCGCCGACTTGGCGGCGGCTTTTCTGGAAGGGGTCGAGGACGAACCCGGCTTGGTGGTCTTGGGCATCTGGTGAGGTCTGGAGATGGCGGAATTGCCAGCGCCCACGGTAAAGCCCGGCTCTGCCCGAGGCTGTAGGACTGCACTGATGGTCGGCCGAGGCCGTGCATCGGTGCTACCGCAGCAGCAACAGGGTACCCATCAACACCGGCTGATGCACCATGTACCAGCTGAGGCTCCAGCGTCCGAGCCAGGCCAGCGGCGCCGTCCGCGTCGGCATGCGTTTCTGCACCCAATGGCGCCGACGCGCCAGCAGCCATTGCCCCGCCGCAACGCCCCACCACATGATGCCCAGCCAGGGAATCAGCGGCACATAGTCCTCGGTGATGGGCTTGCGGCTGACCAGACCCAGCCAGTTCCATGCCGGGCCGTTCAGGAAGTCGAGACCCGTCCATTGCCCGTGGGCCATTTCGGCGAACGGCTTGGCCAGGATAGCAAGGGCTCCGGCCAGCCAAAGCCAGCGGCCCCAGCCCCCCGTCAGCCTGACGACGACGAGCATCAACGCGATGCCATGCAGCACTCCGAAGTAGATGAAGCTGCGCGGATACATCCAATACGAACCGGCCGTGACCAGCATTGCACAGCCCGCCACCTGGGCCCATCGCTTCCAGAAGCGTCCCCAGCGTTGCCCTTGGGCCAGCGCCACGGCCTGCCCCAGCCCGGCACAGAACAGGAACAGGCTGACGATGGCGGTGCGCTGCCATGTCCAGAACGGGTCGACGTAGAAGTTCTGCTTCAGCCAGCCGAAATGGTTGAGGTCAAAGCAGAAATGGTAGACCGTCATCCAGAGGATGGCGACGCCCCGCAGGGTGTCGATGGAGTCGAAGCGTCGGCCGGGCGCGGATTGCATGGGCTGCAAGTGTAGAACCCCGCGCTCACCAGGTTGACGAAGCCGGGCGCCGGCGATTCAATTCACTGGCATACCCGCAAGGAGCCCGTCCGTGAACAACCCGCCTCCATCGCTGCCGCCGGCCGTGGCCGAGGCGCTGGCGCGCGGCAAGCTGATCGAGGCCGTGAAACTGCTGCGTTCCAATGGCCTAGGCCTGAAGCAGGCCCGGGATGCGGTGGAGGCGCATGCAAAGGGCCAGCCCGCCGCCGCACCAGGAGCGTTTTCTGCCAGTGGCGCCAGCCCGCCACTGCCGGCCAACGTGCTCACCGCGCTGCAGCAAGGCCAGAAGATCGAGGCGATCCGGCTGATGCGCGGGCAGTCTGGCCTGGACCTGAAGCAGGCAAAGGAGGCGGTGGAAGCCTACGAGCGGGCCCGTGACCCGGCGATGACCGAGCTGTCGCCCGGGCAGGTCGGTGACGCGAGTGGACGGCTGTGGCGGGTGGTCACCCTGGCACTGGTCGGCTTGGCCGTGTACCTGGTCCTGCGGCGGCTGTTCTAAGCCACTGGCCTAAGCCGCTAGCCGACCCAGCGTCGCGCATTGCGCCAGATCTGCATCCATGGACTGAACTCGCTCTTGTCGCCGGGCGTCCAGCTCATCTGGACGTTGCGGAACACCCGTTCGGCGTGCGGCATCATGGCCGTGAAGCGGCCGTCGGCGGTGGTGACGGCCGTCAGCCCGCCGGGGCTGCCGTTGGGGTTGAAGGGATAAGCCTCGGTGGCCTGGCCGTGATGGTCAGTGTAGCGCATGGCAGCGATCGCCTGGGCCGGGTCGCCCCGCCGCGCGAAGTTGGCGAAGCCTTCGCCGTGCGCCACGGCGATCGGCAGGCGCATTCCCGCCATATCGGCGAAAAACAGGCTCGGCGAACTCAGCACTTCCACCTGCGACAGCCGCGCCTCATAGCGTTCGCTGCGGTTGGTGGTGAAGCGCGGCCAGGCCTGGGCGCCGGGAATGATGTCGGCCAGTTCGGCCAGCATCTGGCAGCCATTGCACACGCCCAGTGCGAAGATGTCGGGGCGGTCGAAAAAGGCCTGGAACTGCGCCGCCAGCCGCTCGTTGAACATGATGCTGCGCGCCCAGCCGATGCCCGCCCCCAGCGTGTCGCCATAGCTGAAGCCGCCGCAAGCCACGAATCCCTTGAAGTCGTGGAGCCTGGCGCGGCCGGCCTGAAGGTCGGTCATGTGCACGTCGTAGGCGTCGAAGCCGGCTTCGGTGAAGGCGTAGGCCATCTCCACGTGGGAGTTGACACCCTGCTCGCGCAGGATGGCGACTTTGGGGCGGGAGAGGTTGATGGCTGGTGCGGCGCCCATGCCCCCACCCCCACCCCCGCCCTCCCCCAAAGGGGGAGGGAGTTCTGACTTGCCCCCTCTACCGGGGAGTTCTGACTTGCCCCCTCCCTCAAAGGGGGAGGGTTGGGGTGGGGGCACGAACACATGCAGCCCCGGATCCCCCGGATTTCCCGCCGCGGCGTGCTCGCTGTCCGCGCCCAGCGGGTTGTCGCGCTGGCGGCAGATCTTCCAGCTCACGCTGTCCCAGACCTGATGCAGGTCGGCCAGCCTGGCGGAAAACACCGCCCGGGTGTCGCGCCAGACCTGGATCTCGCCCTTGCCGACGTCGATCTCCGACGCGGCCGGCCGGGTCTTGCCGACGAAGTGGCTGTGCTTGGACAGGCCGTGCCTGCGCAGGGTCTGCATCACGTCGTCGCGCTCGCCGGTGGCGACCTGCAGCAACACGCCCAGCTCCTCGTTGAACAGCGCCTTGAGCGTGAGTTCGTCGCGGCGCGGCCCGACCTGCGAGGCCCAGTTCTTGGCGTCGCCGAAGTCGGCACGGCTGTCACTGATGCCGTCGCCCTCGGTCACCAGCAGATCGACGTTGAGCGACACGCCCACCTGCCCCGCGAAAGACATCTCGCAAGCCGCAGCAAACAAACCGCCATCGCTGCGGTCATGGTAGGCCAACAGCTTGCCCTGGGCCCGAAGCTCGTTCACGGCATTGACCAGGTTGATCAGGTCCTGGGCCTCATGAAGATCAGGCACCTCATCGCCGGTCTGGTCCAGCACCTGCGCCAGGATGCTGGCGCCCATGCGGTTGCAGCCCTTGCCCAGGTCGATCAGGACCAGGGTGGTGTCCTGCGTCGCCTCCAGCTGCGGCGTGAGTGTCGCGCGTACATCCGCCAGCGTCGCGAACGCAGTGACGATCAAGCTGACCGGCGACGTGACCTTCTTGCGCTGCTCGCCATCGGCCCACTGCGTGCGCATCGACAGGCTGTCCTTGCCCACCGGGATCGAGACGCCCAGCGCGGGGCAGAGTTCCATGCCGACGGCGCGCACGGTTTCGTACAGGTCCGCATCTTCACCAGGCTCGCCGCAGGCCGCCATCCAGTTGGCCGACAGCTTGACGCGGCCCAGTTCGATGGGCGCTGCCAGCAGGTTGGTGATGGCCTCGGCCACGGCCATGCGGCCCGACGCAGGGGCGTCGAGCGTGGCGAGCGGCGTGCGTTCCCCCATGCTCATGGCCTCACCGGCAAAGCCCTTGTAATCGGCCAGCGTCACGGCGCAATCAGCCACCGGCACCTGCCAGGGACCGACCATCTGGTCGCGATGGGTGAGCCCGCCTACGGTGCGGTCGCCGATCGTGATGAGGAAGCGCTTGGAGGCAACCGTGGGATGGCTCAGCACCTGGATCGCGGCGTCCTGCAGTTTCACGCCGGTCAGGTCGAGCGGCTCGAATCGACGTTTGACGGTCTCGACGTT
>JAKFEZ010000215.1:0-44116 GCA_036675435.1 Ramlibacter sp. | reverse complement strand
TTGATACGATGTATATTATGTCAAATGCCTTGTAGCGTTTGTGCTACCGCCTGGCGCGATTAACCGGGTGAGGCATTGAGCTTCGCGGGTCAGGGAAAGGCGCTGGCCGACGCACGTAGCGGAGCGCTGCCCCTCATCGAGGCAGAGCCAATCGACCTGCAGTCGGCGGAGCGTCCAGGCCCGTGGCGGTCGTCTCGTTCGGCACGTCTTCTTGCGCCGGGGCCGCATCTATTGGCAGATGAGCCGTGAGGAACTCCTGGATGCAGTGCGGACGTCGTTGGCGAAGGCGCCTCAACAATGACGAGCATCGGCGCGCGGCGGCACCGGAAATGCCGGTCGGCGCTGGTCTCAAGTGCCAGCGGAGGCGATGCGCTCTCCCCCGCTACTCAGCGGAAATCGACCTGAGTTTTTCCACCAACGTGGCTTCCGAGAGCTCCCCGGTGCGGGTGCCGACAAGGCGGCCTTCAGCATCGAAGAACAGCGTCGTCGGGAGTCCACGCTGGTTGAACGCTGCAAGTGCCTCACCTTTGGAGTCCAGCAGCACATTCCGAAGCGGAAGGCGGCGAGCGGACAACCAAGGTGCGACGCGCTGCGCAGTCTCCCCCTGGTTGATGAACACGAAGTTCACGGCGGGATTGGCGACCTGCGCCCGATGCAGCACGGGCATCTCACGCACGCACGGCGGACACCACGTCGCCCAGAGATTCACCACCATCGGCTTGCCTCGAAAGTGGACTAGGTCTGTCGGAGAGCCGTCCAGCTTCACCAAGGCAAGGGACGGGACACTCTGCTGCTTCTCAGCTGGGAACGACAAGGCGAGCAGGCCGCCGCCCCAAACTATGGTGCCGACAACCGCTGCCCACATCAACGGCCTACGCAGTGGCCGGTGCTTGAACAGCCGCCAAGCAATGAAGGCCCACCCTGCGGCAAACCCCACCGCTGGCCTCCATCCACCATCGCGAATGTCGAGAATCGACAGCGGAGCTGCGGTGTAGCTGGCGCTGTACTGAAGCACAAACGCTGCGCGAGCTGCGGCCAAGCCGACGAGGACGGCCTGCCAAAGCAGCGACTCAACATGGCTACCCGTGTCGCCGGCTCTCTTGGCAATGTAGCCGGCCGTGAACACCGCGACGAACATGAACAGCAACGACACCGGTACCACGACCGAGCCGATTTGCAAGACGTGGGGCATCTACTGCTTCCGCTTCGCCAGTGTATTCATCTTGGGGTCAAAAATGGGTTGGATGGTGGTGCGAGTCACGGGACGCTCCGAATCAGTACGTTGCCGAAGGCTTCGAGGACGACGCTCCAAGCAGCCATGGTGATGCCCCTGCCGACAAGGCGTCAGCCGGAGCAGCACGAACTGGAGCCGGCCTGCATCGGCGGGCATTTCACAGGCCCGTACGAGCAGAACGATTCGAGAATAAGTGTTATCACGTGCAAGACCTCGCAGGGGTCAGATTGTGCTCTGGTTGACCCTCTTGGAGAGTTCTTCAGCGCTTTCCTTGCGCTCACTGTATCGGTCCACCAGGTACGGGCCGACGTCCCTGGTCAGGAGCGTGAACTTGAACAGCTCCTCCATGACGTCGACCACTCGGTCGTAGTAGGCGGACGGCTTCATGCGGCCGTCTTCGGTGAACTCGTTGAACGCCTTGGCCACGCTCGACTGGTTCGGGACCACTAACATTCGCATCCACCTGCCAAGTACCCTCAAGGCATTAACGCTGTTGAAGCTCTGACTGCCGCCAGAGACCTGCATCACCGCCAGAGTCTTCCCCTGCGTCGGCCGCACGGCGCCAACCGACAGTGGAATCCAGTCAATCTGAGTCTTCATGATGCCCGTCATGGCGCCGTGGCGCTCCGGCGAGGTCCACACCATGCCCTCTGACCATGCCGCGAGTTTGCGCAGTTCCTGCACCTTGGGGTGGGTATCCGGGGCACCATCCGGCAGCGGTAGTCCCGTAGGGTCATAGATTTTCACCTCGCCGCCCATTGCCTCCAGCAGCCGAGCGGCTTCGAAGGTGAGCAGCCGGCTGTACGAGCGCTCGCGCAGCGAGCCGTACAGCATCAGGAACCGCGGGCGGTGTTGGGACGGCTTCGCCGGCCGGAGACGGTCCTGCGTCGGCACGTCGAAGAGGTCGGCACGGAGAGCGGGGAAGGTGTTTTCCATCGTCATCCTCGCGAGGCGCGCATGCCGCGCTCGTACCAGTCCTGGGAACGGTTGACGATGGCCACTACTGCGAGCATCAAGGGGACTTCGATGAGGACACCTACCACGGTCGCCAGGGCTGCGCCAGATTGGAACCCAAAGAGGCTGATGGCGGTCGCCACAGCCAGCTCAAAGAAGTTGCTGGCGCCAATCAGAGCGGAAGGGCCAGCGACGCAGTGCTGCACCCCAAGGCGCCTATTCAGCCAGTAAGCGAGCCCAGAGTTCAGGACCACCTGGATGAGGATGGGCACCGCTAGTAGCGCGATGATGAGAGGCTGGTTGATGATGGCTTCGCCTTGGAACGCGAACAGCAGGACCAGCGTGAGCAAAAGAGCCGAAATCGAGAGCGGGCCGAGCTTGGTCACCACGGATTCGAAGTGCTTCACGCCCTTGCGCAACAGCGCCTTGCGCCAGAACTGCGCGATGACCACGGGCACGATGATGTACAGGCCCACCGATGTAAGCAGCGTGTCCCAAGGCACCGAAATGGATGACAGCCCAAGCAGCAGCGCTACGATGGGTGCGAACGCCACCACCATGATGGCGTCGTTCAGCGCAACTTGCGACAGCGTGAAGTACGGGTCGCCTTTGCACAGCTGCGACCACACGAAGACCATAGCCGTGCACGGAGCGGCTGCCAGCAGAATGAGACCGGCAATGTAACTGTCAATCTGGTCTGCCGGCAGGTAGGGCGCGAACACGTGCCTGAGAAAAATCCACCCCAGGAGCGCCATGGAGAAGGGCTTGACAGCCCAGTTGATGAAGAGCGTGACGCCCATGCCTCGCGCATGCGCCTTCACTTGGCCCAGTGCTCCAAAGTCAATCTTCAGGAGCATCGGAATAATCATCACCCAAATGAGCACGCCCACGGGCAGGTTCACCTTGGCCACCTCCAGGGCTGCCACGCCTTGGAAGAAGGCCGGAAGCAACTGCCCGAGCGTCACGCCGGCGACGATGCACAGCGCAACCCAGATGGTCAGGTAGCGTTCGAAAAAGCCAATGGCGGGCTTGGCGGGTGCGGACGCACCCGCTGCGACGTCTGTTGCACTCATGTCAGGACTTCGAGATTTCGGTGAGAGCCTTCTGGAGCTCTTGGTTGTTCATGCTTTCGAGCGGCAGCTGCAGCAGTTGCAGCATCCGGTAGCCAATGGCTTGGCGCGTGAGCTCGAAGGCGTTCTTCCTGTCTGCCTCGGGGGCGTTCGAAGGGTCTGGGTAGCCCCAGTGCACCTTCACCGGGCTGCCCGGCCAATACGGACACTGCTCCGCGGCAGCGCTATCGCAGACTGTAATCACCGCATGCATCGTTGGCGCACCAGGCTCGGTGAACTCTTCCCAGCTCTTGCTGCGGTATCCCTCCGTCGACACGCCCGCGTTGGATAGCGCTTCCAGGGCGTACGGGTTGATGCGGCCGCTCGGCGCGCTGCCGGCGCTGTACGCGCGCACGTCCTTGCCGAGCTTCTTGGCCAGGTGGTTCAGCATGCCCTCGGACAGGACGCTGCGGGCGGAGTTGTGCGTGCACAGGATGAGGACGTTCGTGGTCATTGGTTGGCGATATCGCGGACTTGTTCTTGGATGGCCAGACGCTCCAGGCTCTCAATCGGGAGGGAACGCATGATGTCAATGCGCCGCTTCATCATCACGGCGACATCGTGGAAGGCCTTGCGCTTGACCGCATCGCTGCCTTCAACGGCTGCTGGGTCGGCCATGCCCCAGTGTGCGGTGATGGGTTGGCTTGGCCAAGCCGGGCACATCTCGCCGGCGGCGCGGTCACAAACCGTGATTACGAAGCTCAAAGGGACCGCATCCGGCTGAGCGAACTCGTCCCAACCTTTGCTGTGCAGACCATCGGTCGGGACGCGAAGGCGCCTGAGCTCCTCAAGGGCGATGGGGTTCACTACGCCAGACGGGTGGCTGCCCGCCGAGTACGCTGCGAACCGCTCGTCGCCAAGCGAGTTCAGAAGCGCTTCCGCGATGATGGAGCGCGCGGAGTTGCCCGTGCAGAGGAACAGAACATTGAAGGGCTTGTGGGCCATGGTGCGCCATTAGCAGCAGGAGGAGCCGGCTTTCACAGGGATGCCGACCGGCTTGCCGCGAGGCGGGCAGCAGGCTGTAGCCGCCGGTGCGGTCGGAGACGGGGTGGCGTTCTTCGACTCGCTGAACACCGGGATGTTTCCCAGCGTCTGAAAGTGCTCCCACGCAATGCCCTGCGGGTCGGTGACCCAGTGCTTCTCGCTCTTGGCGTAGCAACAGGTCGTCGCACCTTCGTCGAGGAGCGCCACGTCTGCGGCCTCGGCGCGAGCCTTCAGGACGGCCAGTTCTTCCGGCGTGTCTGCTTGGAAGCCCAGGTGGTCGATGCCGACCTTGCCGCCGCGCTGGGAAATAGCGAAATTCAAAGCGGGATTGGGCGCTTGGAGCATCCATTTTGCGTAATCGCTCTCAACTCGCGTGGGCTCTGCACCAAACATCTTCGAGTAAAAGGCGATGCTCGCCTGCAGGTCTTCAACGTGGGTGTGGACGTGGAAACGCATGGTCAGCTCCTTTGCGAAGGGTTAGCAACGGACGCAGTCCGTGGCAACAGGTTCGACGGCGCACTCGGCGCCTTGGCAGCAGTTCTCGGTGAGGTAGCCGAGAAGCGAATTCATTCGCTTGAACGCTGCGCGGTAGATGAGGTTGCGGCTGACGCGCTCTGAGCCCGCCAAGCCGGCATTGGTGAGCTCCTTGAGGTGGAAAGACAGCGTGGTGGCTGGCACCTCGAGCTGTTCCTGCAGTGCCCCAGGCGTCAGTCCTTCGGGACCGGCAACGACCAGCGCGCGGAACACCTTCAACCGAATCGGATGCGCTAGGGCTCCAAGGGCCGCGATGACTTGATGTTCTTCCATCGCTGCGATATTACCAATATTATTGAATGTTTGCAGGATGCGGCAGGGAACGTTGCTTCAGCTTGCGACTCCGAAACCGTTCATGCTTCGACAAGACCCCCACCCCCCGGTCGAACTAAGAAGGAAGAATTGACTTGGGGGTTAGCTATTTTGAGTTGCAGGGTATGACCCGGTAAGCTTCTTCAACTTGTCAAGCTTGGCAACCCTGCACTGACGGTCGTCCAGGTTGTTGATACTGCGGCCTCTCGGTTAGCGGGCTCGCACAGTTCCGATATGCGAATTGCCCTGCCTACAGCTGATACCTGAATCCGACCCGCAAGCGGCGCCCTCCCACTGGCGAGCCAATGACCTCTTCGCCCCGGCTCCCGAAGGCGTTGTCCAGGGCCGCGTAAACATCCCAATTCGGGGCGCGCCGCGTGAGCGACAGTCGCACTTCGTTGTATGCGCCGAGCCAGCGCCCGCCGGTGGGAATGGACGAGTCGAAGCGGCGTCCGACGTGCGTCAGGTCGCCTGCAAGATGCCATCCCGGCATCGGCTGCGACTCGGCCCCGATCAGCCATTGATGGCGCGGCCGATGGCGCAGCGGCTCGCCGCCCAGGGGCTGCGCGACCTTCATGACGGTGCCCTGGGCGCGGGCGACGAACCGGTCGCCCAGGGGCTTGCGCCAATCGAACTCGATGCCTTTACTGTCGATGCCGGCGCGGTTCACCAGTTGCGGCGGCGGTCCCGCATCGAAATCCACCAGATCGACAAACCGCGCCCGAAAGACCGTCAGGCGCAACTTCGAACCGTCAGTGGCATCGCGCGCGTAGTAGCCCTCGAGCTGGCGCGTCGACTCGCGAGTGAGCAGCGGATTTCCCACAAAGGGATGGCCCAGTGCGAAGAAGCTGGGCAGCTTGGCGGCCGACGACAGGCCGAAGCCGAAACGGCCACGGTCCGCGTCCAATCGATACTGCACGCCCAAAGCCGGATGATGGACCGAGCCCTGCCCCGGCGTCGCCTCGGCGCGCCATCCCAGGTGATAGCTCAGCTGGCGGGCGCTGCGACGCGCTTCCGCGAACACGCTGTGGGTTGTGCGTGTGATCGTGAATGCCGCCGGCACCGGATCGCCTAAAAAGAGCGTGCTGGCCAGTGCTCCGTGCTCGCGCTGTGACTGCAGGCCCAGCGACAGGTCCCAACCGCCGGCGCTGGCGAGCCAAGCGAGCTGGCCATCATTGCGGCTGTAGCGGGCGTCGGCCAAAATCCGCGGCAAGCCGAACGGGTCGCGCACACCCGGCACGACACCGGGCGTGTCCTGGGCGCTGTCTCTGTCGAAACGGGTCAGGCGCGCCTCGAGCACGCCGAGCGCGTCCAGGTCGCGCCGAAACAGCACGGAAAGCTGCCGCGACGAGGATTCGTTGAGTTCGAGGCCACGGTTCACCGCCAGGCGCTTCCCGCCGCTGTCATCGGGAAAACTGCGGTTAAGGCTCTCGGTCAACCGAAAGTCCAGCTGCAAGGTCGAGCTGCCGGCCTGCTGCCGATAGCCGAGATTCAGCGAGTCGGTCCGTGTCGACCCGGCCGTGTCGTCGCCATCCCGCCGGTGGCCCGCGCTGACGCGCCACGACGGGGACTTGAAGGAAGCGCCAAATGCACGCAGACCGTCTGCGCCGATTTCGCCGGTGACCCGCCTGCGCTCGCCGGCCGCTGTCGTGGTGAACAACTGGACGACGCCGGCCAACGCCTCGCCGTGCGCGACGCTGGTGTTGCCCCGCACGATCTCGATTCGCTCGATGTCGTCCATCGAAATCGAGTTGAGATCGACCGCACTGCCGCGCGACGAGAGCGGATCGTTCTGCCGCACGCCGTCAATCAGCACCACCACATGGCTCGGGTCGGCCCCGCGCAGGAACAGCGAGCCGTAGCCGCCGCTGCGCCCACGCCGGTCCACCATGACCCCGCCCTGCCGCGCCAGGAATTCGCCCACGCTGGCGGCCGGATGAGAGTCGATCTGTTCGCGCGTGAACACGTCCACATGCTGGTTGATAGCCGCCTCGGTGAGCGCCAGTGGCGAGGCGGAGATCACGATCTGGGGCAACTGCGGCCCATCCTGCGCCATGGCAGGTGCGGCAAGGCAAGCCAGGGCGGCAACGAGCGCCGCGCCGCGCCGGTCAGGCATCGGCCCGCCGCCCGCGGCGCAGGATGCGGCCCCAAGGTCGACGAACCAGCGCCGCCAGGAAGGCGAGCAGCGCCATGGCGAGAGCGCCCCCCAGCGCGCCTTGCAGAAAGCGCTTTTCGGTCACCGCGGCAAGCCATCTTTGCAGCCGGCTCGGTCCCAGCAGGTCAGAGGCAATCGCCTCGGCCCTTTCACGCGTCAGGTTCAGGTTCGGCATCTGCGCGTCGGGCTGGTCGAACTTCGGATTCAGCAGGCGATGGATGACCCAAAGACGGACCCGCTCGTCGGTGTCTGCAGCAGCCAGCACTTCATGCCGTGCGACGCGCCCTGCGGCCACGGCGGAATCCCCGATGGCATCGAGCTGGGCGACCAGCTGCGCATAGCCTTCGTTCAGGACGCGCGTCTCGATGCGTGTTCGCAGCGAGTTGACATCCAGGGCCGGGCCCACCCGACCTCCCGATCCCCCGCGGGAATGGCAGCCCAGGCAGCCGTTCGCCCCCAGCAGGTTTTTCTGGATCGACTTGCCGATCACGTTGCCGTGCGCTGCCGCGGGGTCGTAGCGGGCCACCAGCACCACCCCGCTCTCGCCCACCGGCATGATGGGCACGAAACAGACGCCGTCCCGGGTCAGGGCCACGCCGGTGACTGCCCTGCCCTCCTGTTCGCCCTCGTACCGCACCAGGAAATGGGGAGCGGCGACGACGCTGCTGTCGGCAAGCGAATAGTCGACCACGACCACCCCGGGCCCCTGCCTGCCGTCCGATGTGGCGAGCAGGAAGCGATCATGATCGGCCGGGCGAAGCCCGGCAGTCCCTGGAGCCGCATGCACCATCTGGACCGGCCCGATGGTCGGCACGAACACGGTGGCTGCGTTCATGGCGATCGAAGCGTCGGTTCCATTCCAGTAGTAGTTGCGGCCGGGGGCGAGCTCGAGAAAGCGGTCCAGCTCGACGCCGTTCTCGGCGGCAAAAAGCCGCTCGCCCGCGAATGCCAGGCCGAACGGGTTGCGCAGGCCGAACACGAAAACACGCGGCGCCAGAGCGGCGCCGCGGGCGAACGGATTGCCCGGCGCCGGCTCGCCGTCGAGCGTGAGGCGCAATATCTTGCCCAGAGAAGACTCGACATTCGCGCTGAGCGCCGGGTTGCCGGCATCGCCGATCGAGACATGCAGCAGCCCGCCGTGCACCACGCAGTTGCCGATCTGATGCGAAAAAGACGACGGTTCGCCGGCGAGAAAACGGCCGATGTCCACCTGCTCTTGCACCGGTCCGGCAAATGTGTGCGGCTGCGCCCGCAGGCGGGTGATCCCGTTGCGCATGATGCCGGACGCGTCGCGATACGCATACGTCACGAACACGTATCCCTGCGCCGGGGCCAGGCAGATTCCCGCCATGCCCGCCTCGCCTCCCCAATCGGGCCAGTCCTTCTTCGGCGTGAATGTGGCCAGGCGCGCGAACTCGGAAACCGATCCGTCGTTGGCGACCACCTTGATGGCACCGCGCAGTTCGGTGACGAACAGCTTGGGCGCGCCCGGTTCAGGGCCCGGCTGCGCGACAGCAGCCAGGCTGGTGGGCAGAGACAAGCCCCGTGCCAGCACACGCAGCGAGTAGCCTTCTGCAACGGCCCAGTGCGTGTCCAGCTCGCTCCCCAACGCCGCGGGGGAAGCAGCCAATGCGCTTTCGCCGAGCAGCGCCAAAAGGCCGAGGCACAACGCCACGGACGCTGTCCGGCAGCCGATGCGGGTCATCATCTGCAAAGCAAAACGCATAGTTCTGGTCGGGCACCGTCCGCAGCGCAAGGGCGACGACGACACCCGGATGGCCAATTATGGTTTGGTGTGCGTGAAGCTGGTGCTCGTCTGCAAAGAACTTTTTCAGTCCGGCAGCCATAGAAGCGGCAGCGGCGCGGCCGCTGCACTTCACCCAGGTTTCGGGCTGGCCGCTTGCAACGTCGGCCCCATCAGCGTGTACCCCCTCGCCGGCAACCGCAATGACAATCCCGCCGCCAGCAGCAACAAAGTGCCGGCGCTTCCAAAGGCCACCCAATGGGTGCCAAACGTCTCGTAGCCCCAGCCCCCCAACCATGAGCTGATCATCCCGCCGATCTGGTGACCCACGTAAGCCAGGCCATACAGCACGCCAACGAGCCGCACGCCGTAGACGTCTGCCAGGATGGCGGACGAAAGCGCAATGCTGCCGGCCCAGACCAGGCCCCCGAGCGATGCCGCAACGTAGAGCTCGAGATGCGTTCCAACCACCACCAGTGCGAAGAAGCCCAGCCCACGGATGGAATAGATGACGGCCAGCAGCTTGCGACGGGGCACGCGGTCGGCCATGCGTCCCAGCGCAACCGTGCCAAAAATGGCGACAAACCCGATCAGGCCGATCCCGAGCGAGCTGGAGAGCGCATCGAAACCGTGGTCCATGAGCATCGGCATGCCGTGCGTGCCGAGCAGGTTCATGCTGAAACCGCAGGCGAAAAGGCCCAGGAAGATCTGCCAGAACGGCAAGGTTCGCATGACCTCCCGCAGTTTGAGGCTCTGGCGCGGCGCCGTCGGCCGGCTGCTTTCGGCAGCGATGTCTTCCGGCGTCAGATCGGTTTGTTCCGGCGCCTGGTCACGCATCACCAACACTGCCACGGGGATGGCAAAGGCGGCGAAAGCCGCAGCGAAACCGAGCAGTGTCCCCTGCCAGCCCACCGAGGCGATGGCAAATGCCAGAACCGGCGTCATGATGGCCATGCCTGCCATCGAACCCGTGGACAGGAAGAACAGCGCCATGCCCCGCTGCCGCGTGAACCAATGGCTGATCACCGGGGTCAGTGCCACCGGGCTGGTGAAGGCCAAGCCGATCGAAAGCAGAACCCCGAACGACAGCAGGAAGCTGGCCGGGTGACGTGCCAGCACGGCCCAGACCGACGACAGGACCACGATTGTCGTGCCCAGCAAGAGCACGAAACGGGTGCCGCGTCGTGCGACCAGGTAGCCCGCCAACGGCATGGCCAGGCCATAGCACAGCATGCCGACGGCGACGATGGACGCCAGCAGGCTGCGGCTGAAACCGAGGTCGTCCGCAATCGGCAGGAAGAACGGGCCAATGCCCAGGCGCAGTCCAACCGAGAGCAAGGTCAGCAACGCGGCCGCGCCCACGATGTTCCACCCGAAGTACCACTTGCCTGTCGAAGTCACGAATTTCCCAGCCTTCTTCCACGCGTGCTTCGCCAGGCGAGAGCACCGAACGCGGTGTTGCAGCCCCAGGCTACAAGCGCACCGCCGCGCCATCCTGCCACACTTCGATGCGCTTCGATTCCCGGCCCGGCGCCGGCGCCATGTGCACCGCCGTGCGGGCCGTGGCAGCGTTGACAGCCACTCTGCTGTCAGGGTCGCTTTGGCTTGCCGATAAAGATGCACGCATAATGCATCTTATGGAAACGCCCTACGCAACAGCCCTGCCGCTGGCACGAGCCCTCTCCCAGCCGTACCGGCACGGCTTCGTCACCGACGTTGAATCGGATGCGTTGCCGCCCGGGCTGGACGAGGACACCGTCCGAGCCATTTCTCTGCGCAAACGCGAGCCAGAGTTCCTGTTGCGCTGGCGCCTGGCCGCTTTCGAGAGCTGGCTCACTTTGTCGCCGCCCGACTGGGCGGGCTTGCGGATGGAGCCCATGGACTTCCAGACACTGAGCTACTACTCGGCGCCGAAGTCATTGAAGGACGGCCCGAAATCGATGGCCGATGTCGACCCGAAACTGCTCGAAACCTACGAAAAACTGAACGTACCCCTGCACGAACGCGCACGGCTCGCCGGCGTCGCTGTCGACGCGGTGTTCGACAGCGTCTCGGTCGGCACGACCTTCCGCGAACAACTGGCGCAAGTTGGCGTCATCTTCTGCTCGTTCTCGCACGCGGTTCAGAACCACCCCGAGCTGATCGAGCGCTACCTGGGCACCGTGGTGCCGCCGGGCGACAACTTCTACTCGGCGCTCAATTCGGCCGTGTTCTCCGACGGCTCGTTCGTCTACATCCCGCCCGGCGTTCGTTGCCCGATGGAGTTGTCGTCATACTTCCGTATCAACGCACGCAACACGGGCCAGTTCGAGCGCACCCTGATCATCGCCGAGGCGGGCAGCCAGGTGAGCTATCTCGAAGGTTGCACGGCGCCGCAGCGCGACGAACACCAGTTGCATGCTGCAGTGGTGGAACTGGTGGCCCACGACGACGCCAGGATCAAATACTCGACGGTGCAGAACTGGTATCCGGGCGACGAACGCGGGCGCGGAGGGATCTACAACTTCGTCACCAAGCGCGGGCTTTGCGCCGGCAAGCGCTCGCGCATCGCATGGACCCAGATCGAGACCGGCTCGGCCATTACCTGGAAATACCCGAGCGTGGTGCTGCGCGGTGACGGCTCCAGCGGCGAGTTCCACTCGATCGCAGTGTCCAACCACTTCCAGCAGGCGGACACCGGTACCAAGATGATCCACATCGGCCGCGACACCAGCAGCCGCATCGTCTCCAAGGGCATCAGCGCCGGCCAGGCGCAAAACAGCTACCGGGGGCTGGTGCGGATCGCCCCTTCGGCCAGTGGCGCGCGCAATCACACTCAGTGCGACTCGCTGCTGATCGGGCCGAACTGCGGTGCACATACCTATCCCTACATCGAAGCGGCGCGCGATGACGCCGTGGTCGAGCACGAGGCGACGACCACCCGCATCTCGGAGGAGAGGCTGTTTCATTGCCGCCAACGCGGCATCGCGGCCGAAGAGGCCACAGCGCTGATCGTCGGCGGATTCTGCCAGGCCGTGCTCGAAGAGCTGCCGATGGAGTTCGCCCTCGAAGCCCGTGCCCTGCTGGCCGTTTCGCTCGAGGGCTCCGTCGGATGAACCAACCCATCACCACCATGAAAACCGTTCTTCCCCTTCCCTTGCTGCAACTTCGAGACCTGCGCGTCGACGTCGGCGAGCGCAACGTCCTCGCTTCGGTTTCGCTGGACATCCTTCCCGGAAACACCGTGGTTCTGATGGGCGCCAACGGCAGCGGCAAGAGCACGCTGGGGCTGGCCCTGGCGGGCCACCCGCGCTGCACGGTCACTGCGGGAACCGCGGTTTTCAGTGGCCGGGATTTGCTCTCCCTGAGCGTGGAGGAGCGCGCGCGGGCCGGCATCTTTCTTTCGTTCCAAAACCCGCCGGACATCCCCGGCGTCAAGACCAACCTGTTCATTCGCACGGCGGTCAATGCCGTGCGCGAAGCGCGCGGCGAACCCCCGCTCGACGCCTATGACTTCCTGGCTCAGGCACGCGCCGCGGCGCAGCGGGTCGGCCTGCCAGAGGCGATGCTCGGGCGTGCCGTGAACGAGGGCTTTTCCGGCGGCGAGCGCAAGCGCAACGAGCTGCTGCAGCTGGCCTTGCTGCGGCCGCGCCTCGCGATACTGGACGAGATCGACTCGGGCATGGACGTTGACGGCGTGCGCGCGACGGTGCGCCTGATCGAGGCCATGCGCGCCGAGGGCACGGCTTTCCTGGTGATCTCGCACTACCTCGGGTTGATCGAATCGCTGGCACCTGATGCCGTGCTCAGGCTCGAAGCGGGCAGCATCGCCGATAACGGCGACTTGTCCCTGGCACAGCGGATCGCTCGCAGCGGCTACGTTGCGGCCGCCGAAACGGTGGAGGCGTGATGGACGCCGCTTGCCTCGACGTTGATCTCAGCCGGGCGCGTGCGCTGGACTGGATCCCGCGCAACGCGCCGGCGTTCCGCCATCTGCCTCCGCCAGGGCCTTCGGTGTGGCTCGACCAACCCGCCGGCGACTGCCAGCCGCCGCTGGGCGACGGCTGGCTGCTGCGCCATGTCGACGGCGCTACGACGGCCCTCGTCGATGCGCGCTGGTTCGACTTGTCCAATCCAGGCGAGCGGATCCAGCTCCTGTCCAGCATCCCCCAGATTGGCAGCGACGAAGCGGCACCGTTTGCCTGGGCGCATCGTGCGCTCGCTCGGCAGGCTTTGCGGCTGCGGGTCCGGCGCGGCGATGGCCCTTCGCATCTGCACCTGAGCCGGCCCATCGCCTCGGGCGCGGCGGCCCCCCTGCTGGTCATCGAGCTGATGGAAGGCGCGGACTGCGTCCTGTTCGAATCTACGCAAAGCAGCGGTTCGGCGCCGGGAGCCGAAAACCTGCAAGTGCATGTGCGCCTGGCCCGCGACGCGGTCCTGCGTCACCTGCGGGTGGTGTTGCCCGACGCCCGCGACCGCGTTGCGCACCACCTGCATATCCGCGCCGGTGAACGATCGAGCTACCGTCAAGCGTTGCTTGCGGGCGGCGGCGACTACCACCTGCAGCGCAGCATCATCGAACTCGAAGGCAGAGGGGCTGCCGCGCATTGCGGCGCCGTGCTGCTGGCCGCCGGTTCGGGGCTCGAGCAGCAGCTCCAGGCGCGGCATGCCGCTGCGGGCACGGTCAGCCACCTGCACATGTTGGGGCTCGCCAGCGGAGCCGCCCGCCTGGTTGCCAACACAAGCACGCAGATCGCGGCGGGATCCGGCAATGCGCGCGCCCGCCAGCATCTCTGCGGCATTCCTGTGGCCGGGCAGCCGCGCATCGTGTTGCGGCCCCACATGGAAATCCATCATGACGACGTCGAGGCCGCGCACGGCGCGACCTGGGGCACACTGCCCGAAGACGCCCTGTTTCACGCGCGGCAGCGGGGGCTGGGCGAAGTGACGGCCAAGGCGCTGATCCTCGAAGGCATGGCACGCGCTGTATTGGTTGATGCCGTCGACGATGCAGGACTGCCGAAGGAGTTGTCGCTGGAAGTTGCGCTTTCGCGCGCGGTTTCGCGGCATCTGTCTGCACCTCGGGAGGCGGTCCATGGGTGACATGCTCAGGCCGGCCGCCATCGCTTCCACCTTTCCCGGCCTCGCGCAGCTGGTGGGCGGGCAGCCGCTGGCCTACCTCGACAATGCCGCCACCACGCACATGCCCGCCTCGGTCATGGAAGCGATGGCCGCCTACGAGACTGGCTGCCGCGCCAACATTCATCGGGGCGTGCATACGCTGAGCCAGCGCTCCACCGACGCTTTCGAGCTGGCACGCAGCACACTCAAGCGATTCATGGGCGCGGGGCACCAGCACGAGCTTGTTTTCACCTCGGGCGCCACCGAGGCCTTGAACATGGTGGCCCACGGCCTGTCCGACAACGCGCATGGCCGTGCGTTTCTGCAGCCCGGCGATGAGATCGTAGTCAGCGCACTGGAACATCACGCCAACCTGGTGCCCTGGCAGCTCGCGGCCCGCCGCAGCGCAGCCAGTCTGCTGGTGCTGCGGCCAGACTCCGCCGGGCGGCTGCACGAAGACGATCTGGCTCGCCTGCTGGGGCCGCGCACGCGGGTGGTTGCCGTGACGGCCTGCTCCAACGCCACTGGTGAACGGCCGCCGTACGAGGCGCTGCTGGCGCTGGCCCGCGAAGCGGGCGCGTTGACGGTGCTCGATGCGGCGCAAGCGGTGGCGCACGCGCCGCCGCAGGTTCACACGCTGGCCTGCGACTTCCTGGCCTTTTCCGGGCACAAGATGCATGGTCCGATGGGGACCGGTGTCTTGTTGGGCCGGCGCGATGCGCTCGAGCGGCTCGCGCCGCTGCGCCTGGGCGGTGACATGGTGGAGTGGGTCACCGAATTGGAGGCGAGCTACGCGGAACTTCCGGCCCGCCTGGAAGGCGGCACACCGAACGTCGCCGGCGCTGTCGGGCTGGCCGCAGCCGCGAGGTTCCTCACCGACAGTGGCGTGGCCGCGGCACACGAGCATGTCCGCTCCTTGCGCCGGCACGCGGCTGCCGGCCTTTCGGCACTGGCAGGCGTGCGGGTGCTGTCGCCGCACGCCGACCAATCAGCGATCGTCTCCTTCGTTGCGGCGGGCGCGCATCCGCATGACCTCGGCACCCTGCTCGACGGACTCGGCGTGGCAGTTCGGACCGGCCACCATTGCGCGCAGCCCTACCTGGCCTGCCTGGGTGTCGGGCCGACCACGCGTGCCTCGTTTGCCATCTACAACACCCACGAAGAAGTCGAGCGGCTTGTGGCTGGCGTCGACCAGGCGCTGAAGGTGTTGCGATGAGCACAACTGCGCAGGACCTCTACCAGGAGATGGTGCTGGAACACAACCGGGCGCCGCGGCACTTCGGCGCCTTGGCCGCCCCCACGCAGCAAGCTCGCGGGCGCAATCCGCAATGCGGCGACGACGTGCAAGTCCAGTTGCGTGTGGAGGATGGCACGGTGCGAGACATCGCCTTCAGCGGGCAAGGCTGCGCCATCTGCATGGCCTCCGCTTCGATGATGACCGAGGCCGTGCTGGGCAAGCAGGAAGACGAGGCGCGCGCCCTGCAGGCCCGCTTTCGCGCCGTGCTGATAGGCCAGGGTGCGCCCGACGACGCATCACTCGGCAAGCTTGCGAGCCTGGCCGGCGTAAGCCGCTACCCGGGGCGCATCAAGTGCGCCCTTCTCCCCTGGCATGCGTTGATGCATGCATTGCAGGAAGCGCCCGGCGCAGCATCCCCACGCCAGGAGGAAATGGACCATGAGAACGCAGCGTGAATCGGTCGTCCTGAGAAGGCCCGTGATGGTCGAGCGCATCCCCGACGGAACGCGTTTCGAACTGGAGCCGGGTGCCTTGGGGACCATCACCCAGGCGTTGGGATCGCATTTCAGCCTGGTAGTAGAGGGGCAGCTGGTCCGGCTGCGCGGCGCCGACGCCGATGCCATCGGCAAGCCGGTTCCGAACCCCGGCCATGCCGCGGATGGCGAGCCAGCGGCAGGCGATCTGCAGGCGCAGATCTGGCGCACGCTCGCCACCTGCTACGACCCCGAAATCCCGGTCGATATCGTCGAGCTGGGCCTGGTCTACGACTGCCAACTGGAGCCCGACGAGTCGGGCGGCGCCAAGGTCGTCATCTGCATGACGCTCACGGCGCCGGGCTGCGGCATGGGTGACCTGCTGGCCGAGGAAGTCGCGGACAAGGTGCTGGCGCTCGAGGGCGTTGCTGAGGTGCGGGTAGACATGGTGTTCGAGCCACCCTGGGATCGCTCGCGCATGTCGGATGCCGCGCGCCTCGAGCTGGGGCTTTAGCAGACGGCGGTCGTGCTTCGTGAATAGACCCGTTCGGCTCGGCGTTCCACGTGCAGGGGCAGGCAGGTAAAGCCGCTGGCGGGATAGCGCGCCTTCACCGGCTCGCGGGCTGGCGACATCGCCACGCGCCGGGTTCCGCGCAACACCGCTCGCATCACGACACGCAACTGCAGGCGCGACAAGCCAGCGCCTGGACAGACGTGCACCCCGGCGCCGTACAGGAGGTTGTCTGCGGGGTTGCGATCGAGCCGGAGTTGGTCGGGGTCGCCGAACACCGCTTCGTCGCGATTGGCCGAAGCCCACATCAACGTCACCCGCCCGCCCGCTTCGATCTCGCGGCCGCCCAGGCAAGCGCCCTGCCTTGCGACCCGCCGATTGGCAACCAATGGCGGATGAATGCGCAGGATCTCGTCGATGGCCGCCGGCAGCAGCCCGGCATCCGTCCGGAGCTGCTGCTGCAGTTCGGGCCGGCGCGCCAGATACTCCACCAGGATGCCCAGCGAAGCAGACAGCGTGGAAAGCTCGCCGACGCTCCAGTTGCGCAAGATGCTCACCATCTCTTCTTCGGTCAGCGCCCTGCCCTCGACGGCTTCGCCCATCAGGCGGCCGGTGAGATCGGCAGGGTGGCCTGGCTGCTCTCGCCTCAACGCGAGTTGCGCACGGATGTGCGCGTCGAACTCGAACGCAATGGCGGCCATTTCGCTGCGGTCGCCGGCCAGGGTGGCCGCCTGGTTGCGCCGCGCCCACAGGCGCAACGGTTCGTGCAGTTCTTCTGACCAGCCCATGTAGGCGCACAACAGGCGCACCGCGCACTCGTCGGCGAACTCCCCCATCCATTCCAGCTCTCCGTCCACAGGCAGGCCGAGCACCAGCTCGGCGGCAATGTCAGCTGCTACGGGCTCGAAAGACACGAGCAGGGAATCCGCGAAGTACGGCTCTATCAGTGCGCGCCAAGCCGTGTGTTCCGGCGGATCCATCCCGTTGGGAATTGACGCGTGGGTGGACACCGCGTTGCTGAACCGCTCTGGATGGTGGAGCACGGACAGGACGTCCTCGTGCTTGAAGACCGACCACTGCAGGTAGTCGCTGCGGGCCACCGGGCAGCGGCGCCGCAGGCCATCGTAGGCGGCGATCTGGTCTTTCAGCACGGCGGAATCGCGTGGATCCCAGTCAGCAGGAATGTCCGAAGTCATAGGTTGCAGGGGCCGTTATAAAAGATACATTCAGTTTTCATGTTATCCTTTTCAGCATGCAGCGCAAGCGACGCGTGTGCCCCGGGAGACACGGATGCGACTGACGGAATACACCGACTACACCCTGCGCGTGCTCATGTACTGCGCGGCCAATCCGGATCGCCTCATCACGATCGCAGAGATCGCGCAGAGCCACGACATCTCGAAGAGCCACTTGACGAAGATCGTCAACGAGCTGGGCCGCCGGGGACTTCTGGAGACGGTGCGGGGACGCAATGGCGGCATTCGCCTTCTGATGAAGCCGAAGGATATTTCCATCGGCGACGTGGTCCGTTCAGCGGAGACCGATTTCCGTCTGGTCGAGTGCTTCGACGCCAGCACCAACACCTGCTCGATTTCCGATGTGTGCCGCATGAAGCACCTGCTCGGCGCCGCATTGGCATCCTATTTCCGCGAACTGGATGGAGCCACGCTGGCCGATATCGTCGGGCCGCCCGTCCAAAGCACGCGCCGAGGCGCCGGCCTGGTGATTCCGATTGCGCCCGCGCCTCGGGCCGCTGCCAGCAAGCGGCGGGGCCGCTCGGCCGCCTCACGCTGACAAGCCCTTCTGAAGGCGTGGTGATCGCGCCGATTACCGGTCGGCCCGCCTAGAATACATGCACACCACTTGCATGTTTAAAAGGATCACCATGACGCAAGCACATGCCCACCTCTCGGCGGACGCCATCTACCCCTTCGATGCCCGCGGTGTCGCCAAGCGGTTTCGCCACGCGGCGATCTTCGGGGCGCTCGACGCGCTCCGGGCGGGCGAGACGATGCGCTTCGTCAACGACCACGATCCGCTGCCCCTGCTGCAGCAGTTGCGCGAGCGTTACGGCGACGCCATCGATCTCCAGTATCGCCAGCGCGAGCCAGGCGCAATCGTCATCGACTTCGAGCGCCGCTGAAAGCGCGAGGGCGAGACACCATGGAATGGTCCGCTGACGGTTTTCCTGCTTTCTTTGCAGCGGCGCCACGCATCCGGATGCACGACCCCCTGGCGCAGTTTCTGGGCGCCGCGCGAGGCGGCGTCATTGACTATGCTTACGCCGACGCAGTACGCCTGGCAGGCCACTCCTGCCCGACGGTTGCCGCGGCTTTCCTGATGACGCGGGCCGCGCTGGCCGCGTTGTTCGGCAACGAACTGCCGCAGCGAGGGAATGTGCGCGTCGAAATGCGGGATGCGGCGCAGGAAGGCGTCGCCGGCGTCATCGCCAACGTGGCGTCGCTCGTCACGGGAGCGACTACGGAGGCCGGATTCAAGGGAATCGGCGGGCGCTTCGATCGCCGGCGGCTACTGGCCTATGGAGAGCCCATCGAGGGACAGATCCGCTTCACCCGATTGGACACCGGCGCCGCCGTGGTGGTCGCTGCGAAGCTGGACAAGATTCCCGCCGACCCGCGGCTGTCAGACCTGCTGAAGCGCTCGCTGGGGGGAGATGCGGCGGCTATGCGCCTGCTGCACGAGGTCTGGCAAGAGCGGGTCCGGCGCTTGGTCATCGACCACTGCGATGACCCGGAGGTTATCCATGTCCATGGTGGTGGCTAAGACGCGAATGACGACTCCCGCGCGCAGCGGCGGCACGACGCGCCGCTTTGTTCTCTACCGCTACGATCCTGACACCGACACCCGGCCCCGCATGCAGGAGATTGACGTGCTCCTGGACGGCGACGAGAGAATGCTGCTCGACGCGCTGATGAAGCTGAAGGCACTGGACCCCTCGCTGTCATTCCGCCGTTCGTGCCGGGAAGGCATCTGCGGCTCCGACGGGATGAACATCAATGGGAAGAACGGGCTGGCATGCCTGACCAATATGCGGACATTGAAGGACCCCATCGTCCTGAAGCCGCTGCCGGGACTACCGGTGATTCGCGACCTCATCGTGGACATGACCTCGTTCTTCAAGCAGTACCACTCGATCAAGCCGTACCTGATCAACGATGAGCCCCCACCGGAACGCGAGCGGCTGCAGAGCACCGACGCGCGTGAAGAGCTCAACGGGCTTTACGAGTGCATCCTCTGCGCCTGCTGTTCTTCCAGTTGTCCCAGCTACTGGTGGAACCCGGACAAGTTCGTCGGCCCGGCCGGCCTCCTGTGGGCCTACCGGTTCCTCTCCGACAGCCGGGACCAGGCCACGGCCGAACGGCTCGACAACCTGCACGACGCCTACCGGCTGTACCGGTGCCGCACGATCATGAATTGCACGGACGTTTGTCCCAAGGGCCTGAATCCGGCCATGCAGATTGGAAAGATCAGGGAGATGATGGTCCGCAAGGCCATCTGATCGCGGCTTCGATTCGCGCCACGCCGGGCACCTGGTCCGCCGTCCTTGTCCTACAGGCCCATGAGCGTCAGGCTGCCGCCCGCGCGATCCATGTTCTGGCGTGGGTCGTCGCCCGCGGTTCTAGACTGGCCTGTTCGAAGCAACATCAGGAGATGACCATGTCCCCATCCCGAATTTGCCTTCGCGCGAGCCTGACCAGGTTGGGCTTGGTTGCCGTGCTGAGCGTCCCGGTTGCCATGGCCCAGACGTCGGGCGGAACCTCGGCAGACATCCCCCCATCGGCTGACACATCGTCCATTTTCAGGCGCGACACCGGCATCGACGATTCCGGAAATTACGCCCGCGAAGTCCAGGCATGCCAGTCCGGGCAGACGCAGCAAGCCCGCGACACCTGCCTTGAGGAAGCCAGGAATGCCCAAGCCGCGCGGCGCCGCGGTGAACTCGGCAGTGCCGGCGAAAACTACGCGGCCAATGCCACCGCGCGCTGCCATCCCCTGACAGGCGAATTCAAGGCCGCCTGCGAAGCGCGCGTCATGGGGTTCGGCAGCAGCAGCGGCAGCGTGGCCGGCGGCGGCGTGTTGCGTGAAGTGGAAATCGTCGTCTTGCCGCCGGGCGCCGATCGGGTGCGCGTGGAGCCCAAGACAGCCAACCCTGTTGTGCTCGTGCCAGCCAGGTAAACACCACGCCTGACACGCAAGCCCGACTTCGGAGGCGCCCGTCAGGCGACCACCGTCAAGCGGGCATCCGGCTCCTTGCGCACCACTTCGAAGCCTACGTTGCGCTCGTAGCGCTGCAGCAGCAAATCGACGCTCGGCCCCGGCGCCCCCAGGCGCGAAATGCGGATCCAGTCGACAAAGTGCGGCAGGCGCGGCGCCTGCAGCACGATGCTGCCGCTGTCGGCGTGGATGTCCAGGCCGAGGCAGGCTTGCAGCATGCCGAACACCGCCGCGGCGGCCCAGGCCTGGGGCGAGCAAGCCACCGGGTACAGCGTCGGCCCCGCTCCCGGCCTGCGTGGGAAGCCGCAGAACAGCTCCGGCAGCCGATGGGCGTCGAAATGCAAACTGGCGTCGAAGGTGCTGGCGAACAGCCGCATGGCGTTTTCGGTGCCGCCGTAGCGCGCCATGCCGGCCGCGATCAGGGCGTTGTCGTGCGGCCAGATCGAGCCGTTGTGGTACGACATGGGGTTGTAGCGCGCGATGCCGGTCGGGATGGTGCGCACGCCCCAGCCGCTGAAAAAACGCGGCCCCATCAGCCCGTCCATGATGCGCTGCGCGTGCTCGGGCGATGCGATGCCGCTCCACAAGGTGTGGCCCGCGTTCGACGATGGCACCTTGCACTGGCGCTTGTGGCCGTCCAGCGCGATGGCGTAGCTGCCGATCTCCTCGCACCAGAACGCGGCCTGGAAGCGCGCGCGCAGGCGCTGCGCCTGCTGGACGAGCGCTTCGGCCAGCGCCGGCTCGCCGATCGCCCGCGCAAGGGCCGCGATAGCCAGCTTGCCTTCGTAGACATAGCCCTGCACCTCGCACAGGGCGATGGGCGCCTCCGCCAGCCGGCCGTCGGCGTGGAACACAGAGTCCTGCGAATCCTTCCAGCCCTGCTGCACCAGTCCCTCGTCACTGCGCCGCGCGTACTCGACGAAGCCGTCCCCATCAGCGTCGCCATAGGTGTCCACCCATTGCAGAGCCGCCAGGATGCCGGGCCAGATGGCTCGCACAAAAGCCGTGTCGCCGGTGCGGCGCCAGTAAGCGGCGGCCAGCACCAGAAACAGCGGGGTGGAGTCCACCGAGCCGTAATAGCGGCCGAATGGGATTTCACCGGTGACCGCCATCTCGCCTTGCCGCGCCTCATGCAGGATCTTGCCCGGCTCGGCATCGTTCTGGGGGTCCATGCCGGTGGCTTGGGTGGAGGCCAGGAACGACAGCACCCCGCGCGCCAGCGCCGGGTCTACCCAGAGGCATTGAAGCGCCGTGAGGATGCCGTCACGCCCGAAGGTGGTCGAATACCAGGGAACGCCCGCAAAAGGATACGGCCCGGTCGGCAGTTCGGTGGTGAGCATCGACAGGTCAGCCACCGACCTTTCGAGCCAGCGGTTCACCAGCGGGTTGGAGGTGACCATCGTGCAGCGCCCGTCCAGGCCCACCCGGCGCTGCGCCTCGTTCGCGCGCAGCGCGGCGTCGTAAGAGAAGTGCCGCGGCAACGGCTCCGATTCGCACTCGCACGTCACGGTGCAATAGATGTGGTGCTCGCTGCCCGGGTCCATCTGCAGCTCGAATGCCGCCCGACCCGCGTCGATGGCCATGGGCGCCGGGTCGAAATGGATCCGCGTGCGCCGCAGCCGGTTGTCGCGGCCGCGGTAGGGCAGCACGACTTCGCTTGCTGCAACCTCGGGCTGCAGGCGTTCGCCGGAGGCCTCGCGCTTCATTCCGCGCACTTCGAACAGGTCGACGAAATCGGCATGGAAGGCGAACTCCAGCCGCACGCGTGCAGACTCTTCCCCGTGATGGGTCAGCCGTACATGTTCGTGGCAGGCGTCGCGCCACAGCAGCTTGCCGCGAAAGATATGAAGCGTCCCCTTGGCCAGCGCCGGCCGGTCGCCGCGTGCGGGCAGATCCGGATTCATCAGGTCGATCGCCAGCAGGCTGTTGGATTCCATCACCGAGGAGCCCAGGTGAAGCGGCCGCGCGCCGTTGATGGTGAGTTCCTGGTGCGACAGATAGCGAGTGTCGTGGTGGTAGATGCCTTCCTTGCCGGGCGCCAATGCCTGCACGTCGCCGAAGCGGTCGAACATGGCGAAGGTGTGCTCGTTCTTCAGGACCGACGGCTGCTCCTCGGTGCTGGCCGAGGTAGCCGCTACGTACCACTTGTCGCCGATCTGGATCTTCCGCGGCATCGGCTGCGCCCCCGGACTCATCATGCGGCAATACGCGAGTTGGGCATGCGGGCTTCCACCAGCTCGCGGTAGACGTCGAGGTAGCGCTTGGCCATCACGTGCGCCGAGAAACGCTGCTCGAATACCTGCCTGCAGCGACGGCGGTCGATTGCGCCGATGTTGCGAGCCGCTGCGATAGCCTCCTCCTGGCTATGCACGATGCAGCCGGTGACGCCCTCGTCGATGATCTCGGGCACCGACCCGCGGTCGTAGGCGATGACCGGCGTGCCGCAGGCCATCGCCTCGATCATCACCAGGCCGAAGGGCTCGGGCCAGTCGATGGGCATCAGCAGCGCGCGGGCATTGCCGATGAAGTGATTCTTGGCCTCGTCCCCGATTTCGCCGACGAAAGTCACCAGCGGGTCATTCAGCAGCGGCTGGATTGTCGACTCGAAATAAGGCCGGTCGGATTCGTCGATCTTCGCGGCGATGCGCAAGGGCACGCCGCAGGCGCGCGCGATCTCGATGGCACGGTCGGCCCGCTTCTCGGGCGAGAGGCGTCCCACGAAAGCGAAGTAGTCGCCCGGCTCGGGGTGCAGCGAGTAGAGCCCGAGTGGCAGCCCGTGGTGCACGGTGGCCCGCCAATTGAGCCAGGGCAGCGGCGCCCGCTGGCTGTTGGAGATCGACACCATCGGCTGGTTGGGAAAGCAGCGGAACAACGACTTCAAGTCCGGCAGGTCGAGACGGCCGTGCGCTGTGGACAGGCACGGCGTGCGGCATTGCCCCACCAGGGGTAGCTGCAGCACGTCGGTGTGGAAATGGAGGATATCGAACGACGCCGCCTCCTTCAGCACCCGATCCATCATGATGGTGTGCCAGACCAGCGGGTCGGGCTTGTGCGGGTCAAGGCGCAGGCCCCGCGATACCACCGACACTCTGTTGGCGCGGGTGATGGAGTCCCCGCTGGCGAACAGCGTCACGTCGTGGCCCATTTCGACCAGGCTCTCGGTCAGGTAGGAAACCACGCGCTCAGTGCCGCCATAGGCACGCGGGGGCACGCTTTCGTAGAGCGGCGCAACCTGGGCAATTTTCAAGAAACCATCCTCATTTTCCGGGCGCCGGAGCAACCGTTGCGCCACACCTGGCACAGCACCAGGAGCCAATGAAGGTAGCTGCTAACAAATCCACAGGTTGTAGGACGGCGCCGTCAATCGCGGGCACCCGCACAACTGCTTGCAGGGGCAAAGCAGTGTTTCCTGTGCGTGCGGCCGCGTTGTAACGTGGCACCATTGGCGCCAGGGAGCTGATGGTCATGCGTTTGCTGTTGGTAGAGGACGATTCCATGATCGGCGAAGCGCTGCTGGATGCGTTGAACGCCGAGCACTACGCGGTGGATTGGGTGCGCGACGCGGACACCGCCGAGGCCGCGCTGCGCAGCCACGCCTATGACCTGATGGTGCTCGACCTGGGGCTGCCCCGGCGCGACGGGCTGGCCCTGCTGCGCTCCCTGCGCGCCAGGCGGTCCACCTTGCCGGTGCTGGTCGCCACCGCCCGCGACGCCGTCGGTGACCGCATCACCGGCCTGGACGCGGGGGCTGATGACTACGTGGTCAAACCCTACGATGCCGACGAACTGCTGGCGCGCATCCGGGCGCTGATTCGCCGCAGCGCCGGCCAGGGCGACCCGGTGTTCAGCCACAAGGGCGTGGCGCTGAATCCGGCGACGCACGAGGCCTCGGTGAACGGCAAGCCTGTGAGCCTTTCGGCCCGCGAGTGGGCTATCCTCGCGCCCCTGCTGGCTCGGCCGGGCGTCGTCCTGTCGCGCTCCCAGCTCGAGGAAAAGCTCTACAGCTGGAATAACGACATCAGCAGCAACGCCGTAGAGGTTTACGTGCACGGGCTGCGCAAGAAGCTCGGCAGCGAGTTCATCCAGACCATCCGGGGCCTGGGCTATGTGATACCCAAGCAATGAATCCGCCGTTGCCGCACACCTCTTCCCACTCGCTACGCCGCCGGCTCTTGTCCGTTATTCTGGCAGCCATCGCGCTGGCCTCGCTCCTGCAGGCGAGCTCGGCCTATCGCACCGCGCTGCAGCAGGCCGACGCCTTGTTCGACTACCAGCTCCAGGCGCTCGCCCGCTCGGTGCGCGGCGGGGTGCCACTGGCGCCGGCGAGCCCAGGAGAGTTCGAGTCGCTCGACCTGCTGGTGCAGATCTGGGGCCCCGACGGCGTCCGTATTTTTCGCTCCACCGGCCGCACCCTGCCCGCGCAGACCCGACTGGGCTTCTCCGATATCGCGGTAGAGGGCGTGCGGTACCGGGTGTACTCGCTGCAGACGCCCGAACACGTCATCCAGATTGCGCAGGATCTCGACGCCAGGCAGGCGCGCGCCCGATCCCTGGCCTTCGCCGCGGTGCTCCCCGTGGCGCTGCTGGCACCGCTCCTGATGATCGCCGTCTGGTGGCTGATCGATGTTTCCCTTTCGCCGCTGGAACGCATGCGCAAGCAGGTGGCCGGCCGCGCGTCGGACGACCTTTCAGCGCTGCCGCAAGCCGATCTGCCGCAGGAAGTGCAACCGCTCGTCCGGGAGCTCAACCTGCTCTTCGAGCGCATGAGGCAATCCTTCGAGGCCCAGCAGCAGTTCGTCGCAGACGCCGCCCACGAGCTGCGATCCCCTTTGGCCGCGCTCAAGCTGCAGGCGCAGGCGCTGCGGCGGCAACGCGACGGACCGGAGCACGCCGCCGCGGTGGTCCGGCTGAATGACGGCATCGACCGCGCCATTCAGCTCACCGAACAATTGCTGGCCCTGGCGCGTGAGGAGGCAGCCGCAGTCTCGGGTAGCCAGGACGGCGTCGACCTGTTGGCGCTGGCCCGTGAAGCGGTGGGCGATGTGTTGCCGCAGGCCAGCGCCAGACACATCGACGTCGGGCTCGCGACATCGGCCTCGGTGGTTGCACGCGGCCGGCCCGGCGCGCTGCGGATCCTGCTGGGCAACCTTCTCGACAACGCGATCAAGTACTCTCCCGATGGCGGGCGCGTGGACATCTCCCTGTCCGAGCGCCAGGGCGTGGCTTGCGTGGCGGTCGACGACAGCGGGCCGGGGATTCCCGAAGCCGAGCGCGAGCGCGTGTTCGACAGGTTTTACCGCGCGCCCGGAGCCGCGGGCCTGGGCAGCGGGCTGGGTCTGGCGATCGTCAGGGCCATTGCCAACCGGAACGGCGCCACTGTGCGGCTTGACGGCTCCGCCAGCCTCGGGGGTCTCCGGGTCGAGGTTTGCCTGCCCCTGGCGAGTTAGACACCGCGCCCTATTCGCGCGCGTGGCCTTAAGACCTGTCTAAGCTGGGCCGCGCAGACTTGCCCCTGTCAACCCATTCAACAGGAGCACTCCATGACAAAGATCCCTCAGAAAGCGACCCGCCTCGTCTTGGCACTGGCGGCGGCTGGCACTTTGGGCGCCGTGACCATGGACGCATGGCAAGGCCGCGCCGATGCGGCCCCGGCCACCACGGCGGTCGTGGCGGCCGGCACCGGCCCTGTCGCCGGCGCGCTTGGCGCAGCCATGCCCGACTTCTCGAAGATCACCAAGGAATACGGCCCGGCCGTCGTCAACATCAGCGTCACCGGCACCCGCAAGACCGGCATGCAGATGCCTCCGAGCGCGGGCGCCGACCCCTTCGAGTTTTTCCGCGAATTCCAGCAAGGCCCTTCGCGTGCTCCACGTGAGATGCCGGTGCGCGGCAACGGTTCCGGTTTCATCGTCAGCCAGGACGGCATCATCCTGACCAACGCCCACGTGGTGAAGGACGCTTCCGAAGTGACGGTGAAGCTGACCGACCGGCGCGAATTCCGCGCCAAGGTGCTGGGCAGCGACCCGAAGACCGACGTCGCCGTGCTGAAGATCGAAGCCCGCAACCTGCCGGTGGTGAAGCTGGGCAAGGCGAGTGAGCTCGACGCCGGCGAATGGGTGCTGGCGATCGGCTCGCCGTTCGGTTTCGAGAACACCGTCACGGCCGGCGTGGTCAGCGCCAAGGGGCGCTCGCTGCCCGACGACAGCGGCGTGGCCTTCATCCAGACCGACGTGGCGGTGAATCCGGGGAACTCGGGCGGGCCGCTGTTCAACTCGAGTGGCGAGGTGGTCGGGATCAACTCGCAGATCTACAGCCGCTCGGGTGGCTACCAAGGCCTTTCGTTCGCCATCCCGATCGACGTCGCCAACCGCATCAAGGACCAGATCGTCACGACCGGCAAGGTGGAACATGCCCGCCTGGGCGTCTCTGTGCAGGAGGTGAACCAGGCGCTGGCTGATTCGTTCAAACTGGAGCGTCCGGAAGGCGCGCTGGTGGCGAACGTCGACAAGGGCAGCCCGGCCGACAAGGCCGGCCTACAACCCGGCGACATCATCCGCAAGGCGGACGGGCAGCCGGTCGTCTCGTCGGGCGACCTCCCAGCCATCATCAGCCAGTCGTCGCCGGGCGATCGTATTGCGCTCGAGGTGTGGCGCAAGGGCAGCAAGGTCGATCTCACGGCCCAGCTCGGCAGCGCCGACAAGGTCGTGGCAGCCGAAGAGGGGCCGAATGTGGCTGAAGGCGGCAAGCTGGGCCTGGCACTGCGGCCGCTGGAACAGGGCGAGAAGCGCGGCGAGGGCATGCTCATCGAGCAGGCCAGCGGGCCGGCCGCGCGTGCCGGCGTGGCAGCGGGCGACGTCTTGCTGTCCGTCAATGGCGTTGCTGCGAAATCGGTCGATCAGGTGCGCTCCGTGCTGGAAAAATCCGGGCAATCGGTGGCGCTGCTGATCGATCGCAATGGCCGGCGGATCTTCGTGCCGGTGACGCTCGGCTGATCCGAGCAACGGGCGCCACTGGGCGCCTCGGCGAGGACTTGCGCGGCATTTGTTCGCGAGCCAGGTTCTCGCTCCCCTCCTCTCCCACTCGCCATCGCCTTTGCGATGGCGTTTGCATTTCCGCTCGGCCGTTCGCTGGCTCCATTGTCCGCGCAGCTCGACGGCGGCGCGCAAGGCGCCCACTGAGCGGGGCTGCCTGCCATCCGCGACCGTGATTTTCTGCAGAAAGCCTAGCGTCCGGGCGGCAGAAGCCGATGAATTTCTCTCTCTTCGACGCAGCCCGCCCAGGGCTGCGTCAGCGGGTTCCCGATCGCGCGCGATGCCGTGCTTGATCAAGTGCAGACGGAATGCGCCGCGCGCTTGACGTGGATCAAGGACTCCCGTCGATCCCATCCATAGCATAGGTGCATCCGCAGTACACCTTTTCCAACCGCCTTTCTCAACCTACTCAACCTGGAACCCACATGACGAACCCCACTCTCCCAGCCCGAGTCGACGTGCGCATTGTCGAGCCGCGTGAGCGTCACCCCTTGATCTTCTCGACGTTCGGCAGCCTGGCCGCCGGCCAGTCGATGGAACTGGTCAACGACCACGATCCCAAGCCCCTGTACTACCAGTTCGAGGCTCAGATGCCGGGCCGATTTGCCTGGGAATACCTGGAGCAGGGTCCCGACATCTGGCGCGTCGCCATTACCCGTGTGGCCAGCGCCCACAGCGAGGGCCAATGCTGCGGCTCCTGCGGCGGAGCCTGAAGCGGATTCAAACGCACTCAAAGAGGAAACGGCTATGAAAAACAACAGAATGCTATGGCGGTGGCTCGGATTCATCTTCTTCCTGTCGTTCGGCGCCCTCGGCTACCTCGGCTGGCAGATCTATCTCACCGCGCCGCCGATCCCCAAGGCGGTGGTGTCCACCAACGGCGAAGTGCTCTTCACCGGCGAGCAGATCCAGATGGGCCAGCAGGCGTGGCTGGCCAGCGGCGGCCAGCAGCAGGGCAGCGTCTGGGGCCACGGCGCCTACGTGGCGCCCGACTGGTCTGCCGACTGGCTGCACCGGGAAGCCGTGGCGCTGCAGGCGATTCGCACGCAGGAGCTGCGTCGTGCCCCCGGCGACCTGACGGCTGCGGACCGCGGTGCGGTCGACGGGTCGCTCAAGGAGGAAATGCGCCGCAACACCTACGACCAGTCCACTGGCGCAATCACGGTGTCGCCGGAGCGCGCGAATGCGATTCGCGACGTGGCCAGCCACTACGACGGCCTGTTCGGCAATGACGCATCGCTGGACAAGCTGCGCGACCAGTACGCCATGACTCCCGGGCTCCTGCCCGACCCGGCGGACCGCAAGGCGCTCACCGCCTTCTTCTTCTGGACCTCCTGGGCAGCGACCACCGACCGGCCGGGCGAGCAGAACCTGTCGTACACCAGCAACTGGCCGCATGAGCCGTTGGTGGGCAACAAGATGACCGATTCGGCCGCGCTCTGGTCGATGGTGAGTATCGTCCTGCTGCTGGGCGGCATTGCGGCGATGCTGTGGCTGCACGGCAGCCAGCAACACCAGGCCGAGGCCCAGCCGCCGAAGACCGATCCGCTGCTCGGCGCCGTCGCCACGCCGTCGATGAAGGCCACCCGCAAGTACTTCTTCGCCGTGGTCGGCTTGATGCTCCTGCAGATCGGCATGGGCGTGATCACCGCGCACTACGCGGTCGAGGGCCAGTCGTTCTTCGGCTTGCCGCTTGCTGAAGTGCTGCCTTACGTGGTGAGCCGCACCATCCACACCCAGGTCGGCATCTTCTGGATTGCCACCGCCTGGCTGGCGACCGGCCTCTACATCGCCCCGCTCTTGTCCGGCCGCGAGCCGAAGCTGCAAAAGCTCGGCGTCGACGTGCTGTTCTGGGCGCTGATCGCCATCGTCGTCGGCTCGTCGCTGACCGGCTGGCTCGGCACGCTGCAGAACCGGGGCGTCGATTTCAGCTTCTGGGTGGGCAACCAGGGCCTGGAGTTCACCAGCATGGGCCGCGTCTGGCAGCTGCTGCTGTTCGTGGGCCTGCTGTTCTGGGTCTTCCTGCTGGGCCGCGCTCTGTGGCCGGCGCTGAAGAAGCCTTCGGAAACGCGCGGCCTGATCGCCATGGTGTTCCTGTCGGCCACCTGCATCGGCGGCTTCTACGCGACGTCGCTGACCTGGGGCCAGCATACGCACTACTCGATGGTCGAGTACTGGAGGTGGTGGCTGGTGCACCTGTGGGTGGAAGGCTTCTTCGAAGTCTTCGCCACCGCGGTGGTCGCGCTGATCTTCACCCGGCTGGGCCTCGTGCGCTCCGAAAGCGCCAACCGCGCCATCATCGCCGAGACCATCGTGTTCCTGTTCGGCGGCATCCTTGGCACCCTGCACCACCTGTACTTCACGGGAACGCCGACTTCGGTGATTGCCGTCGGCGCAGTCTTCTCCGCACTCGAGGTGGTGCCGCTGACGCTGATCGGACTGGAGGCCATCCAGACCTACAGGCGCTCGAAGTCGCTGCCCTGGCTGGCCGCCTACAAGTGGCCTGTCATGTGCTTCGTGGCCGTGGGCTTCTGGAACACGGTGGGCGCCGGCCTGCTCGGCTTCGCGATCAACCCGCCGGCCGCCCTGTACTACGTGCAGGGATTGAACATGACCGCCGCGCACGGCCACGCCGCCCTGTTCGGCGTCTATGGGATGCTAGGGATCGGCCTGATGCTGTTCTGCCTGCGCGGCCTGTATGCCCGCAACCTGCATGCGGACAACCTGCTCAGCCCGGCGTTCTGGAGCCTGAACCTCGGCCTGGCGATGATGGTCTTCCTGTCACTGCTGCCGGCCGGCATCTACCAGGCCTGGGCGAGCGTCACGAAGGGGCTGTGGTATGCCCGTTCGCCCGAAATCATCCATTCGAGCGTGATGGAAACGCTGGTCTGGATGCGCGTTCCGGGTGACGTGCTGTTCGCCGTCGGCGCCGTATTCCTGGCCTGGTACGTGATCAAGCTGCTGGGCCGCGGCTCCCAGCGCCCGGTGGGCATCGCGGGCGTCCCGGCCACCCGCTGAGGATGGTTCGAAGGCCGGCCCATCGCGGGCCGGCCTTTTTTCTATCGTTTTCTATTTCTTCCTTGCCAAGCCATGAAACTCACCACCTTTACAGACTACAGCCTGCGGGTGCTGATCTACCTGGCCGCGCAACCCGAGCGGCGTGCCACCATCGCGCAGATCGCCGCCTCCTTCGACGTCTCCGAGAACCACCTGGTCAAGGTGGTGCATTTCCTGGGGAAGAACGGCTGGCTGGCCAATGTGCGCGGCCGGGGTGGCGGACTGGCGCTGGGCCGATCGCCGCCGCTGATCGGCGTGGGCGAGGTGGTGCGGCAAACCGAAGGGGCCGCCGTCGTCGCCGAGTGTTTTGCGCAGGCCGGCGGCAACTGCGCCATCGCCCCGGTCTGCCGCCTGCGCTCGGTGCTCGGCGAGGCCATCGAGGCTTTCTACGGCGTTCTTGATCGCTACACGCTGGCCGACCTGGCCGACAACCGCCAGGCGCTGGCGCAGGTTCTTTTCAAGCAGAATGGACCGGCACCTTCCACGGGGGAGCGGCCACAATGAATGATTCACCCTTTCCCTACGACGGCCCGGAGGCGTTGCGGCAACCGGTCATCGACGCGCTGCGGCGGGTGGTCGACCCCGAGGTGGCAATGAACATCGTCGATGTCGGGCTGATCTACGGCGTCACCATCGGCGATGGCAGGCTGCACGCCCTGGTGACCATGACCTCGGCGGCCTGTCCCGTCGCCGACGTGATTCTTGAGGACATCGAGAACGAACTCGATCGCGCCGTGCCTGCCGACCTGCTGATACAGGTCGAGCTGACCTGGGATCCACCCTGGACGCCCGAGCGGATGAGCCAGAGCGCCAAGCGCTTCATGGGATGGTGAGCGAGCCGCGCTGGCGCGGCGGCGCGAAGCCCCCGCAGGCTGCGTCCTGGCTGGTTCGTGCAGTGCGCTCGTTGCTGCCGATACTGGTGGCGGCCAGCTTGCTCGCCGGCATCGCCGGCGGCCTGTGGCGCCTGGGCGTCGCGTTGCCGTTTTCCACCCGGCAAGCCTGGCTGGGCCATGCCGCCCTGTCCCATGCCGCGCTAATGATCTGCGGCTTCATGGGCACACTGATCGGTGTGGAGCGTGCAGTCGCCGTGAAGCTGCGTGCCGCCTGGCTGGCGCCACTGGGCAGCGCGCTGGGCGGCCTGTGCCTGCTGCTGGGCTGGCACTCGCCTGGCGCATGGCTGCTGGTCGGCGCAGCGGTGGCTTTCACCGGGGTCAACATCGTGGTGGTTCGGCGCCAGCGCGCCGACCACACCCTGCTGCTGCTGCTGTCGGCGCTTGCCTGGCTGGCAGGCAACCTGTTGTTCGCGCTGCGCCCGGGCAGCGGCAGCGCCCTGCCCTGGTGGTTTGCCTTCCTGGTCATGACGATTGCGGCCGAGCGCCTGGAGATGACGCGGCTGATGCGCCGGCGACCGGGCGCGCAGGCGTCGCTCTATGCCGTGCTGGCCGCGTTGCTCGCGGGCGCGGCCGTGTCGGTGATTTCACCTTTTTGGGGCGGCCTGCTGTATGGCGGGGTGATGGTCACCCTGGCCTTGTGGCTGGCTGTCTTCGACATTGCCCGCCGCACCGTCCATGCCCAGGGCTTGTCACGCTACATGGCGGTGTGCCTGTTGGGCGGCTATGTCTGGCTGGCGGCGGCCGGCCTGGCCTGGGCCGCTACGGCGGCCGGCCTTCCGGTCCGCGACCTGGCGCTGCACGCCCTCGGCCTCGGCTTCATCGTCAGCATGATGATGGGGCATGCCCCGGTGATCCTGCCGGCCATCGCCAGGATCAAGCTGCAGTTCAGCTGGATCTTCTATGTGCCCTTGGCGGCGCTGCACCTGTCGCTGCTGGTGCGCTTCGGCCCGGGGCTGGCCGACCTTTCGGCACGCGCTGCCGGCGCCGCCCTGAATGCACTGGCCATCGGATTGTTTGCCGGCACGGTGGCGGGCGCCGCGCTCGCCTGGCGAGTCCGGCACAGCGCCGACCCGCGGCCCGGGCGCTAGAGCCGCCAGCCGCAGCCGCTCAGATGTAGCCCATCGGCTGCGGTGCATGCCGCAGGTGCAGCGACAGGCCCAGCGCGGCCATGTGGTTGCCGTTGCGTCCCAGAATCTCCTGCGCCAGAGGTAGAAACTCGAGTTCCTCGAAGGCGGCGTGCCGTGTGTACGCACGCACCAGTTCCGCCCCGTCATGCGGGTCGATTTCTGCGGGCTTGCCGGCGGCGGCTAGCTTGATCGCGGGTTTGAGCTTGCTCCAGAGCGCCTCGATCGCGCGGTGCTCGCCCGTGAGGCGACTCACCATGGCCTGGACCCGCGTGCGCTCCTCGCCCTGCAGGGCGCTGCGCAGAACTGCGGGAAACAACGCCCGCTCTTCGTCCGCATGATGCTCCACCACCGCGCGCTCGAACGTCGACATGGTGCTCGTGGCGACCCGGCGCGCCCGGTCGGCCGCCTCCACCAGCTCGGGCAGTTCGGCGAACGACCGCAACTGCGACAGGATGTCGGAATGGCAACCGGTGAAGCCTTCCAGCGGACGGTCGATCGACATCGCGGCGGTGTGGGTGAAGTCTGCGTTCATGGGGAAGCCTCCATGGCACCAATATAGGCAGGCGGGCGATTCGCCGCTTGACCTGCATCAATCGGAAGGCGGTTACAACCTTCCCGAGTGCCTCGATAGCCTCACGCTGTGGGTCACCCGCCAGCCTGGTGAACCGGACTCGATCTTTCGCCCCCACTGACTGGACGAGGTCACCTTAAAGGCATCTTCAGCTTCAAGGGCTTTCAAACCGGGTTTTGATGGTGATCCAGGACGGGGAAAGCCCATGTGTTGATGCAGAGCAAGTCCGTTTCATGGCGGGTTCGGTAGCCTGCAACAGCGGCACGGGGCCGTACCAACCTGATGTGGAACACGATGGACAAGTCTTGTGCGATTGATGCAAACGAAACGGCGGCGAGCCTGCGCGCCCTGGCCCTCGACTCGGGCCTGCGCCCCCTGCGCCTGGGCGGCCGGGAACTGCTGCCCATCGTGCAGGGCGGCATGGGCGTGGGCGTGTCGGCCGGTGGGCTGGCCGGCACCGTCGCCTCCTGCGGAGGCATCGGCACCATCTCCTCGGTGGACTTGCGCCGGCACCATCCGGACCTGATGGAACAGACCAGCCTGCTGGATGGCAAGGCCGACGCGCGCGAGCGCATCGACGCCGCCAACCTGGTGGCCCTGGACCGCGAGATCAAGCGGGCCCGGAAGCTCTCCGGGGGCCGCGGCCTGATTGCCGTCAATATCATGAGGGCCGTGAGCGCCTACGCGGAGTACGTGCGCCAGTCGCTGGACAGTGGCGCCGACGCCGTGGTGGTGGGCGCGGGCTTGCCGCTGGACCTGCCGGACCTGGCCCGCGACTACCCGAAGGCGCTGCTCATCCCCATTCTGTCCGATGCGCGTGGCGTGCAGCTGGTGGTGCGTAAATGGGAAAAGAAGGGCCGGCTGCCCGACGCCATTGTGATCGAGCATCCGCGCCTGGCCGGCGGCCACCTGGGCGCAGCCAAGGTCGCGGACGTGAACGACGCCCGCTTCGACTTCGACGTGGTGATTCCCGAGGTGCATGCCTTCTTCGACAGGATGGCAATTCCCCCGATACCGCTCGTGGTCGCCGGCGGCATCCGCACCCGCGAGGACATCCTGCGGGTGCAGGCGCTGGGCGCCTCGGCAGCCCAGCTGGGCACCGCCTTTGCCGTCACGGCCGAATGCGACGCCTCGCCGGAGTTCAAGAAAGTGCTGGCCGATGCCAGGCCCGAGGACATCGTGGAATTCACCAGCGTCGCCGGCCTGCCTGCGCGGGCGGTGCGCACGCCCTGGCTGGCCAAATACCTGCGGCTGGAGCCGCGCCTGCAGGCGCACGCCCACCCCAAGGAACACTGCACCATGTGGTTCGATTGCCTGTCGCAGTGCGGCCTGCGCGACGGCATTCCCGCCTGGGGCCAGTTTTGCATCGACCGCAGCCTGGGGCATGCCCTATCCGGCGAAACCAGCAAGGGGCTGTTCTTCCGTGGCGCCGGCGCCCTGCCCTTCGGCGCGCACATCCGCCCTGTCCATGACCTGATGCAATGGCTGCTGGGCGGCATCGTTCCCGCCGCGCTGGCGCAAGGAGCCGCCGCATGAAACGCGATGACACCACTGCGCAGGCACTCCCGGCGCAGCCGATCAGCCTGGATGTGCTGCGCGAAAAGTACCTCAAGCCGGGTGAAGACAACGAGCTCGACCTGCTGCGCCGCGTGGCGCGGGCCCTGGCTGCAGTGGAGCCCGAGGACCAGCGGGCCCTGTGGGAGACACGTTTCCTGGAGAACCTGCGGGCCGGCGCGATCGGCGCGGGCCGCATCATGAGCGCAGCCGGCACGACGCTGTCGGCCACACTCATCAACTGTTTCGTCCAGCCGGTCGGCGACTGCATCCAGGGCATGGACGATGCCGGATTTCCGGGCATCTACGAGGCCCTGCGCGAAGCGGCCGAGACCATGCGGCGCGGCGGCGGCGTCGGCTACGACTTCTCGCGCATCCGGCCGCGCGGCGCGCTGGTCAGCGCCACGGCCTCGATCGCCTCGGGTCCCTGCAGCTACATCGACGTATTCGACCACTCCTGCGCCACCGTGGAAAGCGCGGGTGCGCGGCGCGGCGCCCAGATGGGCGTGCTGCGCATCGACCACCCCGACGTCGCCGAGTTCATCACCGCCAAGCGCAAGCCCGGCCGCTGGAACAACTTCAACGTTTCGGTCGCGGTCAGCGACGCCTTCATGCAGGCCCTGGAACAGGACGAAGACTGGCCGCTGCTGCACCGCGCAAAGCCCGGCGCAGCGCTGATCGCGCAGGGCGCGCACCAGCGGGAGGACGGCCTGTGGGTCTACCGGAGCCTGCCGGCGCGCGCCCTGTGGGACACCGTGATGCGCTCGGCCTACGATTTCGCAGAGCCGGGCATCCTGTTCATCGACACGATCCAGCGCGACAACAACCTGCGTTGGTGCGAAGACATCGTCGCCACCAATCCCTGCGGGGAGCAGCCGCTGCCCCCCTATGGCTGCTGCGATCTCGGCCCGGTCATCCTGACACGGTTCGTCAGCCATCCCTTCGGCTTCGGCGGCGTTCCCGGCTTCGACTTCGATGCCTTCGCGCAAGCGGTGGCGCTGCAGGTGCGGGCGCTGGACAACGTGCTGGAGATCACGCACTGGCCGCTGCCTCAGCAGCGCGCCGAGGCCATGGCCAAGCGGCGTATCGGCGTCGGCTTCACCGGGCTGGGCAACGCGCTGGCGATGCTGTGCCTGCGCTACGACGATCCCGAGGGCCGGGCAATGGCGGTGCGCATCGCCCGCTGCATGCGCGACGCGGCGTACTCGGCGTCGATCCAGCTGGCGCGCGAGAAAGGCCCGTTTCCCGCGCTGGACGCCGAACGCTACCTGGAGCCGGGCACCTTCGCCAGCCGCCTGGACGAGCCGCTGAAGTCGGCCATCCGCGCGCATGGCATCCGCAACAGCCACCTCCTGTCGATCGCGCCTACCGGCACTGTCAGCCTGGCCTTCGCCGACAACGCCTCCAACGGCATCGAGCCGCCGTTTTCCTGGACCTATCGGCGCAGGAAGCGCGAGGCCGGCGGCGGCATCACCGAATATAAGGTGGAGGACCATGCGTGGCGGCTGTACCGCGCGCTCGGCGGCGACACCGACCGGCTACCGGCCTACTTCGTCTCGGCGCTGGAGATGAGCGCGGCCGACCACATCGCCATGATGGAATCGGTGCAGCCGTTCGTGGACACCGCCATCTCCAAGACGGTGAACGTCCCGGTCGACTACGCCTACGAAGACTTCAAGCATCTCTATCACCAGGCCTGGCGCGCGGGGCTCAAGGGGCTGGCCACCTATCGGCCCAACAGCATCATCGGCGCGGTGCTCGAGACTGGCGCCGCGGCAGCGCAGCCGGCAGCGCCGGCCCCGGTCGACCCCATGCGCGCGGTGATCGAGCGCCGTCCCCAGGGCGCGCTGCCGGCGGTGGCCGAGAAGATCGAATATTGGACCCAGCAGGGGCGCCAGACCTTGTACCTGCTGGTGTCGTTCCTGCCGCTGCCCGGTGGGCGCGAGCGTGCCATCGAATTCTTCATGCCGGTGGGCCAGAGCGGCGAGTCGCAGGAGTGGATCAGCGCCAGCATGCGGCTGTTGTCGCTGGCCGCGCGCGGCGGCTTCCTCGACCGGGCGCTGGCCGACATGCGCAAGGTGGCCTGGGACCGCGGCCCGGTGCGATTGGGCACCTACGTCAAGGCCGATGGCACGCGGGTTCCGCAATGGCACGATTCGCAGGTGGCCGCCGTCGCCTTCGCCATCCAGAACCTCATCGCGGGGCGCAATGGCGTGGCGGCTGCCGCGAATTCGGCGGGCAAGGCGGATACAGCGGGTGCCGCGGACAATGGCGCCTGCGTTCACGCGCCCGCCATGGCGGGCGCCAAGTGCCCGGAATGCGGCGCGCACGCCATGATCCGCAAGGATGGCTGCGACTGGTGCTCCCAATGCGGGCACCTGGGTTCCTGTGGATGAAACCCCTGGCCACGCCTGCAGGCGCTGGCAGCCCGCCAACGCCCTGGCACTGGCGGACCCTGCTGCTGGCGCCGCACCGGCTGGCATTCTTCCTGGGTCTGGTGCTGCTGGCGGCGTCCGCCCTGTGGTGGGCAGCGGTGCAGCTCGACCGCTCGGGCGCCGGGCTGGGCCTGCGCTACGCCGCCTCGCCTTCGCTCACCCACGCCGCGGTGATGACGTTCGGCTTCTTCCCGCTGTTCTTCTGCGGCTTCCTGTTCACGGCGGGGCCCAAATGGCTGAAAGTGAAGCCACCCGCCACCCGCACCCTGCTCCCGCCCTTGCTGCTCATGGCCGGCGGCTGGCTGCTGTGGCTAGTGGCCGCGCACGTGCAGGCGCTGGCGCCCGTGGCGGCCTTGCTGCTGGCCTGGTGCGGGCTGGCCACCGCTACCTGGCGCTTCTGGCAGCTCATCCGGCGCAGCCGCGAACCCGACCGTGTGCACGCCACCGCGGTCGGCCTGGCGCTGCTGGCCGGGTGCGCCAGCCTCGCCGGCCTCGCGCTCGCGTTGGTGCTGGACGCGCCGGACGTGGCCCGTGGCTGCGTGCTCACCGGCTTGTGGGGCTTCGTCATGGTGGTCTACGCCAGCGCGGCGCACCGGATGATTCCCTTCTTCACGTCCAGCGCGCTGCCGATGGCCGAGCGCTGGAACTCATCCTGGGTGCTGTGGCTGCTGCTGGCGGTGGCGGTGTTCGAAACGCTCGCGGTATGGCTGGAGCCGCTGGCGACACCCGGCGTGTTCTGGCCGGTGCTGCGCGGCCTGTGCGAACTGGCGGCGGCAGGTGTTCTGGTGTGGCTCGCGCTCGCCTGGGGTTTGGCCCAAAGCATGAAGGTGCGCCTGTTGGCCATGCTGCACCTGGGCTTCGTGTGGCTGGGCCTGGGCCTGGGCCTGTCGAGCCTGTCGCATCTTGCCGCCGCGCTGACCGGCGCGCCGGTGCTGCCACTGGGCGCGTTGCATGCGGTCACCATGGGTTGCTTCGGATCACTCATGCTGGCGATGGTGACGCGGGTTTCCTGCGGCCACAGCGGGAGGGCGCTGGTCGCCGACAATGCGGTCTGGACACTGTTCTGGCTGCTGCAGGTGGCCGTCGTCCTGCGCGTAGCCGGTGCGGCGGCGCTTTGGCCCGGCCGGCATTTGCTGGCCGCCGCGGCGCTGCTGTGGGCCGCCGTGATGCTCATATGGGGATGCCGTTATGGAAGTTGGTATGGACGCCCGCGCGCGGATGGCCGCCCCGGTTGACCCGGGGATCTTGGCCGAAGGGGCCTGCGCGCTGATCGAAGCGCGGCAGCCGCGCCGCGGCCGGCCACGCCCCGGCGATGACGCCAGCGCCCCGGGGAGCGGCGCATGAGCCCACCCATCCGCCCCGGCGCGCTGACCCCATCGCCCGGCCCCGGCTTCGAGCAGCCCTTCGAGATGCTCGAAGCCTGCCACGAGCGCGTGCAGCGCATGTTGGCATTGCTTTCCAGGCTGCGGCGCCACGTGGCCACGCATGGCGCCGACGATCAGGCCCGGCAGGCGGCGCGCGACGTGATGCGCTACTTCGACCAGGCCGCGCCCGAGCACCACCGCGACGAGGAACTGCATGTGTTCCCGCCGCTGCTGGCGCAGGGTGACCCGCATACCGTGGCGCTGGTCTCGCGCTTGCAGCAGGACCATCTGCAGATGGAGTCGCGCTGGGCCGCGGCGCGGGTCATTCTGGCGGCGCTGACCGACGGCGCCAGGACGGCGCTCACGGTCGAGGACGAGGCGATCCTCGACAGCTTCGCCGGGTTGTACGCCGGCCATATCGAGGCTGAGGAACAGGTCGCGTATCCCGCGGCGGCCGTCCTCGTGGCCGGCGAGCCGCTTCAAGCGATGAGCCGGGACATGATGGCCAGACGCGGCGTGACGGCGCAGGCGTCGATGGGGCCTTCACGCAAGGGTTGACCCGGGATCAGAGATTGTCCAGGCGCCGGCGCGGCATGCTGGCCTGGCGCATGCGCACCGGGGCCAACTGCTGCTCGGGCGTCGTGAAGTACGCGGCTGACATCTTGCCGCCCGCGGGCCTGACGCGGGTTGACCTGCGTCAATGGCCGCGAACCTCGCCCCCTTCGCCAGCCGACCCGAACCGGGGACCGACCCCGATCGGGGCGGGCGCCGACAGCACGATCCGAGTGAACAGGCGGTTGTAGCAGGGGTCGCGGGCGCCCCCGGCCAGCGGGTCGAGGTCAGCGCTGAAAGCCTTGTCCAGCTCGGCCCAATCACTGGGCGACAGGAGGCGCTCGGCCGCCGGCAGCACCTGGGTTTCTTCGGTGCGCATGTGGTCGTGGTAGAAGCGTACATACTGGGTCGCGGCTTCGACGAAGGCGGCTCGCCGGGGCTCCCCGATCAGTTCCCACGCCAGCAGCAAGTGCTGCAGCTCCCTCACCCGCTGCTCGCCTGTCATGTGATCGGCCTCGAGCCTGCGGATCACGGCCATCAGACCCGCGTCGGCGCCGGCCAGCTTGGGAAACAGCAGGTTCGATTCCTTGGGGTGGTGCAGGCGCTCGGGGAACTCGTCAATGTAGAAGAGCATCGCCCTCGCGATGTCGAAAAACCGCTCCGGTTCTTCGCCGGGGCCCTGCTCGATCATCATCATGAGCGAGCGCAGCATGGCCGAAAGGGCGGCGTGTTCGTCGCGGATGATGCGGGCGGCGGTATGCGTCATGGTGTGTTCCTTGAAGTCATTGGGGCTGGGTGCGTCAGCTTCGAGTGAATCAGTGCACCCTGGCCTGGAAGGCCCGGGTCAGTCCCTCGAGGTCCACGATGCGGATGTGCCGCTTGTCGACGTCCAGCAGGCGCTGCTGCTGGAAAGCCGAGAAAGTGCGGCTGACGGTCTCGAGCTTCATGCCCAGGTAGCTGCCGATCTCGGCGCGCGACATGCGCAGGTGAAATTCGCGCGGCGAGTACCCGCGCGCCTGCAGGCGCTGCGACAGATTCAGCAGGAAAGCCGCCAGGCGCTCCTCTGCGTTCATGCTGCCCAGCAGCATCATCAGGCTGTGCTCGCGCACGATCTCGCGGCTCATGAGGCGGCCCACCACGTTTTGCATGCTGGTGCTCTGCGCCGCCAGCTCGTTCAGGCGGGCGTAGGGAATGGCGCAGATCTCCGCGTCTTCCAGTGCCGTGGCGGTGCTGGCATGCACGCCGTTGGCGACACCATCCAGGCCCATCAGTTCGCCGGCCATGTGAAAGCCGCTGACCTGCTCGCGGCCGTCCGCCAGCGTGAGGCTGGACTTGAACATGCCGCTGCGCACCGCGTAGATGAACTGGAAGCGGTCGCCCTCGCGATACAGCGCTTGGCCCTCGGTCACGCGGCGGCGACCGAGCAAGAGACTGTCCAGCCGCTCGGCCTCGCTGCCCGCCAGGCCACCCGGCAGGCAGAGGTCGCGCAGGTGGCAGGTGGAGCACTTGGTCACCAGGGGCGCCACCGCGGCAGTGCGCGGAGCCGAAACAACCGGGGCGATGCGGGTGAGGCGAACGGGAGCTTCGAGCGTGGCGGTGGACATGTTGGCTGCTTTCACGAGCTGATCGATTGAAAAATGAGGTCTTGCGCGGTTTGCACCGCCTGTGGGAGCTGGTCGAATTCCTGGGATTTGTCCAGGAAGCGCACCGCGCCGGCGCCCAGGTAGCGCTTGCGGTAGGCAGGCCCCGCGTTGTTGCTGAAGACGACGAAGGCGATGCCGGGCGCTTCCGGGTGAACGGCGCGAAGGACCTCCAGGCCCTGACCGCCTTCCAGTTGGACGTCGAGCACGACGACGTCGGGCAGTGTGGCCAGGATGCCGGCGATGCAGGCCTGCGGCGTCTCGGCCTGGCCGACGATGGTTGCCGCCGGCGCGGCGAGCATCGCGGCGACCCGGGCGCGGATCGGCGCGGAATCGTCGGCGAGGAAAACCTTGACGGGAGAATTGCGTTTGCGCATGTCCCTACTGTGGCGGACACGACGCCGCGGCAACATCGGCGTGCGCTGAGATTAAGGCTCGGATTCGTCCGGAAAAACACCGCCTGCGCGCCTAGGCGGCCTAGGAAAAGTCCGAGTCCCCTTCCAACGGGGCTGCAACCCAGGTGTGCGCCTCCAGGGCGAACCTGCCTACACCGTGTGGTCCCGACCCCGCTCCGCAAAGGGAAGCCAGCGCAGCAGCGGGCGCGGCACCTTGCGACCGGTCGCTGCCCTGGCAACGGCGACGGAGCCGGCGACGGACCCCAGGAGCCTCACCGCGAAGACCGGATGGCGGCGCGTCGCAAGCCAGACCCCGACCCCGGTCGCCAGCACCAGCCAGTGCTCGCCCGGAAATCCCGGCCGGGCTTCATCGAATTGCCTGATTCGCTGCAGTACGGATTGGCTCATGCGCGTCTCCTTCGAGTGTCACCGTGCTCGGCGCCTCCTACCGATCGCAGGCACCCCGCACCGTAGGATATTGCCGCGACCGGCAACCGTCACGGTGAAGTTGCTGGCGCCTCGGCGGGTACGCTGAGCTCGACGCCGGTGCGCTCGATGCGCATCGAGCCGTCACGCCGCACCTCGATGCGGCCGCCGTCCGCCAGCCGGTACTCCACCTCACCGGTTGCTGCCCAGCGCTCGACGCCGCCTGCCACCGATACGTCGCGTACCAGGTGCTCGTAGCCGCAGACCTTGTAGGTAGTGCCATCCGAGCCGTTGGCGTTGAAGGATTCCAGAAAATGCAGCTTGCGATCCATGAAAAGTTCTCCTGCAAAGGTGCCCGCATCGGCAACCTGTGAAAGCGCTGCTCGTCGGACAGCGGGCGACACGTTGGATACGAGCCATTCTGCGGCAGGCAGTCCGGCTCGACATCACAAATTGATGCGATCGCGTCCACTTGTTGCAGCAGCCCCCTGCTCCTGCAGCCACTGACGGGTCACCCCGTTGGTCCAGCCGAAGCCGTCCTGCAACGGATACTCGCCGCCACCGCCGCCCGCCGCTGGTTCGCTGGCGACGTTTCGCAGCGCGTATTTCTCCACGAGCTTGCTCTCCCGCTGGTAGACCTCGCGAACGGTGTCGAGCCAACGCGAGCGGATCTCCTGCGCCAGCCCACCGATGCCGTAGTCTTCCAGTCCGCGCACCGCCATCCACTGCAACGGCGCCCAGCCGTTCGGACGATCCCACTGCTGTCCGGTCGCGCATTCCGTGGTGGCGAATCCTCCTGGCGCCAGCATACGCCGCCGCACGGCATCGGCCACCGCCGCGGCCTGGGCGCTGCTGGCGGTGCCCGTGAACAGTGGTACCACCGTGGCGGCGGTCAGGCACTGCCGTTGCCGCATTTCGCACCAGTCCCAATCGAAGTAGGCACCCTGGGCGGGGTTCCACATCAACTCGTCTATCGCCGATCGGCGCGCCTTCGCGGCGCTGGCGAACGAATCGGCCGCCGCGTCGTCGCCCGCCTCGTGGCACAGTCGGGCAATGGTGGTCTCGAGCTTGTGCAGGAAGGCGTTCAGATCGACCGGCAGCAGCCGGGTGGTGCAGATCGTGGCCAACGATGTTCCTTGCGCCGCGTGCAGCTGCGGCTCGGCCAGCCAGCGCGAGCTGAAGTCCCAGCCCGACTCCGCCGCCGCCCTGAGGTCGCGATAGACCTCGTGGGCCGGCCGGCCGGATTCGGCTGCGGTCGCCACGTCTTCACGCCAGGATTCCTCGCGCGGGGTGTCGCGGTCATCCCAGTAGCGATTGAGCAGCCCGCCGCCGGCAAGCGCCACCACCCGCCTGGCCGCCTCGCCGGGCCGCAGCCCATCGGCGCCGTCCATCCAGAATGCATGCTCGCGGCGAAGCTGCTGCAGGTAGCTGATGCTGCGCTCGCCGCCCAGCGCCTCGCAGAGCTCGGTCATCAGGGCGAACACCGGTGGCTGCGAGCGGCTGAGGTAGTACGTGCGGGTGCCGTTGGGCACGTGGCCATAGGTATCGATGAGATAGGCGAAGTTGTCCGTCATGGAATGCACCAGGTCGGCGCAGCCGCTGTCCGCCAGGCCGAGCATGGTGAAGTAGGAGTCCCAGTAGTACAGCTCGGTGAAGCGCCCGCCCGGAACCACATAGGGATGGGGTAGCTGCAGCAGCGACCCACGCAGCGGATGCGCGCGGGGGGTCCGGGTCAGCACTCGCCAGAGCGAATCGATGTGCACCGACAGCGATCGTCCCGGCGCACAGACATACTCCTGCGGGCTGAACTGCGGAGCCCCGAAGAACCGACTGACGAAGGCTGGCAGATCGAACCCCTGATCGCCGCACGCTACCCGGTAGGCTGCCATGATCGTCACCGGGTCCTGCAGCGGTATGCAATCGACAAAGGTCTTGCTGTCGGCGAACACGCGGCCGCTCTGGACGGCGACGAAAAGTTCCTGATAGCGGTCCGCCGGCGTGCGGTCATCGGCCGGCGGACACTGCGACGCCGCGTGCTGTCGGGCCGCTGGATGCCAGTGCTTCTTCATGCCTACTCTGAATAGTTCCAGAGCAAGCCGCCGTCGACCACGATTGTCGAGCCCGTGATATAGCTCGCGTCGTCGGAGGCCAGAAAGGCCACCACGCCGGCGACATCGTGCGGCTCACCCATCCGGCCCAGCGGAATCTGCTGCCTGAGACGGTCCAGCCTGGGCGCGTCCTTCAGCAGCTCGGCGTTGATGGGTGTGCGGATCGCCCCCGGCGCGACGTTGTTGACGGTGATGCCCAGTGGCGCCAGCTCGATCGCGGCGTTGCGCATCAACATCTTCAAACCGCCTTTGCTGGCGCAGTACGGCGTGAAGCCGGGAAAAGGCAGATCTTCATGGATCGAGCTGATGTTGATCACCCGGCCCGGGCGCCCGGATTGCTGCAGTCTCGCGGCGAAAGCCTGGGTCAGAAAGAACGGGCC
>JAKFEZ010000078.1:0-1709 GCA_036675435.1 Ramlibacter sp. | reverse complement strand
CGCGGGCCAGCCGTTCAACCTCGGCTCGCCCAAGCAGATTGGGGAGATCCTCTTTACCAAGCTCGGCCTGCCGGTGGTCAAGAAAACACCGAGCGGCGTGGCAAGCACCGACGAAGAAGTGCTGGAGAAACTTGCCGAGGATTACCCGCTGCCCGCCAAGCTGCTGGAGCATCGAGGGCTGTCGAAACTCAAAGGCACCTACACCGACAAGCTCGCGCAGATGGCGCATCCGCGCACGGGCCGCGTGCACACGCACTACGCGCAAGCCGTCGCGGTGACGGGCCGCCTGTCCAGCAACGACCCCAACCTGCAGAACATCCCGGTGAAGACGGCCGAGGGCCGGCGCGTGCGCGAAGCCTTCATCGCACCGCCCGGGCACTTCATCGCCAGCGCCGATTACAGCCAGATCGAGCTGCGCATCATGGCGCACCTCAGTGAAGATGATGCGCTGCTGCGTGCGTTCCGCGAGGGCCTGGACGTGCACCGCGCCACGGCAGCGGAAGTGTTCGGCGTGGCGCCCGGCGAAGTCACGAGCGAGCAGCGCCGCTATGCCAAGGTGATCAACTTCGGCCTGATCTACGGCATGAGCAGCTTCGGCCTGGCGCGCAACCTGGGCATCGACAACACGGCGGCCAAGAACTACATCCAGCGCTATTTCGAGCGGTATCCCGGCGTGAAGCAGTACATGGACGAAACGCGCCTGTCGGCCAAGAGCAAGGGCTATGTCGAGACCGTGTTCGGCCGCAGGCTGTACCTGCCCGAGATCAATTCACCCAACGGCCCGCGCCGCGGCGGCGCCGAGCGCGCGGCCATCAACGCGCCGATGCAAGGCACGGCCGCCGACCTGATCAAGCTCTCGATGGTGAAGGTGCAGGACGTGCTGGACGAGCAGAAGCGCCGCACGAAAATGATCATGCAGGTGCACGACGAACTGGTGTTCGAGGTGCCCGAGGACGAGGTGGAGTGGGTGCGCAGCGAGATCCCGCGCCTCATGGCCGGCGTCGCCGAGTTGCGCGCGCCGCTTCTCGCCGAGATCGGGATCGGCGAGAACTGGGAGAAGGCGCATTAGTTTTTGATCGTCGCCGGGTTGGCTACTTCGGCGCAGCTCCGGCCCCCATGCTCGACGCGCCTGGCGCGGGTTGAGCCGGTGCATTTGTGAGGACCTTTCGCGCACGAGGATCGAGCCACTGCGACGTTGCCGGCGCAGACGGTGCGGCGGCAGACGCAGTACCTGCGCTGTCCGATCCCCCATCGCTGGGCGGCGTCGATGCGACACCTGCTGCGCCACCGCCCCCTGCAACGCCGGCATCACCGCCGCTGACGCCGGGGTTGCCGCTTGGCCCAGCGCTGACACCGGCACCTGTGCTGCCACCGGAGCCACCGCCAACCGTGCCGCTACCCCCAGAGCCGCCGCCACCAGAGCCGCTGCCACCAGAGCCGCTGCCACCAGAGCCGCTGCCACCAGAGCCGCCGCCATCAGAGCCGCCACCATCAGAGCCGCCACCACCAGAGCCGCCGCCATCAGAGCCGCCACCATCAGAGCCGCCACCATCAGAGCCGCCACCACCAGGTCCGCCACCACCAGTGCCTCCAACGGCATTGCCAACGGCACTGTCGTTGCCCTGATTGCCAAGACCGGTGTTGCCCACGCCGACACCGCTGTTGCCGGTGCCCACGTTGCCGCCGCCGTTTCCGCCCGCATTGCCCGC
>JAKFEZ010000011.1:0-44238 GCA_036675435.1 Ramlibacter sp. | reverse complement strand
CCGCCCTGCAGGTTGCCGCCGAACGACTGCCATGCGGCCGCTGCGATCCGCTGCAAGTCCAGGCCCTTGTGCTCGAAGAACCGGTGGTCCTCGGTGGCGATCAGCGCTGCCACCACTTGCGGCGATATATCCGACAGTTTGACCCAGCGGCGGTCGGCGCGCCTGAACACCGCCAGTTGCCGGCCGTCGGCCGAGAGCACCACCGTGGGATGCTCGGACTTGGCTTTCATCGCGTCGGCCACATCCGGCGTAAGCGGCACCAGCGCTGCGATGTACAGTGCCCCCGCGGTTGCCGCTGCGACGGCGGCCAGCGTGGGCACCAGGAAGGCGATCAGGACGGGGTGGCGCCGCACGATGCGCCAGAGAAAGCGGGGAATGGCAAGCAGCCAGGCCGCGGCACGAATCGGCGCCTGTTTCATGCGAAGGTCATGGATGAGTGATGGAGGCCATGCACCGACTCTAGGTGGGCGCCTGCTGCGCGCGCTGTAGGACGGCGGCGCAAGCCGCAGGCGACGAAAGCCGCGCCTGACCTTCTGCTATCGCCCGTCGCGATCCCGGTCGCCCGGCATGGCACGCTCGACCTTCTCGCTGACGCGCTGCCAGGCGTCGCGCGAGGCGTGTTGCGCTCGGTCCCAATCCAGCCGCGACTCGCCTCGGGCGTCGCCCCAGCCGGCCGACAGGTCGGACTCCACTTCGTCGTAGCTGCGGTCGGGATAGCGCGTGTACGACTCGACGCCATAGCGGTAGGCCGGCCCCCAGTCCTGGTCGTAGGTGAAGCCGCCGTCGATGTACTTGCGGTCACTCCAGTTCTTGCGCCAGAACTCGTCTTCCATCTGCGGGTCGACGAGGTCCGCCATCACCTTGCCGGACATGCCGCCGGCAGCCGCGCCGATGGCTGCGCCAACGGCCGCGCCCAGCGGGCCGGCGACACTGCCCACCGCCGCGCCACCGGCCACTGCGCCGGCTAAACCACCGACGGCCGTGCCGACCGGGTGGGTTCCCAGCGGGCCGCTCGGCTCGTCGCGCCCTCCAACGCGGTCGGCAGGGGTCGGCACTTTTCCTTTGGCGCGCGGCTTTTCTTCCTTCATGGCGTTTCTCCTGGCTGGGGTTGAAGGTGCCGGCCAGGCTGAACCTGGCCGAACTTCCCTTCATTGCAAGACCGTGAAGCGCGCGGTTTCGTCGGCCGCCGCCGCACAGCCGTGTAGGCCTTTGCCTGCGGCCAGGTGCCGCCGAGCCAGGAGGCTCAGCAGCAGTCCATCAGGCGTTCATCACCGCGACGGCGCGCGAGTTGAGGTAGGCCTCCATCGCCTCCGGGCCGCCTTCGGAGCCGTAGCCCGAATCCTTGACGCCGCCGAAAGGCATCTCGGCCGAGGGCATGGCGGGCATGTTGATCCACAGCATGCCCACCTCGACGCGGCGGGCCAGCAGGTCGGCGTTTTTCAGCGAGCGGGTGAAGGCGTAGCCGGCCAGCCCGAAGGGCAGGCGGTTGGCTTCCTGGATGGCTTCGTCCAGCGTGTTGAAGCCGCGGATCGCAGCCATCGGGCCGAACGGCTCGTCGTTGAACACCCGGGCCTGCAGCGGAACGTCGGTGAGGATGGTGGGCTGCCAGAAGTTGCCGGCCTCGCCGATGCGCTCGCCGCCGTGCGCCACCGTGGCGCCGTGCTTGATGGCGTCTTCGGTGAATTCGGCCATCGCCGTGACGCGCCGCGGATTGGCCAAAGGCCCCATCTGCACGCCTTCGCCCAGGCCTTCGCCGACCTTCAGCCCCTGCGCGTGCTTGACCAGCGCCGCGGCAAAGTCGTTCTTGATGCTCTCGTGCACCAGGAAGCGGGTGGGCGAGATGCAGACCTGCCCGGCGTTGCGGAACTTGGCCGCGCCGGCGGCCTTGACGGCCAGCGCCACGTCGGCATCCTCGGCCACGATCACCGGTGCGTGGCCGCCCAGTTCCATGGTCACCCGCTTCATGTGCTTGCCGGCCAATGCGGCCAGCTGTTTGCCGACCGGCGTGGAGCCGGTGAAGGTGATCTTGCGGATGACCGGATGCGGAATCAGGTAGTTCGAGATTTCCGCCGGGTCGCCATACACCAGGCCCAGCACGCCGGCGGGGATGCCGGCGTCGGCGAAGGCCCGGATCAGCTCGGCCGGAGCGGCGGGGGTTTCTTCCGCGGCCTTGACGATCATCGAGCAGCCGGTTGCCAGCGCGGCGGCCATCTTGCGCACTACCTGGTTGATCGGGAAGTTCCAGGGCGTGAACGCCGCCACCGGGCCCACGGGATCCTTCAGCACCATCTGGCGCACTGCGAGGTTGCCGCGCGAAGGCACGATCCGTCCGTAGACCCGCAGGCCTTCATCGGCAAACCATTCGATGATGTCGGCCGCGGCCAGGGCTTCGCCCTTGGCCTCGACCAGCGGCTTGCCCTGTTCCTGGGTGAGCACCTTGCCGATGTCCGCCGCGCGCTCGCGCATCAAGGCCGCGGCCTTGCGCATGATCTTGTTGCGCTCGATGGCGGGCAGGTCGCGCCAGGTTTCGAAGCCCTTTTGCGCGGCAGCCAGCGCACGGTCGAGGTCGGCGGTGCCGGCGCGGGCGACCCGGCCGATTTCCTTGCCGGTGGCGGGATTGAAGACAGCGAGACTGCGGCCGTCGGCGGCGTCTAGCCATTGGCCGTCAATGAACAGTTGGGTGGAAGGGTAGGTCATCGGTTTTTTCCTTGCAGGGCAGGTTCAGGCAACCCGCCATTTTGTGTCAATTGCGCACGGACCGCTTTTTGCCGCTCGATGCTCGACTGAAGTAACTGCCCATTGCTGTGCACGCAACAGAGGGTATCCGTGCGTAAATTGCCTTTCCCAACACCGCCCTTGAGCTGCAGCCATGCCGGCTACCCCCGCGCCCGCCCTCAGTGTCGCCCTGTCCCGGATCGATGATGCGCTGGACCGCTACCAGCGGGATTTCGACGAGATGATGGACTCGTGGCTGGAGGCCGAGCGCTATCGGGCCGTCACCCGCGAACTGCAGGATTTGCGGCTGCTGAGGGAGTCCGTGCCGCAGCTGTCCGAAGAGATGGCCGATTTGCTGATTCGGCACGCCGAAACCGTCCATTCGATCTGGCACGCTCAGATCAGGCTGCACGACGGGGCGCCCGCCGACATCAAGCCGATGCGCGCCCGGCACCGCTGCGCCGTGGAGGCCATGCGCCGCAAGTGCCGCGCGATCCTTTCGCGGCAATGAGCCGTGCCCGAACTCGCGGCGCGGCTTTGTTGAGGTCCGGCTCTCGCGCTGTCTTGTTATTTATACCAAGCATCTGCTTGCTATAAATAACGGACTTTGCTATGGTCGAGGCGACATGCAGACCGCCGCCCGACCCGTCGAAGCCGTCGCCGCCAAGCGCCCCCGTGGCCGCCCGCGCAAGACAGCGCTGGATCGCGACGACGGCAATCGCCGGGGCGAGTTGCTGCGCTCGGCCGCCCGGCTGTTTCGCCGCAAGGGCTTCGACGGCACCAGCACGCGCGACATCGCGGCCGCGGCGGGCATGCAGAGCGGCTCGCCCTTCTATCACTTCAAGAGCAAGAGCGCTTTGCTGTACGCCGTGATGGAAGAGGGCATGCGCAGCGCCATCGAGCGCCAGCAGAAGGCGCTGGCGGCGGCGCCGGCCGGGCTCGATCCTGACGTCCGCCTGCGCATCCTGATCCGCAATCACTTCGACGTGCTGCTCGGGGCCGACAGCGACTTCATCCCCGTCATGCTGTACGAGGCGCGCTCCATCACGCCGCGTCAAAGGGCCGCGCTGGCCGAACTGCAAGGCGAGTACGAGTCCCCCTGGGTGCCGGTGCTGGAGGCGCTGCACGCGGCGGGCCGGCTGCGCGCCGACGTCAAGCTGGCGCGGCTGCTGATGTTCGGCGCGCTCAACTGGTCGGCCCAGTGGTACGACCGTCGCAAGGGCGCCAGCCTGGACGAGCTGGCCCAGGCCGCGTTCGATCTTTTCATCGGAGACAAGCTGTGACTGCCACCTATCGTTCGGTCTTTGCGCCCGGCCTGTTCGCGGGGCGGGTGGCGGTAGTCACCGGCGGCGGCTCGGGCATCGGCCGCTGCATCGCGCACGAGCTCGCCTCGCTGGGCGCCCACGCGGTGCTGATCGGCCGCAAGCTGGAGAAGCTGCATGAAACCGCCGGCGAGATCGTGGCCGACGGTGGGCGCGCGAGCTTCCACGCGTGCGACATCCGCGACGAGGAAGGCGTCAAGAACACCGTGCAGGCGATCATCGCGGTGCATGGGCGCATCGACGCACTGGTCAACAACGCCGGCGGGCAGTACATCACGCCGCTGGAAAGCATCAGTGCCAAGGGCTGGGGGGCGGTGCTGGAGACCAACCTGACCGGAGGCTTCCTGATGGCCCGCGAATGCTATGTGCAGTCGATGCAGGCGCGCGGCGGGGCCATCGTCAACATCGTCGCCGACATGTGGGGATCGATGCCCAGCATGGGGCATAGCGGGGCGGCGCGTGCGGGCATGGTGAGCTTCACCGAAACCGCGGCAGCCGAGTGGGCGCACAGCGGCGTTCGCGTCAATGCCGTGGCGCCGGGGTACATCGCTTCCAGCGGCATGGACCACTATCCGCCGGAGGCCGGCCCGATGCTGCGCGAGATGCGCAACACGGTGCCGCTGGGCCGTTTTGGCACCGAGGCGGAGACGTCGGCAGCGGTGGTGTTTTTGCTCAGTCCCGCGGCCTCGTTCATGAGCGGCGATGTGGTGCGTGTGGACGGCGCCCGGCCGCAGGTGCGCATGGGCTGGCCGATGCGCACGCCCGGCCCCGACGAGCAACAGCGAGAGGCCGTGAGGCCCTTCGATGGCTTTCATCGTGCGGCGGTGCCGAAGGTCTTTCAAACCAAATGAGCGCCTACCCCTCCGCCTGGAACGCGCAGGGCGCCGTGGCGCAGCAGCGGGCGAGCGCCATGCTCGATCGCATCGCCCAGCTGCGGGCCCTCGAAGACCGCGCGGCCGCTGCGTCGGCGCGTTCCCGTCCGGTGTTCGACAAGCGCGGCCAGTTGCTGCCGCGCGAGCGCATCGCGCTGCTGCTCGATCCCGGCACGCCCTATCTTCCGCTTTGTTCGCTGGCCGGCTACCTGCAGGACAGCAAGGAGGCCGCCGAATCGGTGCCGGGTGGCGGCCTGGTGGCCGGCATCGGCTTCGTCAGCGGCGTGCGCTGCATGGTGGTGGCCAGCGACTCTGGCATCGACGCCGGCGCGATCCAGGCGATGGGCCTGGACAAGATCCTGCGGGTGCAGGAGATCGCCCTGCAAGGCAAGCTGCCGTTCGTGCACCTGGTGGAGAGCGCCGGCGCCAACCTCATGCGCTATCGGGTCGAAGGCTTCGTGCACGGCGGCGCGCTGTTTCGCAACTTGGCGCGCCTGTCGGCCGCCGGCATTCCGGTGATCACCGTGCAGCACGGCTCGGGCACCGCCGGCGGCGCCTACATGCCGGGCCTGAGCGACGTGGTGGTGATGGTGCGCAAGCGCTCGCGCGCCTTCCTCGCCGGTCCGCCCTTGCTGATGGCGGCCACGGGAGAAGTGGCGACCGAGGAAGAACTGGGTGGCGCCGAAATGCACACCTCGGTGTCGGGCCTGGGCGAGTACCTGGCCGAGGACGACCGGCAGGCCTTGGGCATCGCGCGGCAAGTGGTCGCGCAGCTGTCGTCGTTCCGGTCGAACAGGTCGAATAAATTGGAATCTGACCCCAATTTCGATGCGGAGGAACTGCTGGGACTGGTGCCGACGAGCCTGCGCGAGCCGGTCGACATGCGAGAGATCATCGCGCGCATCGTGGACCGGTCGGAGCTGCTGGAATTCAAGGCGCTGTATGGACCGGCCACGGTTTGCGTGCAGGCTGCGATCGAGGGGCATGCCATCGGCATCGTCACCAACAACGGGCCGATCGACGTGGCCGGCGCCAACAAGGCCACCCACTTCATCCAGCTGATGTGCCAGCTCGGGCATCCCATCCTCTATCTGCAGAACACCACCGGCTACATGGTCGGCAAGGACAGCGAGCAGGGCGGCATGATCAAGCACGGCAGCAAGATGATCCAGGCCGTGACCAACGCGACGGTGCCGCAGATCACCCTGCAGTGCGGTGCATCGTTCGGCGCCGGCAACTACGGCATGTGCGGCCGAGCCTACGCGCCGCGGTTTCTCTTCAGCTGGCCCAGCGCGCGCACGGCCGTGATGGGCGGCGAGCAGGCGGCACGCACCATGCAGATCGTGACCGAAGCCGGGCTGGCGCGCAAAGGCGTCGCCGCCGACCCGGCGCAGTCGCGCGCGCAGTACGAGCGCATCGTCTCGATGTTCGAAGCCCAGGCCGATGCGTTCTACACGTCCGGGCTGTTGCTCGACGATGGCGTGATCGACCCCCGCGACAGCCGTGCCGTGCTGGCCGAGTGCCTGGACATCTGCGCACAGGCGCAGCAGCGGCAGTTGCGGCCGATGCAGTTCGGAGTGGCGCGGATGTAGATGGAGACGCGGGCGGCATGCAGACGCCTTAGCGCCAAGCACAAGGAGACAGGACAACATGCAATTCAGCCACGAACACCTGGAAATCCAGCGCACCCTCAAGCGCTTCATCGACGACGAGATCAATCCTCATGTCGACGAGTGGGAGGCCGCGGAAATCTTCCCGGCGCACAGCGTCTTCAAGCGGCTGGGGCAGCTGGGCCTGCTGGGGCTGACCAAGCCCGAGGCCTACGGCGGGGCGGGGCTGGATTACTCGTACGGCATGGCCATGACCGAGGCGCTGGGCCACATCGAATGCGGCGGCGTGCCCATGGCCATCGGCGTGCAGACCGACATGGCGACGCCGGCGCTGGCGCGCTTCGGCAGTGACGAACTGCGCCGCGACTTCCTGGCCCCGGCCATCGCCGGCGACGCGGTGGCCTGCATCGGCGTCAGCGAGCCCGGCGCGGGCAGCGACGTGGCCGGCATCAAGAGCCGCGCCGTGAAAGATGGCGACGACTACGTCATCACCGGCCAGAAGATGTGGATCACCAACAGCCTGCAGGCCGACTGGATGTGCATGCTGGTCAACACCGGCGAAGGCCCCATCCACAAGAACAAGTCGCTGGTGATCGTGCCGATGCGCGACGGCCCCAACGGCAAGCTCACCAAGGGCATCGAGGTGGCGCAGAAAATTCGCAAGATCGGCATGAACTCGTCGGACACCGGGCTGATCTACTTCGACGAGGTGCGGGTGCCGCAGCGCTACCGCATCGGAGCCGAAGGACAAGGGTTCATCTACCAGATGCAGCAGTTCCAGGAGGAGCGGCTGTGGGCCGCGGCGAGCTGCCTGCAATCGCTCGCGAACTGCATCGGCTGGACCGTCGAATGGGCGCAGGAGCGCAAGCTGTTCGGCGCGTCGCTGGCCGACCAGCAGTGGGTGCAGTTCAAGCTCGCCGAGCTGAAGACCGAGGTGGAGTGCCTGCGGGCGCTCACCTACCGCGCCTGCGAGCTCTATGTGCAGGGCCAGGACGTGCTGGAACTGGCTTCGATGGCCAAGCTCAAGGCCGGCCGGCTGAACCGCATCGTTCCCGATACCTGCCTGCAGTTCTGGGGCGGGATGGGCTACACCTGGGAGAACAAGGTGTCGCGGCAATTCCGCGATGGCCGCCTGGGCTCGATCGGCGGCGGCGCCGACGAGGTGATGCTGGGCATCCTGGCCAAGATCATGGGCATCGCCAAGCGGCCGGCCAGCCCCCATCCCAACCTTCCCCCAGAGGGGGAAGGAGCCAATTTAACTCCCTCCCCCTCTGGGGGAGGGCGGGGGTGGGGGCCGGCGTGAGCATCGGCCGTCTCCTCGTCGCCAACCGCGGCGAGATCGCCCGGCGCGTGATTCGCACGGCGCACCGCATGGGAATCCAGACCGTGGCCGTGTACTCGAAGGTCGATGCCGGCGCCCTGCATGTGCGCGAAGCCAGCACGGCCCACGCGCTGGGCGGCACCGCTTCGGCCGATTCCTATCTGCGCATCGACAAGCTGATCGCGGCTGCCCTTGCAACTGGTGCCGATGCGGTGCATCCGGGCTATGGCTTCCTGAGCGAGAACGCCGATTTCGCACAGGCCGTGCTGGATGCCGGGCTGGTGTGGGTCGGCCCGCCACCCGCCGCCATCCGGGCGCTGGGCAACAAGTCGTCCGCCAAGGCGATTGCGCAGGCGCGCGGCGTGCCCTGTCTGCCCGGCTATCACGGCGAGGACCAGTCGGACACGCGCCTGGCGGCGGAAGCGCAGCGCATCGGCTACCCCGTGATGGTCAAGGCCGCGGCCGGCGGCGGCGGGCGCGGCATGCGGCTGGTGACGCGGGCATCGGAGCTTGCGGCGGCGGTGCAGGGCGCGCGCTCGGAAGCGTTGTCGGCTTTCGGCTCCGGCGAATTGCTGCTGGAGCGCGCGCTGCTGTCGCCACGCCACGTCGAGGTGCAGGTGTTCGCCGACGCGCAGGGCCACTGCATTCACCTGGGCGAGCGCGATTGCTCGGTCCAGCGCCGGCACCAGAAGATCATCGAAGAGTCGCCCAGCCCTGCCGTCGACGCCGCGCTGCGCGAACGCATGGGGCAATGCGCGGTGGAGCTGGCGCAAGCCGCCGGCTATGTGGGCGCGGGCACGGTGGAGTTCCTGCTGGACGCGCCCTCGTTTTACTTGATGGAGATGAACACCCGGCTGCAGGTGGAGCACCCGGTGACCGAGGCGGTGACAGGGCTCGACCTGGTGGAGTGGCAGCTGCGGGTGGCGCAGGGCGAGCCGCTGCCGTTGACGCAGGAACAGGTGCGCTTCGAGGGTCACGCCATCGAGGTGCGCCTGTGCGCGGAAGACGAGAACTTCACACCGCACGCCGGCAAGGTGCGCAAATTTCTCCCTCCCGCGCAAGGCGAAGGGAAGTTTCTCCCTCCCCCTCTGGGGGAGGGCTGGGATGGGGGCAGCCCCATCCGCTTCGACCACGCCCTCTTCGAAGGCCTCGAAGTCACCCCCCACTACGACTCGATGCTCGGCAAGCTCATCGCCCACGCGCCGACACGCGAACAGGCGATCGAGCAACTCGCCGCGGCCCTCGACAGCATGCAGCTGCTGGGGCTGCCCAGCAACCGGCGCCTGCTCGCCGCCTGCCTGCGGCACCCGCAATTTCGCGCCGGCGACGCGCGCATTCCCTTCCTGGCGGAGCGCGGTGCCGAGCTACGCGAAGCGCTTGAGGCCGATGAGCGTGCCTCGGCGGTGGCTTTCCTGACGGCCGCCTTCTTTCCCCCGGTTGCGGCTGCGCGGGCTCGCGCGCTGGCATGCCCCTTCCCGCGCCCCTTGCGGCTGCGGCATCGCGGCGAGGTGCTGGCGTTGCGCGTGCGCGAGCGGACCGACGGCGGGCTGGAGGTCGAGCAGGACGGCCTGACGCAAGTGATCGAGCCACTTGCCGCGGCCTGCGTGCGACTCGACAACGCAAGCTGGCACGTGCAGTCGGGCGCGCTCGACCTGGTGGTAACGGACGCTTCGTTCGAGCCGCCCACGGCCTCGGGCGGCAGCGCCGCCGCGGGCGAACTGCGCGCGCCCTTCAACGGCAAGGTGATCTCGGTGCAGGCAACGCCCGGCGTGACGGTCGCCCGAGGCGACACTTTGCTGGTGCTCGAGTCCATGAAGCTGGAACACGTGCTGGGCGCCTCGCGCGACGGCGTGATCAAGGCCGTGCACGTCGAGCCCGGCCAGCAGGCCACCACGGCGCAGGTGCTCGTGACCTTCGAGGCCGCGCCATGACCCCGGAGCAGCAGCAGGACGCACAGGCGCTGGCCGACGCCGTCAAGCGGTTCACGCTGGAGCGCATTGCGCCGCATGTCACCGCGTGGGACGAGGCTGGCGAGTTTCCGCGCGAGCTGTATCGCGAGGCCGCGGCGCTCGGCTTGCTGGGCCTGGGCTATCCCGAAGCGCTGGGTGGCACCCCCGCGCCGTTTGCGTTGCGCAACGCCGTGTCCACCACCCTGGCGCGCTACAGCGGCAGCGGTGGCCTCATGGCCAGCCTGTTCTCGTTGAACATCGGGCTGCCGCCGGTGCTGCGCCATGGCCTCGCCGCCGTGCAGCAGGAAGTCATTCCTCAGGTGCTGCGTGGCGAAAAAATCGCGGCGCTGGCCATCACCGAGCCGGGCGCAGGCTCGGACGTGGCGGCCTTGCGGACCACCGCGCGCCGCGAGGGCGGCGACTGGGTGATCGATGGCGAGAAGGTCTTCATCACCTCGGGCATGCGCGCCGACTGGATCACCATGGCCGTTCGCACCGGAACCGCGGAGCGGGGCGCGAGCGGCATTTCCATGATCCTCGTCCCCGGCGATGCGGCCGGCCTCTCGCGCACCAGGCTCGACAAGATGGGCTGGTGGTGCTCCGACACCGCCCACCTGCGCCTGGACCGGGTGCGCGTGCCGGCGCGCTTCCTGCTGGGCGACGAGGGCGGCGGTTTCCGGATCATCATGAGCAATTTCAACGGCGAGCGCCTGGGCATGTCCGCGATGGCGCTCGGTTTCGCCCAGGCCTGCTTCGACGAGGCCCTGGATTGGGCTCGGCAGCGGCAGGCCTTCGGCAGCGCGCTGGTGGAAAAGCAGGTGATCCGCCACAAGCTGGTGGACATGCGGATGCGCATCGAATCCACCCAGGCCTGGCTGGATGCCGTCACGGCGCAGGCCGATCAGGGGAAATTGGAATCTGACCCCGATTGTGTGGCGCAGGTCTGCATGCTGAAGAACCACGCCACGCAGGCCATGCAGTTCTGCGCCGACCAGGCCGTGCAGATCCTGGGCGCCATGGGCTTCATGCGGGGGACGAAGAGCGAACGCCTTTACCGCGAGGTCAAGGTCATGATGATCGGCGGCGGGGCGCAGGAGATCATGAAGGACCTCGCTGCGCGACAATTGGCGCTATGACCAAGAACCTGGCGCCCAGCGTCGAATTCGAGCCCGAGTTCATCGATGGCCTGAAAGACATCTTCGAGAACAAGATCGTTTTCAACAAGACACTGGGCTTGAAGATCACCGTGCTCAGGCCAGACCGGGTGGCCGGCCGGATCGACATGAAGCACGAGCTGGTGGGCCACTACTCATTCAACCGTATCCACGGCGGTGTGATCAGCGCCAGCCTCGACGCGATGGGCGGTCTGGCGGTGATGGCCGCCATCGGCGCGCGTCACATGAACGAATCGCCGGCGCAGCGGCTGCACCGCTTCGCCAAGCTGGGCACCATCGACCTGCGGGTGGACTACCTGCGGCCGGGGATCAGCGAGCATTTCGAGATGCGCGCCGAGGTGCTGCGGCTCGGCTCGCGGGTGGCGTCGACCCGCATGGAATTTCATGGCGCCGACGGCAAGCTGATGTCGGTGGGATCGGGCGCCTACATCGTTTCCTGACGCTGTTTCTTGCCGGGCGAGGCCGTGCTGGCGCCGGCTTCCTGCCGGGCCTCCGCGAAGATGTCCCAGGCGGCGATGAACAGCGCCGCGATCACCGGCCCGATGACGAAGCCGTTCAGGCCGAACACGGACAGGCCGCCCAGCGTGGCGATCAGCACCAGATAGTCGGGCAGCCGTGTCTCCTTGCCGACCAGGATGGGGCGCAGCACATTGTCCACCAGGCCGATCACCAGCACGCCCCAGGCCGTGAGACCTAGCGCGGGCCAGATCGAACCAGCGGACAACAAGTAGAGCGCGACAGGCCCCCAGACCAGCGCTGCGCCGACCGCGGGCAGCAGCGACAGCACTGCCATCAGTGCCCCCCAGAGCAGGGCCCCGGTGATGCCCAGCACCCAGAAGGCCAGCCAGCCCAGTGCGCCCTGCACCAGCGCGACCACCACGTTGCCCTTGACGGTGGCCCGGACCACCGTGGCGAACTGCTTGAGCAGCCGCCGGGTGTGCTCTTCCCGCAGGGGGAGCGCCCGCGCGGTCTGCGCAGACAGCTTCTTGCCGTCGCGCAGCAGGAAGAACAGCAGGTACAGCATGACGAAGAAGCTCACCAGGAAATCCAGCGTGTTCTGGCCGAGAACGAACACCCGCGAAGTGAGCGCGTCGCTGCTGCGGCCCAGCGCCTCGACCAGCTTTTTCTGCATGGCGCCCAGGTCGGCCAGGCCCAGCCGGTCGAGCAGCGAGCGGGTCCAGCCGGGCAGGGCGTCCAGGCCGCTCTGCAGGAACTGGCTGAGCTGGATCTCGCCGGTCTTGAAGCGCTGGTAGAAGGCGGTCGCCTCCTGTGCGATCGACGACGTGAGCAGGGCCATCGGCAGCAGCACGCTCACCACGATGACCACCAGGGTGCCGAAGGCCGCCCAGCCCTTGCGCCCGCGGCAGACCAGAACCGAGCGGTCTTGCAACGAGGAAAAAACGATGGCCATGAACACCGCCCATGACACGGCCCCGCTCAGTGGCCACAGCACGATGACGAACAGCACCGTGACGATCATCACCAGCCAGACCAGTGCCTTGCTTTGCAATACGGGGGAGTTCAGGGGATCGGGTGGGTTCATGGCTGGGCGGTGGATGCGGCCACAGGGTATCACTGCCCGTGCGCGGCGGGCAAAAAAAAGCCGCCCGAGGGCGGCTTGGCTGGGCTGGCCTCAGGATCAGGGCCGGACGTAATCGGAAACGACCTTCCAGCGGGCATCCTGCAGCTGCGACAGCCGCGAGAACTCGTTGCCCAGCCGCTTCTTGGGCCCGAACTTGGCTTCGGGGCTGCCGAAGATGTCGGGCGGGAAGGTCATGGTGTCCATCGTCTTGATGAAGCTCTCGGTGGAGAGGTTGGTGCCGGCCTTCGCCGCTGCAGCCGCGAACGAGTCCACCAGCTGGTAGCCATAGACCGAGAACACCGTCGGGTCTTCGTTGAACTTGGTCTTGTACTTGTTGGCCCAGAAGCTGATTTTCTGGGAGGCTTCGTCCAGGTAGGGATGCTGCGCTGTATGCGTGGCATACAGCCCGTCCATGGCCTTGCCGCCGAGCTTGTGGATGAGGTCGGTATAGGAGGCGCTGGAGCCGATGAAGGTTGGGTTGAAGCCGGTTTTCCTGGCTTCGCCGATGGCGCCGATGGTCTCGCGGATGATGGTGCCCAGCACCACCATGTCGCAGCCCGAGGCCTTGAGCCGGGCGATCTGCGAAGAGAAATCGGTGGCTCCGCGCTTGTAGCTGGTCTTCTCGCCCAGTTCCATGTTGACGGCCTTCAGGCCGGCTTCGGCGCCGCGCATCACCTCCAGGCCGAACTCGTCGTCCTGGTACATGGTGCAGACCTTCTTGGCGCCCTTGTCCTTGGCCAGCTTGGGCACCGCGGTGCGCATCTGGTCATAGTAGGTGGCTGCGAAGGAGTACTTCAGGCGATGGAACGGCTCGTACATTTCGCGCGCGGCCGTCACCGGGAAGAAGTTGATGACGTTCTTCTCGAACTGCACCGGCATCGCGGCCATGTTCTGCGCGGTGCCGATGTGGCCGACCATGGCGAAGATCTTGTCCTGGTTCACCAGCTTCTGGGCCGCTAGCACGGCCTTCTTGGGGTCGTAGGCGGAATCTTCGACGATCAGGCGGATCTTGCGGCCGTTGACGCCGCCTTGCTCATTGATTTCGTCCACCCGCAGCATCATGCCCAGCCGCACCTGCTTGCCGAAGCCGGCGATGGGGCCGGACAAGTCCTGGATGGAGCCCAGGGTGATCTCGGTCTTGCTCACGCCCTGGTTGGCATTCTGCGCAATGGCCAGGCTGGCGCCCAATGCCAGTACGGCAAGGGCAGCGGCTTTCTTCATCATCGTGCGTCTCCTGTAGAACATGGTGTTAACCCAGACGCATTCTTCTCCGCTGCCCCACGGTGTCAAGCTGTCGTATTCACTTAGGAAACAACCCTGAAAGTCGCCCGCCAAACCTGCTGGTCCTTGGCGGGCGCCGTGGCCATCAGGGCTTGACGTAGTCCGACACCACCACCCATTTGCCGTTCTGGATCTGCGACAGGCGCGAGACGTCGCTGCCCAGGCGCTTGGTCGCCGTGTAGCTGCTGCGCGCGCCGCCGAACATGTCTGGCTCGAAGGTCATGGTGTCCATGGTCTTGACGAAGGTGTCGGTCGTCAGGTTGGGGCCCGCCTTCTGCGCCGCCTTGATGAACTGGTCGATGATGATGTAGCCATAGACCGAGAAGACCGTCGGGTCTTCGTTGAACTTGGTCTTGTACTTGTTGGCCCAGAACCGCAGCGGCTGCGAGGCTTCGTCCAGGTAGGGGTGCTGCACCGTCATGGCGCCGTACAGGCCGTCCATCGCCTTGCCGCCCAGCTTGTGGATCAGGTCGCTGTAGACCGCGCTGGAGCCCAGGAACAGCGGGTTGAAGCCGGTCTTGCGGGCGGTGGCGATGGTGCCGATGGTCTCGCGGATGATGGTGCCCAGCACCACCAGCTCGCAGCCCGAGGCGTTCATGCGCGCAACCTGCGAGGAGAAGTCGGTGGCGCCGCGCTTGTAGCTGGTCTTCTCGGTGTACTCCATGCCGATCGACTTCAGGCCGGCTTCTCCGCCCTTGAGCACCTCGGTGCCGAAGTCGTCGTCCTGGTAGATCGTGCAGACCTTCTTGATGTTCTTTTCCTTCACCAGCTTGGGCAGCGCCAGGCGCATCTGGTCGTAGTAGGTCGCGGCGAACGAGTACTTGAGGCGGTGGTGCGGCTCGTACATTTCGCGCGCCGCGGTGATCGGAAACAGGTTGACCACGCCCTTCTCGAACTGCACCGGCATGGCGGCCATGTTCTGCGCCGTGCCCAGGTGGCCGGCCATGACGAAGATCTTGTCGGAGTTGACCAGCTTCTGGGCCGCCAGCACGGCCTTCTTGGGATCGTAGCCGTCGTCCTCGGCCACCAGACGCAGCTTGCGGCCGTGGATGCTGCCCTGCTCGTTGAGCTCGTCGATGCGCAGCAGCATGCCGTTGCGCGCCTGCTTGCCGTAGCCGGCCAGCGGGCCCGACATGTCCTGGATGGTGCCGATCACGATCTCGTTCTTGGTCACGCCTTGCTGCTGGGCGACGGCAAGGGTGGTTCCCAGCGCCAGAACTGCGGCAGCCAGGGGGTACTTCAACTTCATCGAATGCTCCTAACGGGGTGGGGGAAAATGGTGGCAGGGCCACCGAGGGGCGAGAGACCTATCGGTACATCGCCTCGATCTGCGGCGCGTACTTGTTCTGGACCAGCTTGCGTTTCAGCTTCATCGTCGGCGTGAGTTCTTCGTCTTCGGCCGACAGCTGGGTGTCGAGCAGGAAGAACTTCTTGATCTGCTCGACCCGCGCAAACTTCTTGTTGACCCGATCCAGTTCGGCCTGGATCAGTTCCTGCACCTGCGGCGCCCGGGTCAGGCTGGCGTAGTTGCTGAAGGGCACGTCGTGGTCCTGCGCGAATTTCTCCACGTTCTCCTGGTCGATCATGACGATCACGGTGAGGTACGGCCTGCGGTCGCCCACCACCACCGCGTCGGTGATGTAGGGGGAGAACTTCAGCTCGTTTTCCAGCTCGCTGGGAGTTATGTTCTTGCCGCCGGCCGTGATGATGATGTCGTTCATGCGGTCGGTGATGCGAAAGAAGCCGTCTTCGTCGACCAGGCCGACGTCGCCTGTGTGCAGCCAGCCGTCGGCGTCGATGGTCTGGGCGGTCTTCTCGGGCTGGTTCAGGTAGCCCATGAAGACGTTGGCGCCGCGCACCAGGATTTCGCCGGTGGCCGGATCGATCTTCACTTCGTTGTAGCTCGCGGCCGGCCCGATCGAGCCTGGCTTGATGCGCGTGGCCGGCACACCGGTGGCCGCGCCGCACGATTCGGTCATGCCCCAGACTTCCAGCATCGGCACGCCCAGCGCCATGTACCACCGGACCAGCTCCGGCGAGATGGGGGCGGCGCCGGTCACCAGGAAGCGCGAGCGATGAATGCCGATCAGCTTGCGCACGTTGTTCAGGGCAATCAGGCGCGCCAGGGTGAACTTGAACTTCAGGAAGCCGTCCACTGGCTGGCCGGCCATCACCTTGTCTGCTATCTGCGTGCCTACGCCGATGCCCCAGGCGTATGCCGCCTGCTGCAGCGGGCTGGCCTCCTTCAGGCCGATCATCACGCCGGAGTAGAACTTCTCCCACACCCGCGGCACGGCGGTGAAGACCGTGGGCGCTATCTCGCGCACGTTCTCGGGAACCGTCTCGGGGTTCTCCACGAAATTGAGGATGGCGCCGGTGTACATCGAGAAGTACTCGCCGCCCAGCCGCTCGGCGATGTGGCACAGGGGCAGGAAGCACATGCGCTCGTCTTTCTCGTCCTGCGACACCAGCGTGTTGTAGCCGCGCACGGTGTAGACCAGGCCCTTGTGGCTGTGCATGGCGCCCTTGGGCTTGCCGGTGGTGCCCGAGGTGTAGACCAGGATGGCCAGATCGTCGGGTCGGCAGCCGGCCACGCGCTGCATCATCTCGTCGGGGTGCGCCGCGAGGTACTCACGGCCGAGCGCCCGAAGGGCCTTCAGGCTGATCACGCCCGGGTCGTCCAGGTCGCGCAGGCCTTCCATGTCGAAGACCACCACTTTTTTCAGCCCCGGCAGGCTTTCGCGGACCTCGAGCGCCTTGTCGAGTTGCTCGTCGTCTTCCACGAACAGGACGCTGGTGCCGGAGTCTTCGCACAGATACTGCACCTGCGACGCGGCATCGGTCGGATAGATGCCATTGGACACGCCGCCGCACGAGAGCACGGCCAGGTCGGCCAACACCCATTCGATGACGGTGTTGGACAGGATGGAGGCGGTGGCCCCCTTGGCAAAGCCCAGGCTCATCAGCCCGCCGGCGATCTCGCGCACGGCTTCGCCGGTCTGCGTCCAGCTCCAGGCGCGCCAGATGCCCAGCTCCTTCTGGCGCATCCAGGTCTGCGGCCCCCGCCTGGCGACGCCGTTCCAGAACATGGCGGGGATGGTGTCGCCGTCGAGGACCACGGCGGTATTGGGCTGGATATGGGAGAGATCCCAAAGGTTGCTCATACGGTGCCTTCTGTATTCATCGCCAGTTCTTTTTCTTCTTCCACCTGCGCTCGCCGCGCACGCCGGCTTCCTTCATGCCCAGGTAGAACTCCTTGATGTCGTCCTTCTCGCGCAGGCGTGCGCACGTGTCTTCCATCACGATGCGCCCGTTCTCCAGCACATAGCCGTAATCCGAAGCATTCAGCGCCATGTTGGCGTTCTGCTCCACCAGCAGGATGGTGGTGCCGCGCTCGCGGTTGATCCGCACCACGATCTCGAAGATCTCGCGGGTGAGCTTGGGGGAGAGGCCCAGGCTGGGCTCGTCCAGCAAGATCAGGTCGGGCGCGGCCATGATGGCCCGCGAGATCGCCAGCATCTGCTGCTGACCACCGGAAAGCAGCCCGGCATCCTGCGCGGACCGCTCCTTCAGGATGGGGAAGTAGGCGTACACCGCCTCCATGTCGCGGGCGATGCCGTCGCCGTCCTTGCGGGTGTAGGCGCCCATCAGCAGGTTGTCGTGCACCGTGAGCAGCGGGAACACCTCGCGCCCCTCGGGCACATGCGACAGGCCCTGCTGCACGATGTGCGCCGGGTCCTTGGCGGTGATGCTCTCGCCCTTGAAATCGATGCTGCCCTTGCGCGGATCGATGATGCCGGAGATGGTCTTGAGGATGGTGGTCTTGCCGGCTCCGTTGGAGCCGAGCACGGTGGCGATCTCGCCCCGGCGCACCTGCAGGCTGACGCCGCGGATGGCGCGAATCGGGCCGTAGGCCGATTCGACGTTGGACAGCTTGAGCACCGGGGTGTCGCTCATGCCTGGTGGGTTTTGGCTCATGCCGCCTCCCTTCTGAGGCTGCTCATGTCATCGACCGAACCCAGGTAGGCCTCGATCACGCCGGGGTGGTTCTGCACGTCGCGCGGCGAGCCCATGGCCAGCACTTCGCCCTGGTTCATCGCCAGCACCCGGTCGGAGACCTTGGACACCAGCGTCATATCGTGTTCGACCATCAGCACGGTGATACCCAGTTCGTGCTTGATGTCCTGGATCCAGAAGGCCATGTCTTCGGTTTCCTCGACGTTCAGGCCGGAGGAGGGCTCGTCCAGCAGCAGCAGCTTGGGCTCGGTGCACAGGGCGCGGGCGAGCTCGACCACCTTGCGCACGCCGTACGGCAGGCCGGCGACCATCGAGTCGCGGTGGTGCTGCAGGTCGAGGAACTCGATGACGCGCTCGACTTTTTCGCGGGCGTCGATCTCGGCCTGGCGCGCCCGGCCGCTGAAGAACAGATCGCTCCACAGCCCGGTGGCGCGGTGGATGTGGCGGCCGATCAGCAGGTTGTGCAGCACCGTGGCGTGCTCGAACAGCTCGATGTTCTGGAAGGTGCGGGCGATGCCCAGCGAAGCGATCTTGTGGGGCGGCTGCTCGGTCAGCACCTCGCCCTGGTACTCGATGCTGCCGGTAGTGGGCGTGTAGATCCGGCTGATCAGGTTGAAAACGGTGGTCTTGCCGGCGCCGTTGGGACCGATCAGCGTGAACACCTCGCCTTGCTTCACGTCGAAGCTGACGTTGTTGACGGCGAGCACGCCGCCGAACCGCACGCTCAGGCTCTTGGCCGAAAGGAGAATGTCGGAGGTGGGATTCATTTGAGCCGGTCCGATTTCTGGAAGGATTTCTGCCGCTTGAACAGGCCCTTGCGATAGAACGGGAAGATCTGCAGATAGGTGCGCACCTTCAGCCAGCGCCCGTACAGGCCGAGCGGCTCGAATAGCACGAAGGCAATCAGCACCAGGCCGTACACCAGGCCCTGCAGGCCCGGCGCCTGGCCGATGAGGGGCGGCAGGAAGTCCTTGGACATCGAGATCACCTGCGGCATCGAGATCAGGAAGATGGCGCCCAGGAAGGCGCCGTGCACCGAGCCCAGGCCGCCGATGACGACCATCAGCAGCAGGTCGATCGACTGCAGGATGTTGAACTGGTCGGGTGAGATGAACGACAGGTTGTGCGCGTAGAGGGCGCCGCCGACCCCGGCCAGCGCGGCCGACAGCGCGAACGACAGCGTCTTGTAGCGCGCCAGGTGGATGCCCATGCTTTGCGCCGAAATCTCGGAATCGCGGATGGCGACGAAGGCCCGGCCGGTGGGGGAGCGCAGCAGGTTGAGGATGGCCAGCGTCGCGACCACGGTGATGGCCAGGCACAGGAAGTAGAAGCCGGTGCCGGAGGTGATCTCCCAGCCGAACATGTTGGGCTTTTTCACATGGATGCCGGCGTTGCCGCCGGTGACCGATTCCCAGCGGGCCAGCACTTCCTCGACGATGAAGCCAAACGACAGCGTGGCGATGCCCAGGTAGATGCCTTTGACCCGCATGGCCGGCAGCCCGACGATGACGCCGACCGCCGCCGACAGCAGTCCCGCCATGATGAGCGCCAGGAAAAACGGCAGGCCGGCGTTGGTCAGCACCGCCTGGGTGTAGGCGCCGACGCCCAGGAAGGCGGCGTGGCCGATCGAGAACAGCCCCGTGAACCCGGCCAGCAGCATCAGCCCGAGGCCGACGATGGAGTAGATCAGCACCAGGGTCAGCTGGGCCAGCCCGTACTCGGCGAACAGCCAGGGCGCGGCCAACAGCGCCAGCATCAGCAGCCCGTACCAGAAGACATGCCCGCCGTGCTTGGCCAGCTTGATGTCCTGGCCGTAATCGGTTTTGAAGATGAATCTCATTTTGTCCTAGTCAGTTGGGGACAAAGCTAATGACCTGTCCCGCAATCCCTCTAATCAGTTGGCGACAGAGCTGAAGATATGTCCCGCAAAGTCATACCTTCTTTCTCAGCTTTTCCCCGAACAGTCCGTTCGGCTTGACCATGAGCATCACCAGCACCACGATGTAGGCGGCGGTGTCCTTGAAACCCTGCGGCAGGTAGAAGCCCGAGAGCGACTCGACGATGCCGATGATCAGCCCGCCGACGATGGCGCCGGGCAGGCTGGTGAAGCCGCCCACCACCGCGGCGGGGAAGGCCTTCAGGCCGATGAAGCCCATGTTGGCGTGCACGAAGGTGATGGGCGCCAATAGCAGGCCGGCCACGGCGGCCACCGCGGCCGCCAGGCCCCAGACCAAGCCATTGAGCCTTTTCACCGGAATACCCATGTAGTAGGCGGCCAGCTGGTTCTGCGACGACGCCTGCATGGCGATGCCGACCTTGCTGTAGCGAAACACGGTGAACAGCAGCGCGCACAACACCGCGGTGGCGCCGATCACCACCATCTGCTCGGCGTTGAGCACCAGCGGCCCGAGGTTCCAGACCTGGTCTTTGTAGGGCACCGGCAGGGTGTGGGTTTCGGTGCCGATGCCGGGGATCATGGTGATGAGCCCGCGCGCCACGTAGCCGATGCCGATGGTCAGCATCACGATGGAGAACGCGGGCTGGCCCAGGATGGGCCGGATCACGATGCGTTCGAGCAGCACGCCGAACAAGGCCATGGCCGCTATCGAGCTGATCACGGCCAGCCAGAACGGAAAGCCCATCATGGTCATGGCGGCCAGGCCGCCGAATGCGCCCAGCATCATCAGCTCGCCCTGGGCGAAGCTGACCGTTTCGGTGGCCTTGTAGATGAGCACGAAGCCCAGCGCAATCAGGCCGTAGATGCAGCCTTGCGAGATGCCGCTGATCACCAGTTGTACGAATTGCACTTAGGCCTCCTGCCCTGCCGCCTCGGGGGTGGAGCGGGCCTCTTGGCGGGCCGGTGAACGTGTGTGAGCGTGGGGGGTCATGAAGGCATCCAGTTCTTGTGGCCCGGTTATAACTTTGAGCGGCCCGCATCATGTACAGGGTTGGCCCGAATCGGTGTCACTTAGTAGACCCATCGCGCGGGGTTTGGGGTGTAATCGGCTCATGGAAGCATGCGTACACATCGAAAAGCTCGGCCCGGTGACCGTGGTGACGCTGGACCGGGCCGAAGTGCGCAACGCCGTCGACGCGGCCACGGCCGTTGCCTTGCACCGGGCCTTTGTCGATTTCGACGCCGACCCACAGGCGCTGGTGGCGGTGTTCCACGGCGCCCACGGCCATTTTTGCGCCGGCTGGGACTTGCAGGCCGGCGCCAGGCTGGCGGCGCCCTCCGGCGCGGCCGACGTGATCGGCGGGCTCGACTTTCAGCCAGGGCAGGCGCAGCCGCTGGGCCCGATGGGGCCCTCGCGACTGCTCTTGTCCAAGCCCGTGATCGCCGCCGTCAGCGGCGCCGCGGTGGCCGGCGGCATGGAGCTGGCCCTGTGGTGCGACATGCGGGTGATGGAAGAAGATGCGTACTTCGGCGTGTACTGCAGGCGGTTCGGTGTGCCGCTGATCGATGGCGGCACCGTGCGCCTGCCGCGGCTGGTCGGCATGGGCCACGCGATGGACCTGATCCTCACCGGCCGCAAGGTGGAGGCCGACGAGGCGCTGCGGATGGGCCTGGCCAACCGCGTGGTGCCGTCCGGCGGCGCGCGCGAAGCCGCCATCGAGCTGGCCCGGCAGTTGGCAAGGTTTCCGCAGCCCACTCTGCGGGCAGATCGCATGAACGCCTACGAACAATGGGATTTGCCGCTGACCGAGGCGTTGCACCTGGAGTGGGAGCGCAGCAAGGCCCGCATCGCCGATGGCATCGAGGGCGCCACCCGCTTCGCCGGCGGCGAGGGCCGGCACGGGAAGTTCTGACCGGGGTGCTGCGCTAGTCGTCCTTCGGCAGGGGTCGCGGCTGCCCGGCCTCGTCGATGGCCACGTAGGTGACCGAGGCCTCGGTCACCTTGAGGTACTGGCCCTGGGTGCGGAAGCGCTCGGCGTAGACCTCGACCTTCACGGTGACCGACGTGCGGCCGATACGTGTGACCTCGGAATAGAACGAGAGGATGTCGCCCACCCGGACCGGCTGCTTGAAGATGAACTCGTTCACCGCCACGGTAGCCATGCGGCCCTTGGCGTAGCGCGCGGGGATCACCGAGCCGGCCAGGTCGACCTGGGCCATGACCCAGCCGCCGAAGATGTCGCCGTTGGCGTTGCAGTCCGCCGGCAGCGGAATCACCTTCAGTACCAGTTCCTTGTCGATGGGCAAGGTGGCTGGCGCGGCGCTTGAATTGGCGGACATGGGCACAATCTCCCTAATGACTGGAACTTTGGATTGTCACTGATGCGCCGCTCCGGCGAACTCGCTTCTTCTTCATCTGCGCGCGCCGAGCCGGGCGCCGGCCCTGCGCCGCCCCGTACCCACACCGACTGGACTACCCTCAAACGGCTGTTTCCCTACCTTTGGGAGTACAAGTGGCGGGTGATGGCCGCGCTGGCCTTCATGGTGTGTGCCAAGCTGGCCAACGTCGGCGTGCCGGTGCTGCTGAAGAATCTGGTGGACACGATGAGCTTCAAGCCGGGCGAGCCCGCGGCCTTGCTCGTGGTGCCCGTCGGCCTGTTGGTGGCCTACGGCCTGCTGCGGTTGTCGACCTCGCTCTTCACCGAATTGCGCGAACTGGTTTTTGCCAAGGCAACCCAGGGGGCGGCACGGCGCATTGCGCTGGAAACCTTTCAGCACCTGCACGCCCTGAGCCTGCGCTTTCACCTGGAGCGCCAGACCGGCGGCATGACGCGCGACATCGAGCGCGGCGTGCGGGGCATCGAATCGCTGATCTCGTTTTCGCTCTACAGCATCGTGCCGACGCTGATCGAAGTGGCGCTGGTGCTCACCATCCTGGGTGTGAAGTTCGACGCCTGGTTTGCCTGGATCACCATCGCCGCGCTGGTGATCTACATCTTCTTTACCGTGACGGTGACCGAATGGCGCACCCAGTTCCGCAAGGAGGCCAACGAGTTCGACTCGGCCGCCCATACCAAGGCGGTGGATTCGCTGCTGAACTACGAGACGGTGAAGTACTTCAACAACGAAGGCTTCGAAGCCCGCCGCTACAACGACAGCCTGGAGCGCCTGCGCAAGGCTCGCCTGAAGAGCCAGACCACGCTGTCGATGCTCAACACCGGCCAGCAACTCATCATCGCCATTGCTTTGGTGACGATGCTCTGGCGTGCGACGCAGGGGGTGGCGCAGGGCACCATGACGCTTGGCGACCTGGTCATGGTCAATGCCTTCATGATCCAGCTGTACATCCCGCTGAACTTCCTGGGGGTGCTGTACCGCGAGATCAAGCAGAGCCTGACAGACCTGGACAAGATGTTCGCGCTGATGGAGAAAGAGCGCGAAGTAGCCGACAAGCCTAGCGCTGCGCCTCTCTTGCTCCCTCCCCCTCTGGGGGAGGGCGGGGGTGGGGGCTCTCCCGCCCGGCTCGACGCCACCATCCGCTTCGACCACGTCAACTTCGCCTACGAACCCGCCCGCCCCATCCTGCACGACGTGAGCTTCGAAATCCCCGCCGGCAAGACGGTGGCGGTGGTGGGCCCTTCAGGTTCCGGCAAGTCCACGCTTGCGCGGCTGCTGTACCGCTTCTACGATGTCCAGCAAGGCCGCATCAGCATCGCCGGCCAGGACATCCGCGACGTGACGCAGGCCAGCGTGCGCCAGGCCATCGGCATCGTGCCGCAAGACACCGTGCTGTTCAACGATACGGTGGAATACAACATCGCCTACGGCAAGCCGGGAGCCAGCCGCGCCGAGGTGGAGGAGGCCGCCCGCGCGGCGCGCATCCACGCCTTCATCGCCTCCACGCCCAAGGGCTACGGCACGATGGTGGGCGAACGCGGCCTGAAGCTATCGGGCGGCGAGAAGCAGCGCGTGGCCATCGCCCGCACGCTGCTGAAGAACCCGCCCATCATGATCTTCGACGAGGCCACGTCAGCGCTGGACTCGGCCAACGAACGCGCCATCCAGGCCGAGCTGAAAGGCGTGGCGCAGAACAAGACCACGCTGCTCATCGCGCACCGGCTGTCCACCGTGATCGACGCTCATGAAATCCTGGTGATGGAGGCCGGCCGCATCATCGAGCGCGGCACGCACCAACAGTTGCTGGCCAAGGGCGGCCGCTACGCCGAGATGTGGTCGCTGCAGCAGCAGAGCGGGGAACGGCTGGAGGAGCCGATCGGGGTGTGAGGGCATCCTTGACCCGCAGGCGCAAGCCTTCCATCAGCCGCATGCCGGTGCCATAGGGCAGCTGGCCCATCAGAGCCGTCTGTCCCTGGAGCCGCGTCAGTACCCCGATCACTTCGTCTTGGGTCAGCACCGATGGGATGCGCCGGGTGACCCAGGGCGCTTGATGTTGTCCAATAGCTTAATTTGCGCGGTGCGCTTTAGACGTTGCGTTAGGCGTCAAACTGGCCCCACAATTTCGTCACCGCTCACAATACCGGACATGACACATTCAACGCTTTTGGCGGACGTGAGTGACGGCGTGATGACGCTGACGTTGAACCGTCCTGAGAAGCTGAACGCCATCGACAATGGTCTGGCCCAAGCCCTGCTCGAAACTGTCGAAAGTGCCGCGACGAACTCCGCAGTCCGTGCATTGCGCGTACGCGGCAACGGAAGAGCCTTCTGCGCCGGGCGAGACGTGACCGAAGCACCTACCGAGCGTGATTTGGTGCTCGTACAGGCGGTATCCACTTCACTGGTCCGACTGGACAAGCCCGTTCTCTTCGCGGTTCACGGTTGGACAGTGGGCGCCGGACTCGAATGGATGCTCAATGCAGATGTTGTCGTCGCCGCCAGTGGCAGTCGCTTCAAGCTCCCGGAGGCCTCGCTTGGTGTCTTCGTCACCGGCGGCCTGAGTGCCACACTCCCCGCTTACGCCGGTTTGAGCCGAGCCAAAGCGCTCACGCTCTTTGGCGATGAGTTCACTCCAGAGCAGGCCTGCACCTGGGGCCTTGTCTGGCAGGTTGTCGCTCTCGCAGACCTGGAAACAGTTTCGGTCCAACTCGCGAAACGGCTGGCGGCCTTGCAGCCGGCGGTCGTGAGCCACTTCAAAAGAGTCTTCAACGAAGTGGGCCTCACGAACTTCGATCGCGCAGTCCAACTGGAGAACGAGGCACAACGATCCCTCAGCCCCAAAGCCGATTCCGCCGAGCGCGATGGCGCCTAACCCTTCCATCGAGGGTGTGACTAAAAGGCTGCGCCTTTTAGTCACCGCTCATGTCAAACGTTAAACCGCATGCACAAGTGCCCGCACTGCAACGTGGCCGCCGTCCCACTCCTGGCGGTACGCTGGTCATATCGGGAGTTGCCGGCCAAATGCACCGCATGCGGAAACCTGTCGCACGTGCTGGCGAGCACTTCCAGCGGCATCTTTAGCGTTTGCATTGTTCTGTTCTCTCTCGCTGTGGTGGCCGCCATGGTGTCGCAGTCATACTTGGTCGCCGTACTGCTGGTCGTTCTGGTTGTCTCCTACAACATGTGGGCGTGGCGAAGGGTTGAACTCTTCCCAATCTCGACCGAAGGTGCGAAGCTTGCCGCGCAGGCGAACTGGTGTCTCATCGGCATCGCTGCCTTTGTCAAGCTCTTCTCTTCGTGGAAGAAATGTCCTTCGCATGCTCCGGCCAGGTGCGGCTTAACATGCCAATCGAAACGGACCCACAACAGCAGGAAGCGGCTTCGCCGCTGGTGTTCGAGGTCCGGTCATTTTTGCGTTAGGCCTCATGCCACTCAGAACCGCAGCAATGTAGTTACAGTTCGGATCTGCTTATTGCTACAGGAGAGCTAAATGGGACGTGTATTAATGACCTTGGCAACATTGATCTACGGTATAGTTCCGCCAATTGTCGATCTTGGGGCGACGCACGTGTTACATCCGGATTGGACACCGCACGCAAGAATGCACATGGTCTGGCTTTTGAGCACCTTGAGTTCTATGTCGCTCCTCGCTCTGTATTTTTTGTGGCGCCATGCCGATCGTTCGTTTGGCATTCTCATGGGCGGTCTTCTTGGATCGTGTGCACTAGGCGGTTTCTTCGTCAGTGCTGCGACCGCGCCACTTTATGGGGGCTCACTTAGCGACAAAGGGGGCGTGCCTGATGTAGCAGGTTTTATCGACGCAAACCTGCTGGGCTTTGGTATCGCTGCCGCGCTATTGCTCATCGGCTGGGTCCTGGCCATGCCCAAGCGAGTTGCCCGAGGTAGCTCGGATGTGGCCTGACAAAGTCCTTCGACACGGACGCACAGGTGCGTCCGTGCGCATCGCGCACTCGGCCTTACCTTCACCGAGCTCCCAAATCTTCTCAAAACCGATGAACGGGCCTGCGACCTGGCTGGATACCTCGATGCCTTCTACGACATTTATGTTGTTCGAGAGTCCGACCACAAGCGTTTGTCCGAGTTTGCCGCAGCCTCTCGCCGACCTGTCATAAACGCGATGTCGAGCGAAGGACACCCTTGCGAGGTGCTCACGGACGCTTACTATGTGAACACGGCCTTCTTGCCGATTGAGCGCGCCCGAGTGTGCCTCTGGGGGCCTCCAACTAATGTTCTGCGCTCTTGGCACGAGCTTGCTCGTGTCCTCGGGTTCTCGATCCACCACGTATGCGAAGCGCGCTTTCATGAAACGCAGGGCGACGTCATGTTTACTGAGGCAACCAACATCGCCGCGGATGTCGTCGTAACTGACAGCTGGCCGAGCGGACTAGAGGGCGCCGGTTGGGCGTTGACGGAAGCGCACCTTGCCGAAATGGGGCACCCTAAGCTCTTGCCGACACCGCCGTTCTCGATGGATCGCGAGCTTTCCTTTGACCCCACGAGCTATTCTGGCTTTGCGGGATATGACCAGAAAAGATGGCTCCTGCCAGTGCAGAAGGCCATCCTTTGCTATGCTGCCGAGGGCACGCCTCACCACCGTTATCTCTAAGGAATCCGCACAATGGCGAAGTACCTGATCTCCTTCCCCAGCGCGGCTATGGTCGTGCCCGACGGCGACTTGGAGGCGGTGGGCCGCGATGCGCGCGCCGTGATCGATGAGGCGAAGGCCGCCGGCGTCTATGTCTTTGGGGGCGGCATCGACGAGGATGTGCCTCCGGTGCTTGTGTCGGCTAGTGGCACGTTCGTCGAGGGCGGCTATCGGTGGGCACCTCCGCTTAACGGCGGCTTCACCGTTCTCGAACTGCCCTCGCGCGAGGAGGCCATCGCGTGGGCCGCACGCATCGCGAAAGCTTGCCGCTGCGACCAAGAACTGCGCGTCTTCGGGTTCGACCCGCAATCCTGAGGGCCGCACAGAGATGACGCGGGAAGTGCAGCCTGACAGGTCGTTCGACGCGTACACGCCAGTCAACTCCGACGTTCGAGCCCACCAACATCCATGAACGCGAGACGCGCACTCGGCCTAATCGCCCTCGTTGTGCGTGACTACGACGAAGCCCTCGCCTTCTTCGTCGGTGTCCTCGGTTTCGAGTTGGTGGAAGACACTGAAGTACCAGCCCAGGGAAAGCGGTGGGTGGTAGTTGCCCCGGGCAAATCCGGCGCTCGGCTGCTGTTGGCGAAAGCCTCCTCAGAGGAGCAATCGCTCCGGGTCGGCGCGCAAACCGGCGGGCGAGTTTTCCTCTTCCTCTACACTGACGACTGCGTACGGGACTACCTTCGACTGAGCGCAAAAGGTGTGAGGTTTGTGCGACATCCGGAAGAGCAGCCGCACGGAATGGTTGCAGTCTTCGAAGATATCTATGGCAATCTGTGGGACCTTATCCAACCGAACGCGGCTAATCGGAGTTGGCAGTGGTGAGCTCTAACAGGTCTTGCGGGATCCTCGAGTCAGCACATCTCGATGTGAAGCCTGGGCAAGAGAATGCCTTTGAGGCAGCCTTTGGCGAAGCCAAGAGCATCATTGCCACGATGCCCGGGTTCGTATCCCTTGAGCTTCATCGTTGCGTCGAAACGGCGAATCGATATCTACTCCTTGTGCGCTGGCGCACGTTGGAGGATCACACTGTCGGCTTTAGAACGTCACCAGAATATCAGCGATGGAAAGACTTGCTTCACCACTTCTATGATCCCTTCCCAACGGTCGAGCATTACGAGCGGCGGTTTGCTGTATGACAAGCCGCTGGTTCCGACTCGAAAAGGCCGAAATGCCATTGCTCGCGGCACAGCGGCGGCATTAGGCATGAGATCAATCCATGCCCAAGCGCACCAAGCCCTATCTGATCCGCGCCTCTTTTCGCCCGGACGCGGACATCGACTACGACTCGTACCCTTTCAGCATCCCGGCCGTTCGGGAAATTAGTAACTTCGACTTCCACTCCAACGTGACCTTCTTTGTCGGCGAGAACGGCGCAGGCAAATCCACGGTCCTTGAAGCTTTGGCGGTGGCGCTCGGTTTCGGCAGCGAAGGTGGCACGAGGAACGTTCAGCTCAAGACGGTTGAATCTGTTTCGCCGTTGCACGACGTCTTGCGGCTTTCACGCGGCGTGCCGAAGCCGAGGGACGGCTACTTCCTCAGGGCGGAGAGCTTCTTCAACGTAGCGACCTACATGGACGAAACCGGGTATTTGGAGGGGTATGGCGGCCGCTCGCTTCACCGGCAATCCCATGGAGAGTCCTTCATGGCGGTGCTGCTGAACAAGCTCAAGGGCAACGGAATTTACCTGCTGGACGAACCTGAAGCCGCCCTTTCCCCCAGCCGCCAACTTGCGGCGCTGAGCGCGATCCACCAGTTGGTGGAAGACTCATCTCAATTTATTATTGCGACGCACTCACCCATCCTGCTCTCCTACCCTCATGCGAAGATCATTCAATTCGACCGGTCCGGTGCAAGCGAAACCACGTACGAGGAGACGGAGCACTTCGCAGTGACAAGAGACTTCTTGAACAACTACCCTAGAAGGCTCGACCAGCTTCTCGCCGAAGACGACGCCGAGGGCGCTGATGCCTGACAGCTTCGGCGCCTTGCTCACAGACGCCGGAATTCCAAGGCAAGGTGGGCGATGGCGGAATACCTTTATCGCGTGTGCCCCAAGTTATCAAAAGACACCTTGCCCACCAATTGATCATCAGCGACTCCGAGAACCATGAAAGCACAAGAACGCGACAACCTGCTTCAAGCATTGAAAACCCGCTTCGAGGCAAACATGCCGCGCCACAAGGGTGTCGTTTGGGCCGAGGTTCAGGCCAGGCTCGAAAGCAATCCCAACGCCTTGAAGTCACTCGGTGCCATGGAGTCAACCGGCGGCGAGCCGGACGTGATTGGCCAGGCCAAGGGAGCCGGGCATTTCACGTTTTGCGATTGCTCCGCGGAAAGCCCGAAAGGTCGCAGGAGCCTCTGCTACGACCGTGCAGCGCTCGACGCACGCAAGGAGAACAAGCCGCAGGGCAGTGCCGCTGAAATGGCTGGCGCAATGGGCATCGACTTGTTGACGGAAGAACAATACCGGGAGCTGCAGAAGCTGGGTGAATTCGATACGAAGACGTCCAGTTGGGTCAAGACCCCGCCCGATGTTCACGGTCTCGGCGGAGCCCTCTTTTGTGACCGCCGCTATGGCAAAGTGTTCGTGTATCACAACGGAGCTGAGTCGTACTATGCGGCGAGAGGCTTTCGCGGCTCGCTCTCCTTGTGAGCACGCTGTTGAACGCCTTGCCCGTTGCGAATTTTCGGAGCCACCATGCTGAAGACTTACAAAGGTAGCTGTCACTGCGGAGCCGTACAGTTCGAGGCAGACCTTGATCTTTCCGCCAGCAGCTACCGGTGCAACTGCTCCATTTGCAGGAGAACCCGCTTCTGGCCGGCGATCTCCGGGGCCAACGGCTTTCGTCTTCTCGCTGGCGAGCAGGAGTTGACGGAGTATCGATTCAACACCAGGAAAAATCAGCATTTCTTTTGCAAGCACTGCGGCGTCCGGGCGTTTGGCATTGGCAACGAAACGCCGATCGGCAAGATGTACGGAGTCAACATCGGTTGCCTGGAGGGCGTGACCGAGGAGGAGCTGTCGAACATACCCATCACCTACGTCGATGGCCTGAACGACAATTCGCAGAACGCACCAGTGTTCTTTTCGCACCTGTAAACTGACTGCATCAGCGGAAGCAGCAGAGGCAAAGAAGTGAAGCGCTATGCCAATCGAAGCGGCAATTCCGGCGTGGTTGCCTATGAAATCGGGCCTGACTTCATTGACGTCAAATTCCAGGATGGATGGGTTTATGTCTACAACTACGCCAGCGCGGGTGCGTCGCAGGTGGAAAGGATGAAAACGCTTGCAGCTTCCGGACAAGGACTCTGCACGTACATCTCCCAAAGGGTGAAAACGAACTTTGAATCGAAGCACCCATGATGCCTCTTGCGACACCCATGCAAATCCAACCCGACGATCTCACCCGACCCGAAGTGCACGACTTGCTCCGGGAGCATCTCCAGAGCATGCGCGAGCTTTCTCCTCCTGGCAGCGTGCACGCGCTGGATCTGGACGGGCTGCGCCGGCCCGAGATCACTTTCTGGTCGGCGTGGGAAGGTCCGCTGCTGCTGGGCTGCGGCGCGCTGAAGGAGTTGACGCCGCAATCCGGCGAGGTGAAGTCGATGCGAACGCCAGCGGCTTGCCGCCGGCGTGGCGCAGGGCGGGCCCTTCTTCAACACATCATCGAGGTGGCTCGGACGCGAGGCTATGCGCGGTTGAGCCTGGAAACCGGATCATTCGAAGCCTTCAAGCCGGCGCAAGCCCTTTACGCCAGCTTCGGCTTCACCTTCTGCGGCCCCTTTGGCGACTACGTGGAAGATCCCAACAGCGTTTTCATGAGTCTCGATCTGGCCCGCTCTTTGCGCTCGGTATGATTCTCCATGCGCGAGCTGACACGATGCATCATGTGGGCCATTGCCCTGGGGGCGCCCGCGCTCCTGGTGGCGGCGCTGGCCAGCGTGGGGCTGGCGCAGGTCGACGGCCCCTGGGCCTGGGTGGTTTTGGTCGTCTACGCGCCGTTTTATCTGCTGGGGCACGCGTTCAGCCTGGATTCACCCAGTGCGCTGCCCGATTCAGCTTTCGAGGCGACGGTGTTTGCGGCGCAGTTCTTCTATTTTTTGGCGATCGTCTGGGGTGTGCGCTTCCTCCGTCGTCGCCGATCCGGTGGCCGGTAATGGCCATCCACCTCGCCAACAAGGCCCCTGCATGCACTTTCGCCGAATCGTCCTGACGCAAGATGGCGTCTACCAGCCACGGGCGCTGGTGCCTCGGCTGGTCCTGTACGGCTTTGGATTCCTCGTGCTGGCCGGGGCGGCGCTGGCCGGTCGGCTGACGCTGACCACGGCGGCACTGTATTTCGCCTTGCTCGGCGTGCCGTTCTCGTGGTCGATGTACATCTACCTGAAATGGGGCAAGCTGGGCCAACCTAGCGTTTCCATAGCCGCGGGTGAACTGGTCATGGACAGGCCCCAGCGCGCCCACGGCGAAGTGCGGTTCGCGCTGGCCGACCTCAAACATGTCTTGGTGCACGGATTCCAGGGCCGGCGTGCCTACCGGTTCGAGTGCGCCGACGGCCGGGTCGAGGAGGTCGTGCCGCTGTGGGGCCGCCATGTGGAAGCCGCGGTGATCGAGTTTCTCAGGGAGCGGCTGCCCGCCGATGTCGTGACCATCGAGGAGCCGCAGAAGCTGTTCGGGTCACTGCGCGGCGATCGGGCGTGATGCCTCGCTGGCCCTGTAAGCCGGCCCCGTAATAATCGCCGTCATGGAAACCAAGTGGCTCGAAGACTTCGTGAGTCTCGCCGAAACCCGAAGCTTCAGCCGCTCCGCCCAGTTGCGGCACGTGACCCAGCCCGCTTTTTCGCGGCGCATCCAGGCCCTGGAGGCATGGGCCGGCACTGATCTGGTGGACCGCAGCTCCTACCCCACCCGCCTCACGCCCGCCGGCGAAACGCTCTACTCGCAGTCACTGGAGATGCTGCAGGCGCTGCAGAGCACGCGGGCCATGTTGCGCGGCCACTCCGCAGCCGGCCAGGACGTGATCGAGTTCGCCGTGCCCCACACGCTGGCCTTCACCTTCTTCCCGGCGTGGGTGTCTTCGCTGCGTGACAAGTTCGGGCCGATCAAGAGCCGCCTGATCGCACTGAACGTGCACGACGCGGTAATGCGGCTGGTAGAGGGCGGGTGCGATCTTCTGATTGCGTATCACCATCCTTCGCAGCCTTTCCAGCTCGACGCCGACCGCTACGAAATGGTGACCCTGGGGCAGGAGGTGCTGTCGCCGTACTGCAAGGCCGGCGCCGATGGCGAGCCGATGTTCAAGTTGCCGGGCCGTGCTGCCCAGCCCCTGCCTTACCTGGGCTATGCCCCGGGCGCTTACCTGGGCCGCGTGACCGACCTGATCCTCAAGCAATCGACCACAGCCATCCACCTCGACCGGGTCTATGAAACCGACATGGCCGAAGGCTTGAAGGTGATGGCCCTGGAGGGTCATGGCGTGGCCTTCCTGCCCCACAGCGCAGTCAAGAAAGAGCTGCGATCACGCCGGCTGGTGAATGCCGCGCCGGCGGAAATGAATCCGCTCGAGATGACGATGGATGTTCGCGCGTATCGGGAAAAACCCTCGGCCAAGGAGGCGCCCAAGGGCACGGCGCAAGCGCTGTGGGCCTATCTGGCAGCCAACAACAGCGCCAAATGATCCGCTTTTAGGGTTATAAATCTTTTGCATAAGGGTGCGCGCAAACGGCATTGGCGCGGGGTAGACCCTTTCACTACAGTTCGCGCCACCCGAAGACCAGCGTAACCAGATGCCAACCGAATTCCGAGTCGAACACGATTTCCTGGGCGAGAAGCAGATTCCCGCGGATGCGTACTGGGGCGTCCACACTGCGCGGGCCATCGAGAATTTCCCGATCTCGGGCACACCGATCTCGGCCATGCCCGAACTGATCCGGGCCTTCGGATACGTCAAGAAGGCCGCCGCCCGTGCCAACGCCGAACTCGGCGCGATCGACCGCCCGCGTGCCGCCGCCATCATCGCCGCCTGCGACCTCCTGGTCGCCGGCCGGTTTCACGATCAATTCGTGGTGGACGTGATCCAGGGCGGCGCAGGCACCTCGACCAACATGAACGCCAACGAAGTCATCGCCAACCTGGCGCTGGAAAAGCTGGGCTTCGAAAAAGGGCGCTACGACGTCCTGCATCCCAACGACCAGGTTAACGCGTCGCAAAGCACCAACGACGTGTACCCCACCGCGGTGCGGCTGGCCCTGTGGATCGGCATCGATGGCCTGCTCGCCTCGATGGCCATCCTGCGCAAGGGCTTCGAAGGCAAGGCCGCCGAGTTCGCCGACGTGCTGAAGATCGGCCGCACCCAACTGCAGGATGCGGTGCCCATGACGCTGGGGCAGGAGTTTTCCACCTACGCGGTGATGATGGAGGAAGACGAGGCGCGGCTGCGCGAAGCCCGTGCCCTGATCCAGGAGATCAACCTGGGCGCCACCGCCATCGGCACCGGCATCAATGCACCGGCCGGCTATGCCGACATGGCCTGCCGGTTCCTGGCCGAGGAGAGCGGCATTCCGGTGGTCAAGGCGCACAACCTGGTCGAGGCCACGCAGGACACGGGCGCCTTCGTGCAGTTGTCCGGCGTGCTCAAGCGGGTGGCCACCAAACTGAGCAAGACCTGCAACGACCTGCGCCTGCTCTCCAGCGGCCCGCAGGCCGGCTTCGGCGACATCAAACTGCCGCCGCGGCAAGCCGGCTCGTCGATCATGCCGGGCAAGGTCAATCCGGTGATCCCCGAAGTGATGAACCAGGTGGCTTTCGAGGTGATCGGCAACGATATGACGGTGACCATGGCCTCGGAGGCCGGCCAGCTCCAGCTCAACGCCTTCGAGCCGATCATGGGCTGGAGCCTCTTCAAGAGCATCACGCACCTGAGCCACGCCTGCCTGACCTTGCAGGCCAATTGCGTCGCCGGCATCGAAGCCAACCGCGAGCTGCTGGCCCGGCGGGTGCGCGAATCCATCACGCTGGTGACAGCGCTGAACCCCATCATTGGCTACGAAAAGGCGGCCTTGATCGCCAAGACCGCCATGGCCACCGGCGCGCCGATCGATGAAGTCGCCGAGTCCCTGGGCATTCTCAGTCGCGAACAGATCGACGCCCTGCTGGTCGCCGAGAAGTTGACGGAACCCTTGCGGCTGCCCACATGAGAGGGGAGCAGGCACAAAGCCTGCTTCAAACAGGAGGGAAGGGTTTTCAGGGTATTCCCGCAATCCCGAAACCCTAGAATTTCGTTGTCAGTAAACCTAACGCTTCACCACAGGAGATAGTATGAAGAAGCATCTGTTGGCCCTTGCCGTCGCGGGCCTCGCGGCCGGCGGCGCCCTCGCGCAAGCAAACGACACCCTGGCCAAGATCAAGGCCTCGGGCGTCATCACCATGGGGGTGCGCGATTCGTCCGGTGCCCTGTCGTACACCCTGGGCGACGGCAAGTACACCGGCTACCACGTCGAAATCTGCCAGCGGATCATCGCCAACCTGGAAAAGGCCGCCGGCAAGAAGCTGGAAGTCAAGTACCAGCCGGTGACCTCGCAGAACCGCATTCCCCTGGTGCAGAACGGCACCGTCGACATCGAGTGCGGCTCCACCACCAACAACGCCACCCGCCTGAAGGATGTGTCGTTCCTGCCCACCACCTTCGTCGAAGAAGTGCGCATCGCCGTGAAGGCCAGCTCCGGCATCAACTCGATCGCCCAGCTGAACGGCAAGAGCGTGGCCACCACCACCGGCACCACATCCGTGCAGACCCTGCGCAAGAACGAGCGCGCCAAGGGCGTCGACTTCAAGGAAATCTTCGGCAAGGATCACTCCGACAGCTTCCTGCTGCTCGAGTCGGGCCGTGCCGACGCGTTCGTCATGGATGGCGCCATCCTGGCCGGCAACATTGCCACTTCCAAGAGCCCGGCCGATTTCAAGATCGTCGGTGAAGTGCTGAGCGTCGAGCCGATCGCCATCATGATCCGCAAGGACGACGCTGGCCTGAAGAAGGTCGGCGACGACACCATCAAGGAAATGGCGAAATCCGGCGAGTTGGCCAAGCTGTGGGACAAGTGGTTCATGCAGCCGATCCCGCCGAAGAACACGCGCGTCGGCTACGCCGCGAGCGAGAGCACCAAGGCAGCCTGGGCCAGCCCGAACGACAAGCCGATGGAAGACTACGCCAAGAAGTAATCCTTCGCGGTGAGCCAAAGCGGAACCCCGCCCGACTATTGCTCAGGTGGGGTTTCTGCTTTAAGGTAAGTAGCGTGCGCGAGCGCGCGCGCCTTCACTTTCAGCTTCTTTTCAAACTCTAACGACATCCCCCCGAGGGAGACCTATTTATGGCTTGGGACTGGCAGGTCTTTTGCAAGACCGCATCGGACGGCACCGTGATGCCGAACTGCCTGGGCAGCAGCGACGACATCACCTATCTCGACTGGATGCTCAACGCCTGGGGCTGGACCCTTTCGGTGGCCGCCTCTGCCTGGGTGATCGCCGTCGTCGTGGGCGCGCTGGTCGGCACCCTGCGAACCTTGCCCAACAGCCCGTGGTTGTCACGGCTGGCCAATGTCTGGGTCGAACTCTTTCGCAACGTGCCCATCCTGGTGCAGTTGTTCATCTGGTATTTCGTCATTCCCAAGGCTTTCCCCCTGTTCCAGCAGGTGTCCGGCTTTGTGCTGGTGGTGTTCGCGCTGGGATTCTTCACCTCGGCCCGTATCGCCGAACAGGTGCGCGCAGGCATCCAGGCCCTGCCGCGCGGCCAGCGTTACGCCGGCATGGCCGTGGGGCTCACCACGACGCAGACCTACCGCTACGTCATCCTGCCGATGGCCTTTCGCATCATCCTGCCGCCCCTGACCAGCGAGTCGATGAACCTGCTGAAGAATTCGTCGGTGGCTTTCGCCGTGTCGATCGCCGAGCTCACTATGTTTGCCATGCAGGCGCAGGAGGAAACCTCGCGCGGCATCGAGATCTACCTGGCTGTCACCGCGCTGTACGCGTTGTCGGCTTTCGCGGTGAACCGCGTCTTCGCCTTCATCGAAAAGAAAGTGCAGATACCCGGCTTCATCGTGGCCGGCGCCACGGGGGGAGGCCACTGATGGGAAACCTCGACCTCAGCTTCCTCAACTGGGAGATCATCAGCAAGTTCGTCATCAACGGCTTCTGGTTCAGCGTTCAGCTCACCGTGATCGCCACCATCGGCGGCATCATCTTCGGCACCGTGCTGGCGCTGATGCGGCTATCGGGCAAGGCCTTCCTGGCCTATCCCGCCACCTTCTATGTCAACGGCATGCGATCGGTGCCGCTGGTGATGGTGATCCTCTGGTTCTTCCTGCTGGTGCCGGCGATCATCGGGCGCCCGGTGGGCGCCGAGTACTCGGCCATCATCACCTTCATTGCGTTCGAGGCCGCCTACTTCAGCGAGATCATGCGCGCGGGCATCCAGTCGATCGCGCGCGGGCAGGTGTATGCCGGGCAGGCGCTGGGCATGACCTATGGCCAGAACATGCGCCTGGTGGTGCTGCCGCAGGCCTTCCGCAACATGCTGCCGGTGCTGCTGACACAGACCATCATCCTGTTCCAGGACACCTCGCTGGTCTACGCCATCGGCGCCTACGACCTGCTCAAGGGTTTCGTCACCGCGGGCAAGATCTACGGCCGCCCCGAAGAAGCCTACCTGCTCGCAGCCATCGTGTATTTCGCCGTTTGCTTCGGCCTGTCGTTCCTGGTCAAGCGCCTGCAGACCCGGATCGCCATCATCCGATAAACACCCTCCTGCAAGGAGAACAATATGATTGAAATCAAGAACGTTTCCAAATGGTATGGCCCGGTGCAGGTGCTGACCGACTGCTCGGTCAACATCAACAAGGGCGACGTGGTGGTGGTCTGCGGCCCGTCGGGTTCGGGCAAGTCGACGCTCATCAAGACCGTGAACGCGCTGGAGCCGGTGCAAAAGGGCGACATCACCGTGGACGGCATTTCCGTGACCGACGGCAAGACCGACCTGCCCAAGCTGCGCAGCCGCGTCGGCATGGTGTTCCAGCACTTCGAGCTGTTTCCCCACCTGTCCGTCACCGAAAACCTGACCCTGGCCCAGATCAAGGTGCTGGGCCGCAACAAGGACGAGGCGCTGGCGCGCGGCCTGAAGATGCTCGACCGCGTGGGCCTGATGGCGCACAAGGACAAATTCCCCGGCCAGCTCTCGGGCGGCCAGCAGCAGCGCGTGGCGATCGCCCGCGCGCTGTCGATGGACCCGATCGTCATGCTGTTCGACGAGCCCACCTCCGCGCTCGATCCCGAAATGGTCGGCGAGGTGCTCGACGTGATGGTGAAGCTCGCCAAGGAGGGCATGACCATGATGGTGGTCACGCACGAAATGGGCTTCGCGCGCAAGGTCGCCAGCCGCGTGATCTTCATCGACGTAGGTGGCAAGATCCTGGAAGACTGTTCCAAGGACGAGTTCTTCAGCCACCCCGAGAACCGGCAGGCCCGCACCAAGGATTTCCTGAACAAGATCCTGGCTCATTAGGACGCCCCCCGAAGCGGCTTCGCCGCCTCCCCCCACTGGGGGGCGCAGCCAGCGGCCCGGCCGAGCCGGTTCCGCGGCTACCACGCAATAGCCCGATGGCGCGGCGACAATAGCGCATGACTTCCGAAATCACCCTGACCCGCCCCGACGACTGGCACCTGCATGTGCGGGACGGCGAGGCCCTGAAGGCGGTGGTGCCGCACACGGCGGCGCAGTTCGCCCGCGCCGTCATCATGCCCAACCTGCGCCCGCCCGTCACCACGGCAGCGCAGGCCGTCGCGTATCGCAACCGCATACAGGCGGCGGTGCCGCCGGGCATCGGCTTCGAGCCGCTGATGACGCTGTACCTCACCGACAACCTGCCCCCCGATGAGATCGGGCGCGCCCGCGAGGCCGGCGTGGTCGCGCTCAAGCTGTACCCGGCCGGCGCCACCACCAACAGCGACGCCGGCGTGACCGACCTGCGCAAGACCTACCGCACACTCGAAGCGATGCAGCGCGAGGGCCTGCCGCTGCTGGTGCACGGCGAGGTGACGTCGCCCGAGATCGACTTGTTCGACCGCGAGGCGGTCTTCATCGACACCCAGCTGATCCCGCTGCGGCGCGATTTCCCCGAATTGAAGATCGTGGTCGAGCACATCACCACGCGCGAAGCGGCGCAGTACGTGCATGCCGCCGACCGCTTCACGGCGGCGACCATCACGGCGCATCACCTGCTGTACAACCGCAATGCCATCTTCACCGGTGGTATCCGGCCGCATTACTACTGCCTGCCGGTCCTCAAGCGCGAAGTGCACCGGCTGGCGCTGGTGCAGGCCGCGGCCAGCGGCAGCCCCAGGTTCTTCCTGGGCACCGACAGCGCACCCCATCCGGCCCACCTGAAGGAGCACGCGGCGGGCTGCGCCGGCTGCTACACGGCGCACGCTGCCCTGGAGCTGTACGCCGAAGCCTTCGAGAGCGCCGGCGCCCTGGACAAGCTGGAGGGATTCTCCAGCTTCCACGGCCCGGGCTTCTACGGCCTGCCGCGCAACAGCGGCACCATCACGCTGCGCCGCGAAACCTGGACAGCGCCGGAGAGCTACGCCTTCGGCGAGGCGCAGCTCAAGCCGCTGCGCGGCGGCGAAGCGCTGGCGTGGCGGCTGGTCGCCGGGGGTGCGCCATGATCGCCAAGCCGCGCGTCGCCCTTCTCATCGATGCCGACAATGCGCCGGCCGCGAAGATCGATTTGATCCTGAACGAGCTCTCGACCTTCGGCGAAACCAGCATTCGCCGGGCCTACGGCAACTGGAAAAAGTCCGAACTCAAGGGCTGGGAAGAGATCCTGCACGAGCACGCGATTCGTCCGATGCAGCAGTTCGACTATTCCAAGGGCAAGAATGCCAGTGACATGGCCATGGTGATCGACGCGCTCGACCTGCTTTACACGGACAGCCCGGACGCCTTCGGCATCGTGTCGTCCGATGCGGACTTCACGCCGCTGGTGATGCACCTGCGCGCCAAGGGCGCCGCAGTCTACGGCTTCGGCGCCCGCAAGACGCCCGAGCCTTTCGTGAACGCCTGCTCCCGCTTCCTGTTTCTCGACAAGCTGCGCGAGACCGCGTCGGAGCCCGAGACGGCGGAAGCCGATCCCACGGCGCAACCGTCGACGCCGCTGCGGGCCACAACCGCGCAGCTGAGGCAGGACGCCAAGCTGGTGATGCTGCTGCGCAATGCCGTGCAAGCCGCTGCCGACGATGAGGGCTGGGCAAGAGTCGGCGCAGTGGGCAACCAGATCGCCAACCAGGCTTCGTTCGACCCGCGCAACTACGGGTATGCGACGCTGACCAAGCTGCTTGCGGCAACTCAGCTTTTCGACATGGCCGACGAGGGCAAATCCACCGTCATGGTGCGCGACAAGCGACTGGTCAAGGCTGCGCGCCATTGAAGAGGCGCCATGGCGCTGCACGCGATCAATTGGAGCGCGCCCTGGTTCGAGTCGTGGCGCGACACAGGCCAGCGCGTCGCCAGGCGGCACGAGGTCGGATCGGCCCTGACAGCAGCCCTGAACCTGGAGTCGGGCGCTCCGGTTCGGTTCGTGCCGCAATCCGAGCTGGCTGACGGCGAGCCCTACGAGCGCCACATCTTTAGCAGCGGCACCTGCCCCACCCGCGACAACCTGCACGACTTCTTCAACGGCCTGGCCTGGATCCAGTTTCCGCAGGCCAAGAACCGCCTCAATGCGCTGCACACCGCGCAGATCGCCCAGGCCGGGAAGGGCAGCGCGCGCGGGCCGGTGCGCGACGCGATCACGATCCTGGACGAGAACGGCGCACTGCTCGACGCGCCCGAGTTGCTCTGGCAGGCCTTGCTGGCGCGCGACTGGCACTGCCTGTTCATCGAGCGGCGCGCACTCTGGGCGCAGGCGCGGCTGATCGTGTTCGGCCATGCGCTGCTCGACAAGTTGGTGCAGCCGCGCAAGGAGATCACCGCCCATGTCTGGCGCGCGCCGTGCCCCCGCGATTCCACGGCAGAGGTCGACGGCTGGTTGGCCGGCCAACTCACGCCAGAGCAGCTGGCAATGAAGCCGTTCACGCCCCTGCCGGTGCTTGGAATTCCCGGCTGGTGCCCCGAAAACCGGAACGTTTCCTTTTATGATGACGCCCTGGTGTTTCGCCCCGCCGGCCGACCAGGTCGCAAAAACAGTGGCCTCGCGGCGGTTTTCGGCCCTTGATTTCCGGGGCGGCAAGCCTCATGTGAGGCGCGAGGTGAGCTTTTGCCTTGCCTTTCGGAGAATCTGATTCATGAAACGCATCGTCCTGTTCGTCCTGACCAACCTCGCCGTGGTGGTGGTGCTGGGCATCGTGGCCAGGCTCCTGGGCGTCGATCGCTACCTCACGGCCAACGGCCTGAACCTGGGCGCGCTGCTGGGGTTCGCGATGGTCATCGGCTTCGGCGGCGCGATCATTTCGCTGCTGATGTCCAAGACCATCGCCAAGTGGAGTTCGGGCGTTCAGATCATCGAGCAGCCGAGCAACGCCGATGAGGCCTGGATCGTGGAGACGGTGCGCCGATTCGCCGACAAGGCCGGCATCGGCATGCCCGAGGTCGGCGTGTTCCAGGGCGAGCCCAACGCGTTCGCCACCGGCGCCTTCAAGAACAACGCCCTGGTGGCGGTGTCCACCGGCTTGCTGCAGGGCATGACCCGTGAGGAAGTGGAGGCCGTGATCGGCCACGAGGTGGCCCACATCGCCAATGGCGACATGGTCACCATGACGCTGATCCAGGGCGTGATGAACACCTTCGTGGTGTTCCTGTCGCGGGTGATCGGCTATGCGGTCGACAGCTTCCTGCACCGGGGCGAGAACCGTTCCGGCCCGGGCATCGGCTACTGGATCAGCACCATCGTGCTGGACATCCTGCTGGGCTTCCTGGCGGCCATCATCGTGGCCTGGTTCTCGCGCCAGCGCGAGTTTCGCGCCGACGCCGGCTCGGCCCAGCTGATGGGGCGCAAGCAGCCGATGGTCAACGCGCTGGCTCGCCTGGGCGGCATGGTTCCCGGCGAACTGCCCAAGGGGCTGCAGTCGATGGGCATCACCTCGGGCGTGGGCAAGCTGTTCTCCACCCACCCGCCGATCGAGGAGCGCATCGCGCGGCTGCAGGCGGTGTGAGCGATCGCGTCGCCACCCGCACCAAAAAAGCCGCCCCGATCGGGCGGCTTTTTTACGCCGGAGGACTGGCCCGGCTCAGCGGCTGGTGGCGGCCCGGCCGCGTCGGCACGGCCATAGTCGGGTGACCCCGCCGTCCGACGGCAGCAAGCTGCCGAGCGGGCGGCATTGCCCGTGCTCGCACCACTCATAGTCCGCGGTGTACGCGGAGCGGGTGAGCAGCAGTTCCGGCAAGTCCGGCGTCGTGGGCGTGTATTCGTACCAGCCCCCGTGCAGCGTGGCCCCCGGCGGCGGCTCCATGCCCGCACCCGAGCCGCGCACGCGGGCAGCGGTGGCGCGCAGGCGCGGCCGGGCCGAGGACGCGGATTGCGTGGCCGTGTCGTCCACGACCACGTAATCTTCTTCCCAGCGGGTTTTCTCGATGGAGTGAGTCCAGGCCAGGGTGAACTCGCGCGCCGGCACGAACGTGGGCGCCGCCGGGAGAGCCGGCGCCGCGCCGCTTGCCGCGGCCAGCGCCAGGCAAACCCCGGCCGCCAGCGCTGACATCAGGCCGCTTCGCCGGCGCCCGCAGCGGCTGCGCGGGCCCGGGCCCGCGCAGCCCGCGTGCGCCACAGATGCCAGGCCACCAGCAGCGCGGCGCCGGCCAGCCCGATCTCATCGGTCATGGGGACGGCAGCCACCAGCAGGCAGGCCGCCGCAACCGCGAACACCCGCTCGGCCCAGTTCAGCGGGCCGGCCAAGTAGCCGATGGCGCCCATGCCCCACAGGCCGATGGCCACCAGCGCCTTGAACACGACGTACACGGTGGCCATCCAGGTGCCGCCTTGCAGCATCAGGGCCGGGCTGTACACGGCCATATAGGGCACGATGAAGCCGGCGACGGCGATCCGCACGGCATGCAGCCCGATCTTCATCGCGCTTTCCTTGGCGATCGGCGCCGCGGCGAACGCGGCCAGCGCGACGGGCGGCGTCAAGTCGGCCATGATGCCGAAGTAGAAGACGAACATGTGCGACACTATCAGCGGCACGCCCAGCTTGAGCAGCACCGGCGCGGCCAGCGAGCTGGTGATGATGTAGTTGGGGATGGTGGGAATGCCCATGCCCAGCACCAGACAGGTCAGCATCGTCAGGATCAGCGCCAGCATCAGGCTCTGCTCGCCGATGGCGATGATGCGCCCGCCCATTTCGGCGGCGACGCCGGTCAGGTTGATGATGCCGATGATCACGCCCACCAGCGCGCAGGCGATGGCCACCGGCAGCGCATGCCGGGCGCCGTCGGCGAGAGCCCGCACCGCCAGCCGGCGTGCGTCCGCGCCGGTGCGGCGGATGTAGGTGAGGGCGACCAGTAGCGCCGTCAGCACGAAGAAGGTGCCCACGCCGAACTCGTAGAAGCCGGCGCAGGCAAAGCCCAGCAACACCCAGAACAGGGCGCGCAGAGCCCGGCCCTGCACGCCCGTCAGGACGGCCGCGCCGAAGATCAGGATGACCGTGAGGCCCAGGCCGACGGTGCCGGAGAAAAGCGGGGTGTAGCCGGAAAACAGCAGGCCCACCAGTCCGGCCAGCGGCAGCAGCAGGTACCACTGGTCGCGCACGGCTTTCCAAGGATCGGGGCAGTCCTCCTTGGCCAGGCCCAGCAGGTTCTTGCGGCCGGCTTCCAGGTGCACCATCCAGAACGCCGTAATGAAGTACAGGATGGCCGGGATCACTGCTGCCTTGCAGATCTCGATGTAGGGCACGTTGATTGTCTCGGCCATGATGAAGGCCACGGCCCCCATTACCGGCGGCATGATCTGTCCGCCCATGCTCGCCGTGGCCTCGACGCCGCCGGCAAAAGCGCTGGAGTAGCCGAACCGCTTCATGAGCGGAATGGTGAACTGCCCGGTGGTCACCACGTTGGCGACGCCCGAGCCGTTGATGGTGCCCATCAGGCCGGAGCTCACCACCGCCACCTTGGCCGGGCCGCCGCGCGTGTGGCCCACCGTGCCCATGGCGAAGTCGGTGAACAGGCGGATCATGCCGGCTTGCTCGAGGAAGGCGCCGAACAGGATGAACAGAAAGATATAGGTGGACGACACATAGGTCGGCGTGCCGTAGATGCCTTCGGTGCCGAAAGCCAGCGTGCTCACGATCTGGTCGAGCCCGAAGCCGCGGTGGGCCATCCCGCCGGGCAGGTACTCGCCGAACAGGCCGTAGGCCAGGAACGCAGCGCAGATCAGCGGCAGCGCCAGGCCCATCATGCGGCGCGCCGCTTCGAACACCAGCACCAGCGTGACCACGCCGATGACCCAGTCGGCGCGGGTCAGTTCGCCGGCGCGCAAGGTAAGGTCGGCCTCGAAGATCCAGTGGTAGAAGCTGAACGCAAAGCCGACGAGCCCCATCGTCCAGGCCAGGGTTCGCCCGCCAGTGCCGCCAGCACGAAAAGAAGGCATCAGCGCGAACACCATCAGCAACACGAAGCCCACGTGAATGGCGCGCACGACCTGGCTGGACAGCGGACTGAATGCCGCCGTGATGATCTGGAAGGAAGAGAACAGCAGCGCGATCCAGAAGATGGCACCGCGCAGGCCTTCAGGCTGGTTGTCTGGGCTTGAACTCATGGCCGCATCCTCGTGAAGCAAGCTGGAAGGGAAAACGAAAGAGCGGCCCGAACCGAAGGTTCAGGCCGCATTGCGCCATGGTCGGCTGCCGGTGGGGCCTACTTGACCAGGCCCACTTCGCGGAAGTAGCGCTCGGCGCCGGGGTGCAGCGGCACCGGCATGCCCTTGACGGCGTTCTCACGCTTGATGGCCTTGGCCGCGTTGTGGGCCGCGTACAGGGTGTCGATGTTGTCGTACAGGCTCTTGGCCATCTGGTACGCCAGTGCATCGGAAACACCGGAGTGCGTGACCAGGAAGTTCGGAATCGCCGCCGTGGGGACGTCGGCAGTTTGCCCGGCATAGGTATTGGCCGGAATCACCGTGGCCTGGTAGGCCGGGTCGCCGACCTTGGCCACGACGTCGGCGGGCACCGCCACCACCACGATCTTCACGGCCGTGGCCAGGTCGCGAATCGAGGCGACGCCCAGGCCGGCGGACTGCAAGGTCGCGTCGAGCTGGCGGTTCTTGATCAACTCCACCGACTCGCCGAAGGGCAGGTACTCGACCTTGGACAGGTCGCCATAAGCCAATCCGGCCGCCTTGAAGATGGCACGGGCGTTGAGCTCGGTGCCTGATTTCGCAGCGCCCACCG